>CAZUAB010000193.1:0-4162 GCA_964617795.1 uncultured bacterium
GTCGCGAATCGTACTCAGGCGGTGGGCAATCGCGAGCAGGGTCCGGCGCCCGCGTTCGTTGCGCAGGGCCTGATAGATAGTACCCTCGGTAGCCGAGTCGATGTGCGCGGTGGCCTCGTCGAGTACCAATACCTCGGGATCGCGGCACAATACGCGAGCGAGGGCGAGCAGTTGCCGTTCGCCCTGCGACAAATTGCGACCCCCTTCTTGGACGGTCCGGTCCAGAAAGGCTGTGGGGTCGGGGAGGTGATCGAAGCCGGAACGCCGTAATGCATCGAGCAGGACGTGATCGGCGATGTCTTCGCCGAGCAATAAATTATCACGAACCGTCCCGGCAAACAGCGTACTGCGCTGATCGACGGCCAGCGTGCGACGCCGCAACTCACCGAGCGGCCACGTCCGCACATCGGCGCCATCGAGCTCAACACAGCCGGCGTCGGCATCCCAATAACGGCGCAGCAGCCGCAGAATTGTACTTTTGCCGTGTCCGGTCGGACCAACGACCGCCACGAACCCACGCGGCGGCACCGTAAAACTAATATCCCGCAAAACCGGGCGCTCGGGATCGTAGCCGAATGTCACCGAATCAAACCGCAGCTTGCCCCCAGATGCCGGAGCGACCGCGTTGGCTGGCTCTTCGACGGCAACCGGCCGATCAAGTAGGCCAAATACCTTCTCGGCACTGGCAAAGGCCGACTGCAGCACCGCATACTTTGAAGACAAGTCGCGGATCGGCACAAAAAACATCTGCACATACTCGATGAAGGCCACAAGCACCCCCAGCGTGACAGCCCCACGCACGGTTTCGCCGCCACCGAACCAAATCAGACCAGCAATCACCCAGCTCGCCATCATCTCGACGACGGCGTAGAGCAGCGAATCGTTCATGATGCTATCGAGATTGGCGCGCCGGTGGCGGTCGTTGGCAACGGCAAAGCGCGCCTCAAGATCGGCCTCCAACGACAACGCCTGGATATCTTCGATCCCGTCGACGGTGGTCGCAAGCTGGGCATTGACGGCGGCAACGGCATTGCGTACACGCCGGTAGGCCAGCCGTAGCCGGGCGCGGAACCAGTTGGAGAGCGCATAGAGCACAGGCAGCACCGCGAATGTGACGAGCGCCAGCCGCCAGTCAAGCCACAACATGACGCCCATGATGCCGACCAATTTGAGGATGTCGGTCACCAGCGTGACAATGCCGGCAGCAAATAGCTCCTGAATCGATTCCAGGTCGTTGGTCAGGCGGGTGAGCGTCGTGCCCGTCGCGTGGCTACCGAAATAACCATGGTCGAGCCGCAGAACCTTACGAAAAAGGGCCTCGCGTAGCCTTACGAGCACGCGCTGGCCCAGCCACGTCAGTAGCATCAATTGCCCGTACATGCCGGCCAGTTCGCCGAGGAGTACGGCCAAAAAGAGCGCCGTGTAACGTACGAGCAATCCGGTGTCGCCGGGTAGGATGGCGTCGTCGACGGCCAGCTTCATGATGTAGGGCCGGGCGAGTTGCACGGCGCTCAGCAGCGGTGCGCTGACAAGCGCCAGTGCCACCCAGCCGCGCATTCCCGTCGTGTAGGTCAAGATGCGGGCCGCCAGGCCCCGATCAAACAGTCGCTGTTCGTCACCGGCGGTATCGACGGCGAAGGATCCGAAGCGGCTCATAGTTGCGCCTCAAGGCGGCGCAACAACTGCTGTCGTTCGACGAGCCGGCGGTATTCCTCGTCAGCCATCATCTCATCATGACGACCCCGTGCCGCGACCCGACCATCGCGTAGCAGAATGATTTCGTGGAACCAATCCATTTGCTGCAAACGGTGGGTCGCCCACAGGATGGACCGCCCTTCGCCGATCCTGGCGATGGTTTCACGTACGCGATCGCCCGTTTCAAAATCAAGTGCCGATAGTGGGTCATCGAGAATCAGCACACGCGGGGTACCCAACAGCAGCCGCGCCAAGGCAAGCCGCTGCCGTTGCCCGCCGGACAGCGTTACGCCGCGCTCGCCGAGCCGCGTATCGAGCCCCTGTGGCATGTCGCGAACCTCGTCACTGAGCGCCGCTTCGTCGAGCACACGCCAAGCCTCGTCATCGCCAACCTCGCCCTTTCCAGCCGTCAGTGCCCCACGTACGCTGCCGCCGGTTAAAAAAGGCTCTTGCGGCAAATAGCCGATGCCCGCCCGCAGGGTGGCCAGTCGCAGCGACCGCACGTCGTGGCCATCATAGGCGACTGTACCGGGGTCAACTTCGGTGAGCCGCAGCAGGGCACGCAGCACGCTGCTTTTGCCGCTGCCAGTGCGCCCAACCAGCGCAACGCGCCGTCCCGGCTCGAGGTCAAGGTGAAAGCCACTGAGCCGAAACGGTTCGCCGCCGTCCTCATTGCCCGCCTCGACATGCAGGTCGCGCACGGTGACGCGGCCTTGAGGCACGTGTACGAGGGCGTCCGGCGGGTCGGCAATCGCCGGTTCGGCGTCCATGATTTCCTGTACGCGAATCAGACTGGCCAGGCCACGTTCAAGGATGTTGAATAGCCATCCAAGCGCCAACGTCGGCCAGACGAGCATCCCGAGGTAGCCCTGGAATGCAACGAATTCGCCGATCGTGATCTGCTGCTCAATGACCATCCAGCCGCCGGCGCCAAGCACGATGAACACGCCAAAGCCGCCGATGAATATGCTGAGCGGCACCAAGACGCCGCGGGTCCAGGCCAGCCGCATGTTGGCGCGGTAGTTGGCGTCGTTGCGTACCAAGAAGCGCTCAATGAACGCGTCTTCGCGTGCGAATCCCTTGACGACATCAATACTCTGCAGAGTTTCCTGCAGGTATCCACTGAGCTGCCCCAAGTTCTGTTGGGCATCAAGAAAGCGCCTGTGCAGGCGACCGCCGTAGCTGCGCAAATAGAGGAACAGGAGCGGCAGCGGCAATACGGCGAGACCGGTTAACATGGGATTGATGCTCAGCATGACGGCAAATGCCGCAATGTAGGCGACCACGGTGTTGACGACGTTGAGCAGCCCAAAGCCAAAGAGCAGCCGCACATTGGAGATGTCATTGGATACGCGACTGACGAGGTCGCCGCGTGTCGAGGTCCGGTACCAGGTGCCGTCCAGACCCAACAGCTTGCCGTAGGCGGCACCGCGGATGTCGTACTCGATATCGCGCCCAGCCCGAAACAAGAGCCAGCGGCTGCCGACGCGCGTCACCCCCTGCGCAAGCGCCGCCGCCGCAATGCCGAGCCCCACCCAGCCGAGCACCCCTGCCCTGCCCTCACCAGCCGCCAGCCCCGGCAACGCATCGACGCCGATTTTGAGCAGCCAAGGAATTGCGACCTGCAAGGCGTTGGTGACGCCGAGCAACAGAAAGCCGAGCAAAAAAACGCCGGCGTGCCGCCGAAGATGCGGCTTGGCTACCCGCCAGCCAAGTACGAAGCGATGTTCGGCCATCCGTTCAGGATAACTGAAGGGCGGGGACGAGGGTCAGGGACACCTCACACCCGCCGCCACTTCAGCCTGAGGCTATTGCCGATCACCGACACGTCCGACATGGCCATGGCCGCCGCGGCCATCCAGGGCTCGAGACGCAGGCCGAAGTGCGGGTAGAGCACCCCGGCGGCGACGGGGATGGCCAGCGCGTTGTAGAAAAAGCTGAGGAAGAGGTTCTGGCGGATCGTGCGCATCGTGGCGCGGCCGAGGGCCAGTGCGGTAAGCAGATCCTGCAGGCGGTCGCGTACCAGAACCACGTCGCCAGCTTCGGCGGCGATGTCTGATCCCGCGCCCATGGCCACGCCGAGGTCGGCGCCGGCCAGGGAGGGGGCGTCGTTGATGCCGTCACCAAGCATCAACACCTTGCGGCCTTCGGCCTGCATGGCGCGGATGGCGGCCAATTTGTCGGCCGGCAACAGGCCCGCACGGACATCATCGATGCCCAGGGCGGCTGCAACGCGGGCGGCAGCGGCCGGGCGGTCGCCGGTCAGCAGGATCGTTTGTAGGCCGCGACGGCGCAGTTCGGCCAAGACCTCGGCGGCTTCGGCGCGGATCGGGTCGGCCAGGCCAAACAGAACCAGAAACCCCGACTCATCGGCCATGGCCACCGGTGTCAGGGCGCCAGCGTCGAGTTCTGCCACCGCGGTAGCAGGCGCCTCGTGGCCGCTCTCGCGGGCGACCCAGTCGATACG
>CAZUAB010000194.1:0-4145 GCA_964617795.1 uncultured bacterium
CTCGCCTGACGTTTGCGGCGGCCGGCGGCATCTCTGCCGTTTTCGTCTGGCCCTGAGCCGCTCGATGCCTGTTGTTCTGCGTCGAGCGCTCGCTCGCGCTTACCGTTTCCGCCTGGACCTCGTGCTGGGTGGCTTTCTGGTCGCAGCCGCCATGCCGGGCGCCGCGCTCTGGCCGCTCCTTTTTGTCGGCGTGGCCATACTCTATGCCCGGTTGGAACGAAACCCAGCTCGCCCGCTTCGCGACGGCTGGGTGTTCGGGTTGGCTGCCTTTGGGTTGGGTTTGACGTGGATCGTCTATGTGGTCCACGTCTACGGGCGTCTGCACTTGGCGCTGGCGTTCATTCCTTGGGCGCTTCTGGCCGCATGGTGTGCCGCATGGGTCGGTTTCGGGCAGGTCTTGGCGGCGCGCTTCGGGGCCCGCGCAACACCGTGGGTTTTTGCGGTGGCGCTGGCGGCCGGAGAGGAGCTCCGTGGTCACGTTTTGACTGGGTTTCCTTGGAACCCCTGGGCGTTGCCGCTTACGTCGGTTCCTCCGCTGGTCGCGCCCGCGGGCGTGTATGGCTCAACGGGGCTTGGCTTTTTGGTCCTGCTTGCGTCCGCCGGGGCCGTCGACCTGCTGCGCGGTCCGCGCCGCCGCGGCGCGGTCGCGCTTGGCGGTGCGCTCGTGCTGTGGGGGGGCGCCGCACTGTGGATGCAGCTTCGACCGGCGCCAGTCGGCGAGTCACTCAAGGTCGCCATCATTCAAGGCAATATCGACCAGGACATGAAATGGTCGCCGCAGATGAAGCGGATGACGCTGCAAAAATATGAAGATCTGACGCGGCGTGCCTTGGATCGGGCTCCGGACACGGATTTGGTTGTTTGGCCTGAGACCGCGGCGCCGTTCTATTTTCAGCAGGGTGGGCCGCTGCAGGATTGGGTCAAGCGAATCGCGAGCGATACGGGCGTACCGCTACTGCTAGGGGCGCCTGCGTATCGCAGCACAGGCGACGGCAAAATCCAGCTCTTGAATCGGGCCTTTTTGCTCGACGCCGATGGGCACGTCGTTGATACCTACGACAAGGTGCATCTAGTACCGTTCGGCGAGTATGTTCCGCTTCAAGAGCTGCTTTTTTTCGTCGAAAAAATGGTCGAGGCGATCGGTAGCTTCGCGCCAGGGGATGGGCGGCGGCCCATTGCGCTGGGCGATCGCCGCTTCGGCGTGCTGATCTGTTACGAGGCTATTTTTCCTTACGAGGTACGGGAATTTGCCGCAGCGGGTGCGCAAATGTTTGTGCAGATCACAAACGATGCTTGGTTCGGGGATACGGCGGCGCCGCGGCAGCATCTGGCATTGGCCCAGATGCGGGTGATTGAGACCGGCTTGCCACTTGTTCGCGCCGCCAACACCGGCATCAGCGGCTGGATCGACCGTGAGGGGTTCGTCCACGGCGCCACCGGTCTGTACCGGCCGGCCACGGTCGTTGCCGATGTACCGCCCGGCCGTCCGACGCCGTTTGTCGTCTGGGGCTGGGTATGGCGCTGGATCTGGCTGGGGTTTGGGGTTGCCGGACTGGCTGCGCTTGCGGGACAATGGTGGTTGGCCCGGCGACGTCGCGCCGAGCTGGCAGGCCTGCATTCGGAGCAATACACCCCATGATCGACACCGGTCAACATCGCTCGCATCTTGCGAGCTTGCAGCAACGCCTCGAGCAGATGGCTGCCGCATTGGACGTCCCGCGCCGCGAAGCCGAGGTCGCTGACCTCCAATCGGCCACGTCGGCGCCAGACTTCTGGGACAACCAAGAGCGTGCGCAGGTGACCATGCGGCGGATCGAGCGGCTGCGTGCGCCGTTGGAGCGCTTGGCGCGGCTGCAGACGTCTTTGTCCGACACTGAGGCGCTGGGCGAAATGGCGCAGGAAGCCGATGACGAAGACGTTTGGCACGAAGCGCGCGAATTGGCTGTTGCGGTCGAGGCCGATCTTGAGGCCTTCGAACTTGAACGCCTGCTCTCCGATCAGCACGACGGCATGGATGCGTTCATCAACATCCAGGCCGGTGCTGGCGGCACCGAAGCCCAAGATTGGGCGCAGATGATTTTCCGGATGATTATCCGGCACTGCGAGCGAAAGGGATGGGATGTCTCAATCCTTGATATCCAAGAGGGTGAAGAGGCCGGCATCAAAGGCGCCACACTGCGCATCCAGGGCGAAAATGCATTTGGGTACTTAAAGAGCGAATCCGGTGTTCATCGCCTGGTACGAATTAGCCCGTATGATTCCAGCGCGCGTCGCCATACCAGCTTCGCGGCTGTTTTCGTTATGCCCGTGCTCGACGACACGATCGAAGTGGATATCCGTGATGCGGATCTACGGGTGGATGTCTTTCGTTCGTCGGGCGCCGGCGGCCAGCATGTGAACACGACAGACTCGGCAGTGCGAATCACCCATATGCCGACGGGCCTTGTGGTTAGTTGCCAGACCGAACGTTCACAGCACCAGAACAAGGCTGTTTGCATGCAGATGCTCAAGGTACGCCTCTATGAGCTCGAGCGGGCCGAAAAAGAAAAGCGCGTGGAAGAATTCCATGCCGGCAAGAAACGGATCGAGTGGGGCAGTCAGATTCGCAGCTATGTGCTGCATCCTTACCAGATGGTCAAAGACCACCGCACCGAACACGAAACGTCGGACACCGATGGCGTTCTGGACGGCGAACTTGACGGCTTTATCCGGGCTTTTCTGGAGTGGCGCAGCGCCCACGCAGACCAAGGGCGGGATTGACAGGCACTCCCGGCGCGATTAACCTGTCTCGAGCGGAGGCTCTTCACACACCCCATGCCGCACCGTCAACTACTGAATGCACTCGAACGTGAGGTTCCCGGCCTACGGGTTTCCGGGGCCATGCTTGATCGTCTGTCCTACAGCCGCGACTGCTGGCCGCTTTTGCAGATTCGCCTGCAGGCGCGGCGGCACGGCGCGCTTCCCGGTGTTGTCGTTTGGCCCCGTTCCAACGAGGAGGTGGCCAGCGTTTACCGATTTGCCGCAGCGCGCCGGGTGCCGGTTACGCCGGTCGGATCAGGTAGCGGCGTTTGTGGCGGCGCCGTTCCCGAAGAACAAGGCATTGTCCTCGACCTCAAGATGCTCATGGACCCGCTCGACATACGGGCAAGTGATGGCATCGCTGAAGGTGGCGTCGGTTGGGTAGGGCAGAACCTTGAGGATGAGCTCAATCGGGCTGGTGTCACGGCCGGACATTTCCCGTCGTCCATCATGTGCAGCACGCTGGGTGGCTGGATGGTTGCGCGAGGCGCCGGCCAACTCAGCACACGCTACGGCAAGTTCGAAGACCGCGTGCGGGCGTTCGATTGGGTTTTTCCGGACGGCAGCAGTGAGCGTATTCGCCTCGATGGAGGCCCCGGCGAGGGCATGGCCGAGCTATTGATGGGATCCGAAGGCACACTCGGAGCAGCTACCCGCATTGCCTTCCGCGTCGATCCGCTGCCCGAGGTTCGGCTGTTTCGGTCGTGGACATTTCCAACGGTAGAAGAGGCGATCATTGCGCTTCGGCAGGTGATGCAAGCCGGGTTGCATCCGGCCGTTGTGCGCCTTTATGACCCATTGGATACGCTGTTGGCCCGGAATTTGAGTGCCGACGGAGGCTCCGAAAAAGCGGCTGGCCAAACGCTGATGAAGCGCGTCGGCAAGGCACTCATGCACCAGGCCGAACGGTTGGCGCTCGTCCAGCCCGGCTTGGTCCAGTCCGTGGGCGAGCGGTTGGTCGATCACTCACTGCTGATTTTGATGCACCAAGGACCGGCTCAGGCTACGGCCTGGCAAGCCAAAGCCACCGATGATATTCTTGCCGCAGCCGGCGGTGTATCCGCCGGTGAAAAACCGGGCCGGGCGTGGTTTGCGCATCGCTATGACGTCAGTTTTAAGCAGGCGCGCCTCTATGCCAGCGGCGGCTTCGTCGATACGATGGAGGTCGCTTTTCCTTGGCGCAATCTGGCGCGTGGATATCACGCGGTGCGAGAGGCTTTGCGTGGCGAAGCACTGGTCTTGGCCCACTTCAGCCACGTCTATCCCGAGGGCGGCAGCATCTACTTCACCTTTACGAGTACGCGTGGCGAAGCCAGGGCCAACGAAGCCCATTACGCGGAGCTTTG
>CAZUAB010000195.1:0-4103 GCA_964617795.1 uncultured bacterium
TGCCCAAACGGCCCCTCGATGGCCGTCGGCAGCCGGTCGGCGCCGTAATGAATCGTCGTGCGCTTGCCGTCGCGGTCCTCAAGGCCGATCAGACGGTCGTTGTCCCAGAAGAAGCGGGCAACGATTGCCCCCGTCAGCCGATCAAGGCTGCGCAGGTGCCGGCCGGCGCTATTGAACACGTGCACAAGCCCGTCGGCCGGATCGGCGATTGCGACCTCACCGCCGCCCCACGCCTGCGACAGGCCGCCCTCGAGGCAGCGGACCGTGTGAATGCCGGACGACTCGGCAAAGCATGGCCGCCCCATGGGATCATAGGCCAAACCCGATGCCACGACCGCCTGGAGGCGAGATCCGGGGCGGCCTTCGGCAGTCGGATGATCGCCACCGCCAGCAAGGCGTGCGATGCTGCCGTCGGTTTGCACCTCGTAGAGGGCACGGTCACCGGACACGCTACCCGTGCCGTGAACCGAGATCAGCACGCGCCCGCTACGGGCAGCAGCCACGTGAATCGGTCGATTCAGCGTGGTTTGCGTCGCCCCGTCGTCAAAATCGGCGGGCACCACGCACAGGCCCGTACCGGCGATCACCGACGACTGCTGCGACGGCGAGATACGGCGGACGCGGCAGTGCTGCTGCTCACTCACATACAGATCGCCGGCCGGACCGACGGCGATGTTCCCCGGGGCGTACAGCCGCAGCTCCGTCGGCGCTGCATCGGGCGCATCGAGTGTGCCGCCGCCGACCACCGTGCGGATCGCCCCGTCCAGACCGACACGCCGCACGCGGCTGTTGCCGGCATCGAGGATGTACACCGCGCCGTCGATGCCGCCGGCCACGCCCCGGGGCAGTTTCAGCTGCGCCGCTGTGGCGGGTCCGCCGTCACCGGCAAATCCCGCCACACCCGTACCGGCAATCGTCGACCACGTGCGTGTCGCCAGATCCCAGGCCAACACGCGGTGCTGGCTCGGGAAGGCCAGCACCAACCGGCCGTCGACAAGGGCCATGCCGCTGGGCGAATGCACGCCAAGACCCGCAAAATCCGTCTCCGTCCAGATCACGCCCGCCGGATCGACACGGCGGATCGCCGTCTGAGCGGCAATGTACAGCGTGCCGTCGGCAGCAAACACGATACCCGTCGGACTGAAAATCCGGGCCGCCGTGGCCGGCCCGCCGTCACCGGTCTGGCCGCCCGGCGTGCCGCGGATGCCGGCGATCGTTCGCAGCGCCGCGCCCAATTCGTCCATCACCACCTCCGAGCCGTTGCCCTTGTAGAGCGTACGGCCGTCGGCATCCCACGTATGGAGCGATTCGATATTCCAACCGCGCAGCCCAAGGGTCCACGGGGCGATCGCACCGACCCGCACGTCGTGGTGCTGCCACATCACCAGCGTGCGCAGCGAGGGATTGCCCCACAGGTCCGACGTGTCGACCGGTTCACCGAATGTCGGTGACGCGACCTGCCGCCCGGCAAATTCCGCCCCGGCCTTGACCGACACCGACCGCCGGCCGGGGCGCGGCCGTCCATATGGATCCAGCGCCGACAACTGCACGCTCGTCACCTGATTGGGCATGGCGGCATGCTCCAGATAACGAGAATCGCCCTGGTCGTCGATCCGCACCGGGCTGAGAAGCTGCGAATCACGCAATTCGCTGCCGGCCAATCGCAGGTCGATGCGCAGGTTCGGGGCAAAGCCGGCGGTCCAGCGCGAATCATAGCGCATCACCCACGGTGTGCCCACGAGCGGTACACGCTGGCTGACGCCGTGGTCATTGCAGCCGATCAGCGAGCCGCTGCTGCAGCATTGGTTGCCGCATTGCTGCTCATTGTCGTCATTGCGGTCGTCGGCCGGGCCGCGGCGATTGCCGTTCGAGGCACGGCTGTCCGGCGGCACGCACAGCTCGGGGTGCTCGTCGTCACATTCGACCGAGTAATTGAGGTCGACCGGCCGTGTAAAACGGCGGCGCTCGACCCGCCACAACTCGCTGCCGACGCCGTAGCGAAGCGCCAATTCCACGCGCTCGCCGTCGCCGATGCCCAGCGCCGCCAGCGCGCCGGCATCCGCCGCAACGCCCGCTCCGGTGACATCGAGCTCGGCCCGCCCGGCGCTGTCGATGCCGACCAAGCGAATCACCCGGCCGCTCGGCTCGGCAAACCAGCGGCCGAGGCGCCGGTCGTATACCCCCACCGGCACCGCCTCGCCCACGGGTATGTCACGAAAGTTCTCCAGCACCAGCGGCAGTGGCCGGTCAAAATGAATCATCGCTTCGGGGTCATCCACCCCGTCGATACTCAGCTCGATCGCGTACGTATACCCCACCTGCGGCGGCAATACCGCCGGCATGGCCGCTTCACCTCGCTCGCCGACCGTGAATTCGGTCAGCCGCACACGCCAGACGGACGGCAAGGCCGTTGCCGTACCGCCACGCTGCTCGACCCAGCCGGCGGTGCCCGGTGGGACCAGCAGCATGGCGGTGCGGACTCCCGCCCCATCCACGCTCGTGCTGCCCGTGGCTGCCTGCCACCACGACGCGCCCGGCACAATCGCCGTCACATTGGCGTCCAGCGGCAGCAGTACCACGGGATCCACACCGACGAACTCGCGCCACGGCAGGACCACGCGCCGTTCGACCGTCAACATGCCCGGACGCTCGAAGCGTAGCGTCTGCTCGCCGCCGCCGCTCAGCGCCAGATCATACGCGCCGTCTTCGCGGCTGCGTGTCCAGCCGTACTGCGCCTGGCCGACGATCGATACCCGCACGCCCGCCAGCGGCAAGCCCTCGCGGTCGAGGACCCGCCCGCGCACGATCGCCACTCGCCGCGTCTCGATTGCGCCCGGCTGTACACCCTGCTGGACAGGCACTGTGCCCTCGTAAAGAAATGCGTTGGCGGCGCCGATGTCGTATGGCAGGCTGCGGTCGATCGCGGGCGCGACAAGACGCGGGTCCGGCGGTAGGTCTTCACCACCCGGCAGCGTCACGGTGATCGTAACGACGGCCTCGTCGGACCAAACGAGGCCGTCGCTGACCGCCCAGCCGAACGTCGCCGTGCCCAAAAAGCCCGCCCTTGGCTCGAACACGAAGGCGCCGCTTTGTGCGTCAATCGTCACTGCCCCATGCGCGCTCGGTGTCCGCAGCGCCCAGTGGAGCGTGTCCCCGTCGGGATCCGACGCCGGCAGCACGCCCGATACGGGCGTGAAGTCCTCGGTCGTAACCGACAGGGGCAGCGCCGTCGGCGGCTGGTTGCCGCCGCCCGTTTCGCGCACCTCAGCCGTCAGTACCGGTTTCAGCATCCAGCCGCGGCCCCGGGGACGATGCAGCGATTTGGCGGCATCAAAATCGACGATCACTTCGTAGCTGCGACCCAGCGCCAAGTCGGCATCGACGTTGATCTTGAGCCCAGACTGGGCGCCGCTCGGCACGACGACTGGCTCCAGAACACCGGCCCGCTCGACCTCGGCGCCGGTCAGAACCAGACGGATTTGCGACAGATGCCCGGCCGGCAGGTCAACAATGCCGAGTGCCGCGAGTACGCCGTTTTGCAGCGACAGCAGGTCGAAGCGCCCAGCCTCGCCCTGCACCGTCGTCACAATTGTGTCGCTGCTGCCCGTCGGTGTATGCACGATATCAACGCGGGCCAGGTCGATCCACAGCGCGTCGATGTCATCCGTGGGCGCATCGGTCAAATAGACGGCCACGCGCGCCGCAGAGGGCGTCGGCGGTGGCGCTTGCCTTAACGTCGTGGGGGGGGGGTACGGGAGACGAGGTTGCGTCGATTGCGGACGGCTCTTGCGTACCGGACGTTGGCCCGACCGCAGGCCCACAGGCTGCCAGCCCAAGAACCAGCGATGTCAGCGTGGCCCAGCCGAAAATGCCGCTGGAGCAGCGCGGAACGAAGGATGCGCGGCAGCGTAGGACAGCCATGGCGACGACCTCCAAGACACCGTCGCGCCAAGATTCGTTCAAGGCGCGAATCGTGTTCATGCAAAGCTTAGTCGACCGACGCGGGAATGTCAAGGCCCCCTCCCCCAAGGCGCCACGCAGGCCCGCGCTCAGCGCGCCAAGGCCATCCCCCAAGGCGCCACGCAGGCCCGCGCTCAGCGCGC
>CAZUAB010000196.1:0-4076 GCA_964617795.1 uncultured bacterium
CCGCCAGCTTTCTTGAGGCCGCGCCTTATCTGGTCAAGGCCCGCGGTGCGCACTACGTCCTCTGGGCTGATCGTGACCTACCCGCAGCCGAATTGCCAGGCCTGGCCGAAGAACTCGCCACGTTGCATGCGTTGGGCGTGCAACTGACCCTGATTGTCGACGGTGGACCGGAAGATGGACAGCCGCTGGATGCCCAGATGCAGTCGGCAGCGGCGGCTGTGGCGCAAGGCGAGATTCGCCGTTGGACCGATCTGCTGTCGCGTGGCTGGATCGGCATTCCCGACCGGCGCTATCGCCTCAGCGTGCTGACCGGCAATTTGATTACGGCCCGCCGCATTGGTGTTGTCGGTGGGACCGATTACGGCCAGCTCGGGCGCGTGCGGGCGGTTGAGCGCGAGCGCCTTGGCGAGTTGCTTGGGCGTGAGCATATGCTGCTGTTCGGCGGCGCATTGCCGGGCGCCACGGGGCTCCCCTTGTGGGTGCCGCCGCTTGATTTGGCCGTTGCTATTGCCGTCGAAACGCAAGCTGCCAAGCTGGTGCTGCTCACGCCCAACATGCCGGAGGTCGACACGCCTGCCGAATGGACCATCGAGGACTTGGCGGGGCGGCCCAGCACGGGGCGCCGGGCGCGTCTGCTCGACGCTGCTGCCCAAGCGAGCCAAAGCGGCGTTGCACGTGTGCACTTTGTCGACGGCACCCGGCGTGGCGCGCTGATTCGCGAGTTGTTCAGCCGTTCGGGCAGCGGTGTGCTGGTGACGCGCGATCCGAGCAGCATCGTGCAGCCGATCGATCCGACCGAACTCAGTGAACTGGTTGCCCTGATCAGCCGCTGGGAGCCCGAGGGAGCGCTGGCCCCGCGTTCGCGCGAATTGATCGAAGCCAACCTCGAAAGCTTTCGCGTCCTCAAAGCCGATGGACGGATTGCGGCCTGCGGCGCACTGCGCTTTGACGCCGAAGATGCCGATGAGGCGCTCATCGAATCCGTCGCGGTTCATGCGGGTATGCAACGTGAGGGCTACGGCCAGGCCATGTTGCGGGCGCTCGAGCGCGAATCGCGTGAACGCGGCGCGACCCGTGCGTGGGTCCTTACGACGGTGGCCGAGGAATGGTTCGAAGGATTCGGTTACGTGCGTGAGCCGCTGGAGAGCGCGCCGACCTGGGTTGCGCGAGCCGCCCGGCCCGGACGCAATTCGCTGCTTTTGCGTAAATTTTTGGCGGTGCCAGAACGTAGCCCAGCCTAGGTTTTTGTTGGACCTTGCAGGTCGCGGCGAGGTCTGCGACTACGCCGCAGCGGTATGCTTACGGCAGGTGCGGCGGGCCGTTGAATTTGATCCAGAACCAGCCGGCTACGAGGCTGAGCAGGATCCAGTTGCCCCATTCGCGGTGCACGTAGACCACCCGCCGGATATCCCAGATCACAGCCGCCGGTCGCCAGCCCGATAGCCGCGGCAACAAACGCGGAACCGACGCGAAGTAAGCCCGCGCTTCATCGCCGAACGTCTCGACAAGCGTGAGCTCTTCTTGCTCGATCCGGCGCACATACAAAGGCAGGAAGATGATCGGATAGGCGAGGATCAGCAGTGGCTGCCCGCCCATCAAGGTCATACCCCAGCCGAGAAAAAAGCTGCCGAAGTAGAGCGGATTGCGGACGATCGAAAAGGGTCCGGTCCGGGCCAAGGTCTCGTTTTTGAACAGGTAACCGCTGGCCCAGGTGCGCACCAGCTCACCAAAGGTAGCGATGGCCAAACCGATCCACCAGAGATTGGCCCGCGGCGCCGGTAGAAGCACCACCACGAGCAGATAGATCGTACCGAGAAAAACGCGTTTCCGGGCCAGGGCGTCGAACAAGCGTGGGCAGCCTTTCGGATGCGGAGTCGGACAGGGGGCGTGGGCCGTCAGTATACCCGAGCCGCAGGCCGGGGGCGAATTTGGCGTGTTGTCAGATGCCCACGCCGCTCGTTCGAAGCAGGCTCAGGAATTCGCTGCGCGTGCGCCCGTCCTCGCGGAAGCTGCCGAGCATAGCCGAGGTGACCATGTCGGCCGACTGCTTGCCGACGCCGCGCATGGTCATGCACATGTGTCGACCCTCGGCGACGACGCCGACGCCTTGCGCCCCGAGCCGCTCTTGGAGGAGCTCGGCAATCTGTTGAGTCATGCGCTCCTGCACTTGCAAGCGCCGCGCAAACATGTCGACGATCCGCGGGATCTTTGAGAGACCGACCACCTTGCCCGAAGGCACATAGGCCACGTGAATCCGCCCAAAAAACGGCAGCATATGATGCTCGCACAGGCTGTAGAACTCAATATCACGGACGACGACCATCTCGTCGTAGTCGATCGTGAATACGGCGCCGTTGATAATCTCCGCCGGGTCTTGGTCGTGGCCGGCCAGAAGCTCGTCGTAGAGCTTGGCGATGCGCTGCGGCGTGCGTTCGAGGCCTTCGCGGTCGGGATTCTCACCCAACGCTGTCAGCAACTCACGAACAATACCGGCGATGCGCTCGCGATCGCGGGGTACGGCGGTCATGCGGCGCTCCTGATCATTTCGAAGTGGTTGTTGCGCGTCTCGCTGACCTCGATTCGCTGCAGTACGACCCCGCTGGCAAGCGCCGCCAGCGGCGCTTCGAGGTGCTGCCAGAGAAACTGGGCGATTCGTTCGCTGGTTGAGGTATGCTCGCGGAAAAAAGGGACATCACGTTCGAGGTGGTGCCAGGCCACCTTGGCCAGCACCGTGTCGACGACGGCGTCCATATCGGCCATATCCACGACCATCATCGTACGTGGATCGGGGCGTCCCTCGACCACCACGGTGACATCATAGGTGTGGCCGTGGCCGCTCGGGTGGTTGCATTTCCCGAAGACACGGCGGTTTTCGTCGTCGGAAAGCGCGTGTTGGTGCAGGCGGTGGGCCGCAAAAAAACGGTAGCTCCGACCGAAACGGACGATCATGGCAGGACCTCGGCGAACAGATCTTCGGTTTCCCACAGGCGTACGCGGGCCAGCCGAACGCCGCCCGGCAACGCTGGCGCAATCTCAAACGCCAGTTGAATGGCAATGTGCTCGGTGGTCGGTAATCGGTCGGCAAAGGCTGGGTGGTCGATGTTGAGGTTGCGATGGTCGTAGCGCTCGAGTACGCGGCCGACGAGGTGCTTGACCTCGGTGAGATTGAGGATCATCCCGGTCTGCGGGTCGATGGGGCCCTCGATCGAAACGTCCAGCCGGTAATTGTGACCGTGCTGCCGGACATTGGGGCCGAATGCCGCGGCGTTTTCCGCCTCTGTCCATTCCGGCCGGTGGTAATGATGGCTGGCTGAAAAATCGAAACGGCGTGTGATCAGTACGCGTGGGGCTGTCACGGACGCGCGTCCAGGCAGGCTTGCAGGCGGTCAATCTCACGCCGCAGCACATCAAGTGCTAGGCGCGCGGCGGTGCGTTCGGGCCCCTCGACGGCGCTCAGCGCATCAAGCATGGCCTCGGGCAGCCGCTGTTGCAACTCGAGCAGGCGCCAGCTCGCCGCATCCGGATCGACGCGGAGGAGCTCGCCTTGCGGGTCGGTTTGAGCATACATGTGGGTCAGGATACACGATGCCGCTCCGGCGAGGCGACCGAGCAGTCGCGGCTTGCCGGAGGCGCCCCAATCTGATACGCTGGATCGTCTTGAGCACGCCGCGCCCAGGCGCGGTGCGCCCGGGACGACCGGGCCCAGCCGGGCTACCGGTGCGGCCGGATTTTTCCGCTGGCGTAGCTCAATTGGCAGAGCAGCTGATTTGTAATCAGCAGGTTGCCGGTTCAAGTCCGGCCGTCAGCTTGCCGACAGGATTGTCGTGGGGAGGGGTTCCCGAGTGGCCAAAGGGGGCAGACTGTAAATCTGCTGCGGAATGCTTCGTAGGTTCGAATCCTACCCCCTCCACCAGTTTTCCGACGATCCGACGACTCTTTTCGGCCCATTCGGGCCACGCGTCCGCAAGCAGTTTCCTTGCGCGGGCGGGCATAGCTCAGTTGGTAGAGCACAAGCCTTCCAAGCTTGGGGTCGCGGGTTCGAGTCCCGTTGCCCGCTCCATTTCATTGCGCGGTCC
>CAZUAB010000197.1:0-3949 GCA_964617795.1 uncultured bacterium
GTTTCTGGGGCGACACTACCACTACACGTGGGCCCAGCGCGACTACATGACCGAACCTTTCTATGAAGGTACGACATCTCCGGTGACTGCGCTCGAAAAAGAAGTGTTCGATGTGACCGCCGATTTTCTGTGGCAGCACTGGGATCGCGTGCGGCCCGGATTTTGGATCTACGCAGCCGAACGTACCTACCGCCTGCTGGAAGGCGTAGACCTGCCCGAACTCTATCCTGAACGAATCCGCGGCCTGCGTAGTGGTCTGCAGATCAAGCTGGGCCGTATTGATTACGACCGTTTCCGCTACGAGGGAGGGGAATTGCACGCCGGCGTTTTCCACGAGTTTCGCCCCGAAGGCGAAGGCGCCTTCAGCGGTGGTTTCGTAACCGGCCGGCTCTTCTTGATTCCCCACGACCGCATCAACTTGGCCTTCCGCGGCCAAGCGGAACTGCGCAACAACGCCTTTCGCGTCGATGATATCGCTTGGGGCGGCTTCGACACCGTGCGCGGATTCCCCGACCGTTGGCTCAAAGGCAACCGGGCCGGTTTGCTCAACCACGAAATCCGGGTCGTGGCGGCCGATCAAGCGCTGGGCTTCGGATTTCTACAGTTTGCGGCCTTCTATGACGTGGGCTGGGTCGACCGCGGGCCCCTACCCGGCCCACGCGGCACGGCAGCACAGGCGATCGGCGGCGGTATCCGCGTGGGCGTCGTGCAAATCAACGGCACATTCGCCCGCATCGACGTGGCCTACCCGTTTTCGCACCCCGACCTGGGACCCGATATTAGTCTCGGCGCCGCGGCGCAATTCTACTAAGCTGGCCGGGGCGGCGGCGGTTCAGGAACGGCGCCGCACCAGGGCCCATAGCATATACGCTGTGCAGGTTACGAGGACGACTCCGGCGCCTGAGCGCAGGTCAAGCAGCGCCGAACCGACCAAGCCCAAAACGACAAACAACGCCGCCAAACCCGCGGCGCGGGCCATGGCGTGTCCGGTTGACCGGGCGCCTGGCAGCGCCATAGATGCGGGCACGGTCAATAGAGCCATCACGAGGATCAGACCCACAAGGCGCATGGCCATCATCATCGTCAACGCGGTCACGAGGTCGAGCACCAGTTGCCAGCGGCGAACCGGCGCACCGGCAAGCGCCGACCATTCCGCATCGAACAAAAGCGCAGAAAGGCGCGCACGCGTAAGAACGGCGGCGGCGACCACGGCGGGTGCAAACCAAGGCAACAGCGCGGCCACTTCGGGGTCCGCCATCAACATGGATCCGAACAAATAACCCATCAGATCCGGTGCATAGCCAGGGGTCAGATCGATCGCAACCACACCGATCGCCATGCCTAGGCTCCACAGCACACCGATCAACGTATCGGCACGGGCGCCTAGATGCCGTTCGAGCCGCCGCAGCAGCACGGCGCCGCCCCCGGCAAAGACCACCGCACCCCAGAATGGCGAAACGCCCGCAGCCCAAGCAAGGCCAACCCCGCCGTATGCGGCGTGGGCAATGCCGCCCGCCAGAAAAACACGCCGCTCGACCACAACCGCGACACCGACCATACCGGCCAGTGCTGCCGTTACGGCCCCGACAACAAGCGCCTCCAAAAACCAGGGCTCGCCGAGTGGAATCACGCGTCCTCCCCGTCGCCACCGCAGCGTCCACCCTGGTGATGATGCGCGTGCCCGTGATGGTGCCGTGCATGGAAGTCCGCATGCCCATGCCCGTCTTTGTGGTCCGCCAAAAGGCGCACGGGGCCGTGCAGGAGCGGTTCAACACCGGCTCCATAAAGGTCACGAAGCATTCGTGCGTCCACCTGTGCCGATGCGTGCTGTACGACGGTGCGGTTGACGCAGGCAATCACATCGACATGCGTCGAGACCACGCTGAGGTCGTGTGTGGCCAGGAGTACGGTGCGGTTGGTATTCTCCGACAGCAGATCATAGATCGGCTCAATGTGACCCGGATCAACGCCAGCATCCGGCTCGTCGAGCAGCAACAATTCGGGATCGAGCGCAAGCGCACGGGCAATCAGTACACGCCGCTTTTCACCGCCCGATAAGGATCCGTAGCGACGTTCGAGTAACGTCCCGAGATCGAGGCGGCGGACCAGCTCATTGAGGCGCGGTTCGGCCGCCGCCCGCACCCGACGCGACTGCCAAACCAAGCCCATGCGCAGTACGGCCGCCGCACTGATCGGGAATTCAGCGTCGACGACGACCTCTTGCGGCACATATCCGATCCCCGGCCGCCCGATACGCGGGGCCTCTCCCAGCACCCGGACATCTCCCGCCGCGGGCCGTTTGAGGCCGAGCAGGGTACGAAGCAGCGTCGTTTTGCCGCCGCCGTTGGGGCCAATGAGCCCGACAAAAGTCCCCCGTTGTACCGCAAAATCCACATCACGCAAAACGGCATGGTCGCCGTGCTCGACGCGCACCCCCCGGAGTTCAATCGCCAAACTCATCGTGCGGCCTCGACAATCGCCGCGACCGACCGCTGAACCACACTGCGCCAGTCCCCCAGCAGCGGGTCCACCTCGACCACGACCAGGTCCAGTCGTGCCGCCAGCGCTTTGGGGCCGCCGCCCAAATGCCCCGCAGGCAACAGCAGGCGGCGAATGCCAATCTGGGCCGCCTCACGCTCCAGGCCGCGTAGATAGACTGCCGTCGGCTCCTTGCCATCCCGTTCTACCGCCAATTCACGGAATCCGTAATCAGCCGCGAGTGCGGACCATGCCGGATGCCAGACCAACACGGTTCGACCGGCCACGGGCGTGAGCGCCGCCCGCGTCTCGGCATCGAGGACCGCGACCTGATCGAGCAGCGCCTGTCGGCGCGCATCCAACCCAGCCCGCTGCCCCGGCAGGTAGCGCTCGATCGCAGCGGCAGCGACCTCGATGAAGGACGATAGTCGCGCGGGGGAAAGCCAGGCGTGCAAGCGTGCAGAATCGTGGCCAACATCCCGCTGCAAGGCCACGACGATTGGGCCATCCGCCCGTCGGGACAGCGCACCACCGAGTTGCCGTTCAAACGGAAGGTCGAGTCCGAAGTACAACCGTGAAGCCTGCAGCCGTGCCAGATCCGAAGGCCGCGGATCATACGCTTCTGGTGAGCGGCCCGACGGCAGCAATACAAATGGGTCCGGCGAACCCGGTACAAGCAAACTGGCGACCAGCGAACGTAAAGGATCGACAGCGACGGAAACCTGATCGGCGGCAGCGACCGACGCCGGCAGCAACAGTGCGGCCGCCCAAAGCAAAAACCGCGCCCCCATGCTCAGGTCAACTTGCCGAGCAGGAAATCCTCGAGCATCGTCGTGTCCGTTTTGCTGCCGGTATCTGACGGATCCACGGCAGGCGGAGCAACCGCCCCCGTCAACGGCGTCCCGAGCCAGCCGTCCTCGACGTGCCAAGACGTGCCGTCCAGTAGCAAAAAGCCCTCGCCGACCTCGCCACCCCGCTCGGTCATTTCGGCCACCGAGAAAACCTTGCCGACCAGTGTCGGGCCGCGCACGGTGCCGTCGGCTTCGAGAACACGGCAGGCCTCGGCCAGACGGAACCGCTCTGGTGGCGGCCCGTCAATCTGAAGCTCATCGCCGTGCTGATGAGCCCCCAAATGCAACAGGCGGTTGAGTAGCGCGCGCGGGAAAAACACCTGGCTGGACACGCCCTTCGCCTTGTGAGCTTTGGCGCCGTCGGTACGCGTCTCACCAAGCACGACCCCGTGCAAATCCGCCTCACCCAGATCGGCCTGCGACAAATCCGCATAGCGCAGATCGGCGCCAATCAACCGCGCGTGCCGCAGATTGGCCCCACGCAAGATGGCCCCCCGCAGATTGCAGCCACTCAATTCGCCGTAGCGGAGGCGCGCGGTCGAGAGATCCTGATTGGACAGGTCGAATCCCTGGAGGTCGACCCCCGACAAGTCACAGCCGCGCAAAGAGCCCCCCGTGGC
>CAZUAB010000198.1:0-3938 GCA_964617795.1 uncultured bacterium
CGACCGCTCCGTAGCCGCGCACATTCGCGCGCACCGCATAGGCGCCCGATGCCAAGCCTTCGGCACGGAAGTTTCCGCCGCTCGACGTTGCCAACTCCAGCACGCCAGAAGGGCCCTCGATATCGACCGACACCCCCGCGCACAGCCCAAGCCCCTCAAGATCAATCACACCGACAATCACGCCCGAGGTCAACGCCGGTTTGAGGATGCCGCCGCCAGCCGGGCCAGTGCCGTCATCGGCGCAGGCAGCCAACGCGACCGTAGCCGCAAGCAGCAACGCAATACGGTGATCAAAACGGCGGAAAATGTGCATGGGAGCTCCTTTGGCGCCTAGCCGGGGGCCGAGCAAACGGTGACCATGGCTGCATCTACAGCACCCAAAAAACGCGCAAACACCCCGCGGTAATATTCGGATTATAGCACCCGCTCTGCGCGGTTGCTGTGACGGGGATCACACTCGGCACCGCGCCGAGGCGCTCAAGGCTGGACAGGCACGGCTGGGGAACACCTTGGCCGCGCTGCAAATTGGATAATTGGATAACCCGGCACCTGATCTTTTACACCTCGATTCCGAACGACGGGTCGTCGTACAGGCGATCAAAAGATGTCGCGTGGTTGGCCTCGATCTCTTTACGCTTGCGCTTGAGCGTCGGGGTAATTTCTTCGTACTCGAGCGACAATTCGCGCCCCAGTATGAACACCCGGCGCACATGTTCTACCCTTGAGAGCTGCGCATTGGCGCGGGCACAGGCCGCTGCAATGCGGGCCCGGACATCGCCGTGCGCCGCCACAACCGCCATTACCTGTTCAAGGCCCGCGGGACGCGCCAAAGGATTGCCCATCAACTCTGCAATCATCGACTTCGCCCCGGTGGCGTCGGGCGCAATTTTCTGGGCAACAGCAAACTCCAGCGCCTCAATCGGGTGCAGCGTGACCAGTGCGGTCACGTAGGGGCGGCGGTCGCCGTGTACGTGCACATGGCTGATCAACGGCTCTTGGCCCTGAATCTCCTGTTCGATATTGGCGGGGGTCAGGTTCTTGCCGCCCGCCGTGATGATGATGTGCTTCTTGCGATCGACGATGTACAAGTAACCCTCGTCATCAAGGCGCCCGATATCGCCCGTATGCATGAAGCCCTCGGCATCGACGGCCTCGGCCGTGGCTTCGGGGTTTTTGTAGTAGCCCTTGAACACGGTATCGCCGCGCACCAGCACCTCGCCATCTTCGGCCAGCTTGGCCTCGGCAAACGGCAGCGGCGTACCAACCGAGCCCAGCCGCACAGAACCGGGACGATTGGCGTGGCAGATCACCGTCAACTCGGTCATCCCGTAGACCTCGTAGATCCGGATACCCGCGGCCCAGAAGAACTCCAGAATCTCGACAGCGATCGGTGCGGCGCCGGTCGCGCTCATACGAACTCGGCCGCCGAAGACGGCGCGGATTTTGCCGAATACGCGGCGGGCAAGGCGATACTTGAACCGAGTCCATAACGGGATTGGGCGCCCGGACTGCCAATGACGCACCGCCTCCCGCCCGACCCCCTCGGCCCAACGGAAGATGCGTTGCCGCAGCGGCGAAGCCTTGGCCACCTCCGCCATGATTCGCGCATAGGCTTTTTCATAGATGCGTGGCACGCTTCCGAATACCGTCGGCCGCACCTCTTGCAGTTCGCCGAGCACGGCCGCAATACTGCTGGCATAGGCCGTCGAAATGCCCGAATCGAGGCGGCCGTAGAAAGACAAGATACGCTCCGCCACGTGGGCCATCGGCAAAAAGGACAGGCTGTGATCGTCCTCGTCGAAGGGCAGCAACTCGCCACGACCCAGCACAGTCAGAATATTGTGGTGGGTGATCATTGCCCCCTTGGGCGGTCCGGTTGTGCCGCTCGTGTAGACGAGGATGGCCGTGTCATTGGGTTTGACGGCCTCGACGCGACGGGCGACGGCAGCCGGGTCGCACGGCGTGGACAGCGCGGTTTCCCACGCCGACATCCAACCGTCACCCGCCAAGTCCGCCGGGATCACCGCAGCATCCCAGACAAGTACGTGCCGCACACTGGGGATCTCGGCACGGATCTCACGCAGCTTGGCAACTTCTTCGGCGCCCTCGACGATCAAGATATCGGTGTCGGCGTGGGCCAACAGATACGCGAGTTGAGACGGGGCCAAAGTCGAGTACGCGCCGACCGTAACGGCGCCGGCGAGTTGGCCGCCCATGTCGGCAATGGCCCATTCCGGCCGCGTACTGCCGATAACGGTGAGGGTTTGACCGCCGGACAGCCCCTTGTCGATCAGCCAGGTAGCCAGCGACATGGCCGCGTCGCCAAACTGCGCCCAGGTGGTGATTGTCCATCCGCCGCGCACCTTGTGCGACCAGGCACGGCGGGAGCCCGACAGGCGAACACGTTCGAGGAACATGTCGGGCAGCGTCGCCGATGTGCGCGCGATCCGGACGGCCGGGCGGCCGGCGACGGGTTGAAGATCGAGCATGGCGGCACCTCACAGGATGGGGCTGGCGTCGAAGAGAACCCTGGTCGCAGTCTAGTCGGGACGTAAGACGAAAGTCAAGGCTGTGTGCGAACGATGGGCCGCGTATCGCACCACGGCATCGGCGCCGCCGGCCAATCTGCCCCGTGTAAACGTGCCCAGCGGGTCTGCTGGGCGGTGAGTCGATCGGCCACCACGCGTTCCGAGGCAACGAGGACGCCGCGCAACCAACGTCCGACGAGCGCGTGCGTCGCCGCCTCGGCTCGGCCGGTCGCCCGCCCGAGCACCTCGGCCAGCTCGCGGAGCACGTGCGGGTCGGGCTGATCGCGCAGAATGCGGCGCCAGCCCGTCACCGCGTCGAGTGACTCCCCAACATCCGTCAGGCCGCGCGCATATGCGGGGCGAATCACACGGCCCATGCGGTCGTACGCAACGAGCCCCTCGCGTGCACCGGCCACGGCCAACATGTCGATCCAGGCCGACGGTCCCATTGCCGGAAAGCGGGCCTCCTGCGCAGCCGCCAAACGGGCTTCGGTAAATGCCGCCTGACCGGCGGGCGGCCCCTCACCAAAGAGCCAGGCCGCCTGCAGTGCCTCGGCGCCTAAGTGCAGATTGCGCAACGAGGCCATCCCGGCGGTGATCGGTGATTGTCCACCAAGCAGCGCGCCTACCAGGGCATGGACCAGACCGCTGCGTGGGCCGGCCTGAACGTTGTGCAGGGGATCGGCAGCATCCTGCAGGTAGTGCAAGGCGCCGCCGATCAGCCAGGCGGCCGCCCGTGCGTCTTGCTTGACCACCCGGAACGCCGCCGCCGTGTGGATCTCGGCCTGTGCGGCCGCCTCGGATTCAAGCCGCCCCAAGCCAGCCAAGTCCCAGCCCGCCGTGGCCGGACGCAACCACCACGCCCACAGGCCCGCCTCCGTGCGCGGCGGCAGCGCATAGTGCGCGTGCGCCTGGCTTCCAAGTCCGGTCGCACCACCGAACTGCCGCACAAGTGGGTCGATCGACACCATCCGTCCCTTGGCGTCGAGCAGCGGCCTACCCGTGGCGTCGCGTGCCAAGCGATCGCGATTGCGGCCGTCTTGGTCGGGTGCAGAAGAGCCCAAAATAACAAGGTCGGCCGGATGCATGGCGAGCGGCGGCGCTTGCCAAGGTCGCCGTGCCAGTGCGTCGTTCCAGCCGAAGGCGATGAGGGCCGCAGCGGTCTTGTCGACCGCATGCCAGGGCCACGGCCGAGCCGCACAAGCCAAATCGACGCCCCATTCCACCATGATTTCGCCCGCCGTGGAGTCGGTCACAGGCGCGCCCGGCCAACCGGCCACCGCAGCGGCCGTCATTTGCTGGTGCACCATTTCATCCCAAGCCGCAGTCGGTCGAGGCAGCAAGGCGATCAGCGCCGAGAAGGCGACAAGGCGTAGATGTAGCGTCATAGGAGACATCGTAGCAGGCTGG
>CAZUAB010000199.1:0-3922 GCA_964617795.1 uncultured bacterium
GGCGCAGGTGTGGCAGCGCCACATCGAGCCGGGCGCCAAGCCCCCGGCGCCGCAGCCCGCCCGTTTCACCGCCCCGTCAGAAGCGGGAGGACGCGGTAAGGCCCAAATACGTTTGCGCACTCATCGGCGCAAACACCGGCCCCTCCGGCGGAATCCCGAACGGTATCGGCGCATTGGCCCCGAACATGAGCCCGGCACGGATAACCGGCGGTCCGAATTCAACGTGAAAGGAGGAATCGAAGATCACGGCCATTTCTTGACTGCGTGATGTTTCGACGCCGCCGTAGCGGTAGCGGCTGTAGTCGATGTAGACAAAATTCCCGCGCCAGGTGGTACCGACGGCAACCCATTTCCAGTCGGTGCCGTAGGCATATTGGCCGCCGATTGAGCCGACCCAACCAGACATTTCGGTGTGAGTGACGTTGGCCTGGTAGTCGGCCAACGCCGGATCATCCGTCGTGACGCGGTTGAGTCCGCCGAAGCCGACCTGCCCGCCGAAGGTTGAGAAGCGCCGTGCCTTGCGCGAGATCTGCTGCGAGCGGTAGCCGAGCACCGCAACCTCACCGCCGAGTTGGCGCGCATCCTGCGCCATGTGACCGGAACCGACCAGGGCGATGTCGTCGTTCAGTGCGAAACCGGCGGTGGCGCCATACGCATCGGGTACCGGCAAGTGCGTCCAGACGCCGGAGGCGCCCGCCGACACGAAGACGTCACCAGCCTCTTGGAACTGGAGAAGCGGTGCGGGCGGCGTCAGGTAGGGGAAGCAGCCGGCCAAAGCGGCCATGCTCGCCAAGGCAAGCCAGGAAGTGGCGCGGATGGCGCGGACAGGATCTCGGCGGGCCATGCGGTATACCTCCGTACTCTATTCTACCGCGCCGGCGGGGCAAAGCAACGAGTTGCGGAATCGGATCTAGTCCCTCAACACGCCGCCAGCCAAACAACACTGGGGCCACAAAAATTGGATAATTGGATAACCCGGCACCAACTTGCGGCACAACTACCAGCGCGCACCCCGTACGGCGACGCGTTCGTATGCGGCCGCGCGCGCATTGTTGCGCTGACGATAGTCCGTTGCAACCGTTCTATACGCGGCCTGCAGACGGATCCGGTCTTCTGCGGTCGCTTCCGTGGATTCATTCAATGGCGCGGGGATACGGAGCTCAATCCCATTCGGCAAGAGATCGGGATCGGCCACGGGTAGACGGTCACGGTTTGCCACGTACAGGAGCGGCCACAGCGCATTCGACCGCCAGAGGCGCGCACTCAGCATCCAAAAATTATCGCCCGCGACCACAGTGAGGATCGTCGCCGCCCCGACCACCGACTCGCTGACGATTGGGGGTACCTCAACGCTGGTGTTGTCTGCCGCCTCGACTGGGGCCGCAGCAACGCCGGCAGGTGCGGCCGCCACCATGTGTTCCGGGGGCGAAAGCCGTCCCCATAGGAGCCAGACCGCAATTCCAGCGATAATCAATAAAATGGCCACGGCAGTGCCCCATCGAACCGCGCTGGTTTGGCGTTCGACAGGCTCTTGGGGGAGTTCCTGAATCCGCCCCCGGCGATAGGGCCAGTTGACTGCCAACCGGAGCCGCTGGAACGGTGCAAAATGGACCTGCGCCTGCGCCGGAATGGTGATTGTGGCGCCGGTTTGCGGGTTGGTACCGCTGTGCGTATCGACCCCCACCAGTTCGAAGCGGCCGAATCCCGCGAGACGCAGCTCACCATCGCTCCGCAGCGCCCCATCCATCACCGGACCAATCCGGTGCAGGAAGCGGTCGAGTTCTCCCAAATCGCCGCCCGTGCGCCGTGCCAAACGGTGAAGAAATTCATCGTAAGTCATTTTTTCATTGCTGCTCATGACACGGCACTCTGCGCCGGCGGCTCCACGTCGTGAAGATCTTCGCGCATTCCGCCGGCGGGACGAAACACGGGCACGCGCCTTGCCGGCAAGATGGCGAACCGTCGACTGTGCGGCAAGAACCCACGATGCCGCGCATGCACGGTGATATCGAATGTGCCCCAATCAGGGATGCTGACCGACTCGCCGGCCTGCAGCAGCGTACGCAGCTCCGTCGTCGTCGCCTGCAGCCAGCGCTGCGCCTGCACTTTGCTCATGGCGAGCGAGGTTGCGATCTCGTCAATCAGTTCTGCCTGGTTCATGGTCGAGCCTGCACTTCACGCTCAACAATAATTTCGACACGACGGTTGTTGGCACGGCCCTCCGGCGATGAATTGTCGGCGATCGGACTGTTCTCACCCATTCCCCGTGCCTCGATCCGTGCCCGGTCATAGCCCTGCTGTGACAAATACGCCTTGACGGCATCGGCGCGGCGCTGCGACAGCGCAAGGTTGTACGCATCCGCACCCTGCGAATCCGTATGTCCTTCGATCGCCAGATTCCGTGCCGGCACATCCTTGAGCGCAACGAGTAGCTGATCCAGCTTTTGCCGGGCCGACGCCATCAATTCGGATTTCGACGACTCAAAAAGTACGTTGCCTGACAACGTGATCACCAATCCGCGCTGATCTTCCTTGACGCTGGCCAGGGTTGCGAGCGCCTTCAATGCGTCGGCGGTCCGTTGCTCGGACGCCGCCAAATCCGACGCCCCCCGAGCAGCTGCGGCGGCTGCCTGATCTGCCGCAGACGAGGCTCGATCCGCGGCGGCGCGCCGCTCACTGTCGGCCAAATCCCGCTGCCCTTGGTCGATCAATTCGGCCTGTGCGGCGGAGAAGTCCTGGTTCGACTGCGCAGTGCTCTTGCGGTCGGCCGCGATTGTGCCCAGTGCGCCCGCCAATTGGGCTTTTCGCTGCGCCACGTAAGCCAAATCCCTGGTCTCATACGAATCAGGAGCCGCCTTGAATGACTTCTCGGCCGCGTCGAGCGCCAATTTTGCCTTATGCAGATCGGCGGGGACCAACTCCGGTGCAGGTCCATCGCTTGCCATGCGATAGGCACTCCGTGCATCCAAGAGTTCCCTTGGCGGCGCAGTGGCACAGCCAAAAAGAACCGCTGTCGCCATGAGCGAGGTCAACAGACGTGAGTATCTTGTCATTGGGTTCATCATTGGGTTTTACCTGTTGTCCTGCCGAAGCTCTTGCACGCGTAACATCGCGGCTTCGGCTTCTTTGCGTTCGGTTTCGCCGTGCGCCAGCGCTACGGCCAGTTCAGCGTCGGCCTCGGACCGCCGCAGCAACGACACGGCCTGTTCGCGTTCACCTTGCTGCGACAGTGCGCGCGCTCGTTCAAGATGCTCTTTCGCCAGTTGCAAATGTAGCGCGGCACGCGGTACATCGGCGGCACCAACTTCCTCGGCCGCACGAATTGCCGACAACGATCCTTCCGTCTTGAGTGGTGTTCCGGCACACCCGGCCAGGCCCGCCAAGGCGAGTGCCGCCACAAATACCGAAACGCTCGCCAATTCTGTCCGTTTACCGTTCATCGGTTTCTCCTCCCGAAGTGGAACCTTGCACCGAATTGCGCTGTCACGACGTCATCCGGGAAGTAGTTGGTAATTTGCGGGCCGATCTGCAGGAACAGGCTAAGCGGCACCCTCATGAACCAGAACTCCAAGCCCAGGGGAACGCGGGCACCAAAGCGGACATCTCCGTCCGCGAATCGGCGATCCCCCCAGTAATCACGCCGCCCGCCCCAGTAACCGCGATTGCCACCGCCGACCAATCCGCCGAACCCCAGAGATACGCCCAGCTTGAAGACGTCGGGCCTTCTCGTATTGAACTCGGCGAGCAGTAGGTGGTAGGTCGCGTACAACACCGCCGAAGAAAAGCCAGCCGATCCCAAACCGATATCGAGCCAGTTCTCGTTGTCGAACCAGAATCCGAATTCGATGCCCGTAGGGTCGCCCAGCCCGACACCGATACTGAAGGCGTTCCCGGCCGCGGCCGTGGCTGTTTGGACTTGGGC
>CAZUAB010000200.1:0-3893 GCA_964617795.1 uncultured bacterium
TTGCAGTTGCCGTGATTCGTCCTCGCTCAGCACACCCTCGGCAAGGCCTTTTTTGGCGGCCGGATCGGCATCCAGCGTGACCAGCGCGACAAGGAACTTGCGCTTGTCGCCAATCACCACGATCTGCGAAATCGGCTCGGCCGTTTTCATCATGTTTTCGATATTTTGCGGTGCGATGTTCTTGCCGCCCGCGGTGACGATGATGTCTTTCTTGCGGTCGGTGATTCGCAGGTATCCGTCTTCGTCGAACTCGCCGATGTCGCCCGTGTGTAGCCAGCCATCCGGCTCCAGCGTTTCGGCGGTGGCTTCAGGGCGCTTGTAGTATTCCCTCATCATCGAGCGGCCGCGCACGAGGATCTCTCCGTCCTCGGCAATCCGCTGCTCGACGCCGGGAACGGTTAGGCCAACCGAGCCAAACTTGAAATTCTCGGGGCGATTCACGTTGGTCACAGCGGTCGTCTCGGTCATGCCGTAGCCTTCGAGAATCAGCAGGTCCGCCGCGTGGAAGAATTCCGCAATCTCGCGGCTGAGCGGCGCTCCCCCCGAGACGAAAAACTTGATCCGCCCACCGAAAGCCGCCTTGAGCTTAGAGAACACCAGCTTGTCGGCAATTTTGAACTTGATCGCCAGGCCCGGCGGGACCGCTTGCCGGTGCTGGCGTCGCTTCGACACGTCACGCCCGACATCCAACGCCCAGTTGAAAATCTTTTCCTTGATGCCGCCAGCATCGCGGGCCTGACCGGTGATGCGGCTGTAAACTTTTTCGTAGATGCGCGGAACAGAGCCCATGAAGGTTGGCTGAGTCTCGGTGAGGTTGTCGAGGATTTTATCGATGCCTTCGGCGATGGCCGTACCATAGCCGGCCCGCACGGCCCCAAGCTCAATAACACGGGCAAAAATATGCGCCAGCGGCAAAAACAGCAGATTCAGATCGTGCTCGCGCATCGGCAGCGCCTCGGCCACGCAGCGTGTCATGTAGACCAAGGCGTCGTTGGTCAGGACCGCGCCCTTGGGCGGTCCGGTCGTGCCGGAGGTATAGACGTAAGTGGCGTCATCTTCGGGCTTGACGGCCTCGCCCCATTCCGCGACGGTGGCTTGCGGCGTTTTGTCGGCCAGCGCCAAGAAGGCGTCCCACGACAGTACCCAATCGTCATCGGCCGCACCGTCGAAGAGGATGACTTTTTCGACGCGCGGCAGTTCGTCCCGCACTTTGCGGAGTTTGTCGAGCTGGTAGGCGTTTTCGGCGAAGATGAACCGTGCCTCGCAGTTGTCGACGATATATTGGCATTCCGCCGGCGTGTTGGATTGGTAGATTGGCACCGTTACGCCGCCAGCGGACATGATCGCCAAGTCGCTGGCGATCCACTGGGTGTTCGTGTTGGCCAGGATATTGACCTTGGTGCCCGGCGTGAAGCCGAGTGAGGCCATCGCGCGCGCCACTTTTTGCACAAGCGCATAGCCTTGGGCCCAGTTCATGTCGATCCATGCACCATCGACCTTGTGCCGCAAAAAAAGCGCATCTGGGGTTGCCGAGACGCGGGCATAGAGCATACGGTAGAGCGAAGGGAATTCCTCACGGATCATCGAACCACTCTCCTTGCGAACGGCGCCGATTGGTAGCGCGGGTTGAGTTTGTCGGCGCCGGCCGACCACGGCGGGTCTGACCACCCCGGCCGTGCAGCCTGCACCTGCCGTCGATTATAGTCGGTTCGGCGGCCCGGTACAAGCGTCCCCGCCCGCCACCGGACAGCGATGCCCCGGGTGCGCCTGCAGATGCGCGCCGTTGTCGATTCGGCTACACTGAGCCGGACGTCCGCCTCCCCACCGGGGGCCGCAGCGAAAGGACCTTCTCGTGATCCGCAAGGTCGACCATCTCGGCATCGTGGTGCGCAGCCTCGAGCAGTCGATACCCTATTACCGTGACCTGCTCGGCCTTCCGTTTCTGGGCACCGAAATCGTCCCCGACGGCACCGTACGCGTGGCTTTTTTTCAGGCCGGTGAATCGAAAATCGAGTTGATTGAACCGATCGCCAACCCCGGGGTCGAAAAATTTCTCGAGAAACGCGGCGAGGGTATCCACCACGTCTGCCTGCAGACCGACGACATCGTCGCCGAATTGGCCCGCTTGGCGGCCGCGGGCGCTGATCTGATCGACAAGGCGCCGCGCGCCGGTGCGCACCACATGCAAGTCGCCTTCGTCCATCCCAAGTCGATGGGCGGCGTACTGGTCGAACTGGCACAGCCTACGGATGGTCCGGATGCGCACTAAGTCAATGTTCGTTGGGCTGCTCGGACTTGTCGTTGCAGTGCCGGTCGCTGCCCAAGACAGCGATTTTCTGTTTGCCGACGATGTAGCGGTGGCCGTCCACGGCGATATTCATCTGGGATTCAGCCACGAGGTCGAGGCCGACGGTGATCCCGATCGTCGTCCGGGGTCGGCCAACAGTGTTCGTGGGCGATTTCGGCTTGCGCCGGAATTGTGGGTCGATGAATATCTGCAGATCCGGACTGGGCTGCAGGTCGACCACGTCTGGGGCGCCGGCGGCAATCCGGGCATGCCGCATGGCGAGGCGCAGCCGGTTTCGCTCGATGTCATGCAATTCGATCTGCGCTGGCATACCCCCTTGGGTGTCTGGACACTCGGCCGTAGCCGTTGGCATTGGGGCTTGGGCCTGTTCGAGCACGACGGTCGCGTCGATCTCGATCGCTATGGCGTGCCGACCGGTACGGGGGCGCAAGATCAGCTCACGCTCGAAGTGGCGCCGCTGGGGGCGTCCCGGCCATGGCGCTTGTTGGCGCTTGTCCGCCAGTGGTATGCCGGGGAGGCTGCTGGTCTTCCGTGGGTCGACGACGCCTGGAGCATTGGGATGGGCGTGACGGGCACCCCTGGGCTCAGCCGGCTGGGGGCGCTCCTGCGGTATGACACCCATGGGGATGCCGGTACACGTTTGGCCTGGCTGGATGTCTACGTCGATGCCCGATTGGGACCGGCAGCCCTCGCCGCCGAGGTCGCGGGTCGCTACGGCACGACCGCCGCGTGGACCCACATCGACGCGGCAACGCGCCGCGTGGCGCGCGAGGATACCGAATGGCTGGGCTGGGGCGGCGTCGTACGCTTGGGCTTCCCGGGCTGGGAAGCGGGCCCGGTTGCCTTCGATACGACCGGCCTTGAGGCGGGCTATCTGTCCGGCGACACCCTGACCGGGGCTTTCGGTGATGCGCGCTGGTCGCAGTTGGGCGCCGACGCCGACTACCGTGTAGGCATGCTGCTGCTGCCGCAGATGCTACCCGCACGTAAGACTGCGTTGGCTGCATCGATGGCTGCCGACTGGGCGGCGTTCGCGGGGATTGACCCGGCGACCTTAAGCGACGAGATGGCATCGCGTGGCGGCGACGGCATGGCAGGGGTCTGGTACGTACAGCCGGGATTCGGTCTTCGTTCGCAAGATGATCTTCGCTTCCGACTGAACGTGCTGTACGCGCGTGCAAGCCGCGCGATGTCCACGCTTCAGGTGACCGATACGCGCAATACCGCCGAGCGCATTGACGATCTGCGCGGTATCGGCCGCGAGATTGGCTTTGAGGTAGACACGCATTTGAGCTACCCACTGTGGGGCCGCGTGTACGGCGTGCTTGAGGCCGGCGTAGCCTTCCCGGGCAACGCATTCAAGAATGCGGCCGGCAGGTCGGCGTCGACGGCATTCGCGGTTTCGCCACGCTTGACAGTCCTGTTTTGATCGACTATGCTGCCGACTGGCGCGGATTCCAGCCAAGAAACCGGCCCCGCACCAGTGAACGCCCCTGGGACCCCGTAAGGAGACACGCATGCTGAAGTCGCCGCACAACGCCTTGGTCATCGGCTCACTGATGGCCGTCTGGTCGATGGCTGGACC
>CAZUAB010000201.1:0-3870 GCA_964617795.1 uncultured bacterium
GGCGCTCGGGTAGACTACGCGGCGGCAGTGCAGCTACGCGGCGGGCCATTTCGGCGATGTGTTCGGGCGTGGTGCCGCAGCAGCCGCCAACGATGTTGACGAGGCCGTCACGGGCAAAGCCTTCGATCCAGCTTCCCATGTTGGCTGGCGTATCGTCGTATTCGCCAAACTCGTTGGGCAGCCCCGCGTTGGGGTGGGTGCTGACTGGGATATCGGCGACGGTGGACAGCGCCTCCAGGTGCGGACGCAGCTCCTTGGCGCCGAGCGCACAGTTGAATCCGACCGACAGGAGCGGCGCATGGGCAATCGACACCCAGAAGGCCTCTGGCGTTTGTCCAGACAGTGTGCGTCCCGATGCGTCAGTGATGGTCCCCGACACCATTACGGGCAATGGACGGCCACTCGCCTGTGCCTCATCATCTATGGCGATCAGTGCGGCCTTGCAGTTGAGCGTGTCGAAGACCGTCTCCAGCATCAAGAGATCGGCGCCGCCATCGCACAGGCCCCGTACCTGCTCACGATAGGCGGCCACGAGTTCGGGGAAGTCGACGGCGCGGTAGCCTGGATCGCTGACATCCGGCGACATCGATGCGGCGCGGTTGGTTGGGCCAAGAATGCCAACGACGAAGCGCGGCCGCTCGGGCGTGCGTGCCGTCCAGGCGTCGCAAGCCGCGCGGGCGATACGCGCCGCGGCTACGTTCATCTCGTAGACAAGGTCCTCGGTACCGTAGTCTGCCTGTGCAATCGACGTCGAGCTGAAGGTGTTGGTCTCGATCAGGTCCGCACCTGCTTCAAGGTAGGCCTCGTGGATCTTGGCGATCACATCGGGACGCGTGAGTGACAAGAGGTCGTGGTTGCCTTTGAGCGGCGCCGGGTGGTCGGCGAGTATCTCGCCGCGGTAATCGGCCTCGCTGAGATTTTCGCGCTGCAACATGGTGCCCATGGCGCCGTCGAGAATAAGAATTCGCTGCTCAAGGAGGCGGGCAACGGGATGATCAATCGGCAGGCGCGGCACAGCGGGTCCTCCGTGGAGACGACAAAGGTGTTCCTTCCATTGTGGACCGATCGCCCCCGATTCTCAAACCGCAACCGCTGCGCACAAGTTCAACAGCTCTTTGCAGTCGTGGCCGGTCCGGGTAGAATGACCGCATGCGCCGCCTCGCTCGCCTCGTTGCCCTGTCGCTCTTGCCGCTGTCACTGGCGGCCGCGACTCCTGTTGTCGAGCGCATGCCGTACGACAGCTATCTGGACGACATTTTCAGCGTCCGCATCAGCCAGCCCGGCCTTGACTTCCTGGCGCAGATCCTTGCCGACGGCCTCGAGCAACCTACACTCAATCAGCAGATCGTCGGTGCCCTCGAAGGTCAGTCCTTCACGGTACTTGTCCCGCAACTCGGGGACTTTGCGCACATCGTCATTGATTACGCGCCTGGCGACCCAGGCGAGGAACTCGACGGATTTCGCTATTCTGACGTCGATGTCGAAATCAGCACAGCGCCGTTCGTTGGGGCACTGCGGCCCGAGGGGGGCGTCCTGTACCCGGCCATCGCACTCAATCGCTTTTATGGCGGCGGGGCCAGCAACACGAACAACCTGCCCGAACTGCACGTCCGCGTCTATTACCCGAGCGGCAACCCGGTGCCGATCCGCGCCGTGGCCTACGGCAAGTTGATTGCCACCGGTATCCTACGTCCCTATGTGGGCAATGGCACGCTCAGCGTCATGGTCGAGGATTTCCAGACCCGCCTTGAGGAGTTCAATATCGCGTGGGTCTCGACGGCTGGCGCCTCGCCGACCGTCCTTGATGCCCTCGGTGAACTACTGATCAGCGAGGCGCGCAAAGAGCTCGAAGACGCGCTTTCCGATGTGCTGATGAGCGGTCTCAACGACATCTTGTTTGACCGTGACAAAGATGGGGCCGCCGACCGGTTGTTGGATCTGCGCGAGATCTTCTTGTCGATCAACGATCTGCTCGACACCGACTTCGACTTTTTGATGGACCCGGTTCTGCAGACCAATCCGACGCCGCCGACGACGGCTTTTTTGCGAACCTCCGGCTCCATGTTCCTGCACACGCCCGGCGGCTGTGTGGGGCCCGACGTCGATGCGGGCTTCCTCTACACGCGGCTTGAGTCCGACGGCATTACGGGGCACGATCCGCCGCCGCTGGCCGAAGAGGCGCCGACGAGCGGCGAAATCGCCCAGTTCGCGATCGCCATCTCCGATGACTTCCTCAACCAATTGGCCTTCAACGCCTACCGTACCGGGCTGGCCTGCTTGTTCTTTGATCCTACGGCCCCCGGCATGCCCAGTGACGTGACGGCGCTTTTGACCACCGACAGCCTGGCCGCCCTCGTGGGGACCTGGGTCAAGGAGCTGGCGCCCGGTGCGCCGATCGGATTTCGGCTGCGCATGTCCGAGGCGCCAATCGTACGCCTGCCCGCGGCGGGCGAGATTCAATTGCGGGCCGTGTTGCCACGCGTCGAGGTTGACCTGCTGGTCAAGCTGGAGGAGCGTTGGGTGCGTCTGATGGGGGCCTCGGCGGCACTCGACCTGGGTGTCGGCGTGCGCAGCCTCAGCTTGACCGGCGACAGCCTGGCCGACGTTGTGGTCGATATCGACGTCGACAGCAATCTACGCTTTGCCGAATTGGTGCCGGAGCGTGCCGATGAACTGGGCAAGCTCTTGCCGACCGCGCTCAGCCTTGCCGAGAGCGCCGTGGCTGATTTTGCGGCCGTGCCGGCTGGCGACCTGACGGCCTGCGTCGACGGCCTTGAAATCTCGCTTTTCGAGGCGGGGCCGGTGGCCCCCGATCCGCTGGGCGATTTTGCCCACTATCTGGGGATTTGGTTGAGCCTGGAGGGTACGACGGATTTGGCGCTGCTGTTCGAGTGCGTGCTTGGTGAGCCGCTCGTCGAGGCGCCTTCGGCTGCTGTCCCTGCTGTCTTGCCGGCCTTTGGTACGTCGGGCCATGATGCGGCCACCTTGGCCGGACAGCCCGTTGTGACTTGGCGTTTTGCGCCCGGCTTCCGTCACCTCGGCAGTGCGCCCGTACCAGCGATGCCGCTGGGTACGCGCCGTTGGCAGTGGCAGGGCAATGACGGCCGCTGGCACGAGGCGCGGCTCGTCGGCGGCGTCGCTACGCCCTTGCCGCAAGCCTCGCGCGTTGGCGACGTGTGGCGCGTGCGGGTTGATGCTGCGGCTGGGGTGCCTGTGCCGTCGCCGTCGCTGATTCTGCTTGATCGTCGTGGACGCACGCTGACTCAAGCTGCTGGTACGGAAGCGGTCTTCCCCGACCACCGCGATGCAGTGGCCGTTCGCTATGTCGACGGCTGGGGCCGTGAGGGTGAAACGAGCCTGCCCGGTCGCGAATCTGGTGGCGGCTGCGCCGCTGTTGCGGACGGCCGCCTCGGCGCTGGCAGCCTTACCGGCTGGCTGCCGCTCGCCTTGACGCTTTGGTTTACGCGTCGTCGGAAAAGCGCAGCCTGAGGCGCTGTGCGCCCTTGGGCACTCAGTCCGTCGAGGCCTTGCTCGCTGGGAGCGTAAGCGCCACCGTCGTGCCGACGCCTTTCTCGCTCCGAATCTCAATGGTGCCGCTCATGCGCTCGATGAGGCGCCGGGCGATCGCCAGTCCCAGTCCCGAGCCTTCGTGGCTGCGTGATCGTCCTTCGGACTCCTGACGGAATTCATCGAAGATATGCGGCAAGAAGGCCGGATCGATACCGATGCCAGTGTCTGCCACCTCAAGGATAACCCAGGCGCCGGTGTCGTTTTGGTGCCGCCTTGCGGTGACGGTGATCGTGCCCTGCGCGGTAAAGCGAATGGCGTTGCCGACGATATTGGTCAATACCTGCTCTTCGCGGGCCGGGT
>CAZUAB010000202.1:0-610 GCA_964617795.1 uncultured bacterium
GGCGTCTTCGACGATCGCAGCGGCGGCATCGACCTCGCGGCCCTGCGTGCGGTAGCCGCCAAACGCGTGCACCGACTGCGGGGTCAGGCCCAAATGCCCGAGGACCGGGATATCTTGTTGCGTACAAGCCCCGACCGCGCCAATCACACGACGGCCGCCCTCGATTTTGACGGCTGCCGCTCCGGTTTCTTTGAGCACACGGATGGCCGCATCCAGGGTCGCGTCCACCCCTCGCTGAAACGTACCGAACGGCAGATCGACGACGAGCAGAGCCCGCTGCAGACCGCGGCGTACCGCGCGGGCGTGGTAGATCATTTCGTCGAGGGTTACCGCCAAGGTATCGTCAAGGCCCTGCACCACCGTGCCGAGCGAGTCCCCGACCAGCACCAAATCGACACCGGCCGCATCGGCCAGGGCAGCCGTGGGTGCGTCGTACGCGGTGACGCAGGCAATCCGCTCCCCACCCTTGCGGGCGCGAATTGCCGGTACCGTCACGGGGCGTGCCCCGGCAGCGTCGTTTGTCCAGCTTGCGTCTTGCAGATAGCCCATCGTCGCTCTGTGCCTCCGGCGGGATCCAAGATCACCATTCCGCAAGGACTCCGCGCCCAGC
>CAZUAB010000202.1:620-3774 GCA_964617795.1 uncultured bacterium
GGACCGACGAGGGTCGGATCGGGATGTCGCTCCGTCTCGGTCCTCGGTGGATCCAAGCGGCAACTACAGTTTAGCGGAAATCGAACGCCGTTTCAAAGCGCCCCTGTCAGGCGCGCAGCGCAGCCAATGCGGCAGCAGCCGTCTCGGCGGGTACCGGTAAGGCATACCCTTCGTAGGCGTCCGGCTCGAAGTGGCCCAGCGCATTGGGCAGCGCATAGCGAACGCGCCCCGCCCGCGCCTTCTTGTCGCTAAGACCGGCGGCCAGAATCTCGTCGGCCGACCAAGGGGTCTGCGCGTCGAGCCGCGTCGGCAGACCGACTCGCTCGATCAGCGCCTCGACGCGCGCCCGATCAGCAGCCGAGAAGCCGCGTAGCGCCTGCGCCATCCGCAATTCCGCAACCATGCCGAGCGCCACAGCAGCGCCATGCGGCAGCGCGTAGGCGGCCAGCAGCTCAAGCGCGTGCCCAACGGTGTGCCCCAGATTGAGGATCTGCCGCAGACCGCCTTCACGCTCATCGGCTTCGACCACGCGGCCCTTGATCGCCAAGTTCGTGGCGACCAAGTCGATCAGAGCGGCAGGATCGCGTGCAACGATGGCATCGAGCCCATGTTCGAGCCGGGCAAACAACCCGGCGTCCGCAATCACCGCGTGCTTGATGACCTCAGCCATTCCATAGCGAAGCTCGTGGTCCGGCAATGTCTTGAGCGCGTCGACGTCGGCGACCACGGCCAGCGGCGGATGAAAGGCGCCGACAAGGTTCTTGCCGGCGGGCACGTCAATGCCGGTCTTGCCGCCAAGGCTGCTGTCGACCATGGCGACGAGGCTGGTCGGGATCTGAATGATGGGGATGCCGCGCAGGTACGTGGCCGCCACGAATCCGGCCAGATCACCGACGACACCGCCGCCCAGCGCCAAGCAAAGCGTGTCGCGCCCCAGCCCGGCCGCAAACCACTCGTCCTCGATACGATCTTTGACCGCCCGGCTTTTGCTGGCCTCGCCGGGGTCGATGCGCGTCAAGACGAATGGGCGGTCAGCGAGGCCAGCCTGCAGCGCGTCGCCTTGGCCATCCCAGACGCTGTGATCACTGACGACGGCCAATCTACGGGCGCCCGGCAGCAGCTTGTCCCAAAACCGCGGTTCGCGCAAAAGCTCGGCGCCGACATGGACGGCGGTGCTCCAGGCGTTGCCGCCGCTGATCGAAACCTGTCGGGTTGCAGGAGACAAGGCGGGACGACGCGCGGTCAGCGCGCGCCCGAACGCTCGTCGGCGATCGCCAACGCAGCTGTGAGCGCCTCGGCCAATTCGCGCAGCCCGCTGGCCGGCACAAGCACGTTGTGACGGCGGCCGCCCGACTTCTCGCTGATCTTCAGGTACATCCCGTTGGCGTTGGCCTTGAGATCGACATAGAACATTTTTTGCTCAACCGGAAATTGCCGGCTGAAAAGTTCTGGGTCGTTGCTTTCCGAATCCGAATTCTGCATGATCCACACGGCGGAAGCGGGAAAAAACAGGCAGCGCGCCGGGACGACCCCGGGCGCACGACTCATTGACGCTTATAGAAACTGTCGATGACGCGGTCAAATTCGAACACGACCACCTCGGCATCGCTGTAGACCCATTTGAGGATCGGCGGATCGCCGACCGGCCCGATGATCTCCTGCGGGTCGCCCTTCTGGGCCTTGACCTGCTCCATGGTGATTCCGCGCTGTACCGTGCCATCTGGTGTACGCAGAATGCCGAGGGCATCTGCAACGACCCAACCGGTGGCCGGAACGACGAGCACGAAGAGGGCAATAATCAGCAGTTTTCGGCGGCTCATGTTCGGCTCAGATTAGCACAGGGCCAGGTCAGCGGCAAACCCGCCGGCGGCTGTACACCGCCGGAACGCCTACGAGCAGCGCAAACATCAAGAGCCCCGCACCTTCAAAGCGGCCATTCGGCAGCGCCGAGCAGCCGCCTCCACCGTCACCCTCGCCGGGGGCGATGTAGCGGAACGGAGCAAGCAGCGTGTTGGTCTGCGCACCTGTCGACTTTTCGACCTGCACGAAGACCTCGCGTGCCTCGCCGCTGCCGATACCGAGTTCGCTGTCGGGGATGCGGAAGGTGATCGTATCCGCCGTCCAAACCAGCACAGGCACCTGGTAGGTGACACCGGTCACCCCGGTGACATACACGCGCCCCGAGTTGGCGCCGAGATCAAACCCGTAGACGATGGCGTTGCGGCCGTTGAATACTGTTTGCGGCATGACGCGGCTGATCATCGGGCTGTTCGGATGCGGCGCCACAGCGCCGTCGAAAATCGGGTACACGGCGTGGTTACTGGCCGTAAACAGGTCGTAGTAGAAGGGGATCGTTTGGGTGGTCAGGTCGATGATCGCGTTGACAATGCCGCCGCCGCCGACCAGCGCCCAAACGGCGTTGAACAGCGTGGAGATCTGCGTCATCGTGCCGCTGTTGCCCGAAGCGTCACCATAGATGATGGCCGCCTGCTGCTTGATGTAGTTTTCCATCGAAGGCAGGAGCGCCACAAACAACTGGTACATCGAGCCGATCGTCTTGCTGCGATCACGCGCGAAAACGTCGTTGAATACCTTCTCGAAGCTCTGCGGGTTCGTGAAGTTGTTCGTGATGTACTGAATCACGCCGCCGGCATCGGGGAAGATGATGTTGGTGATGTCGCCAGCGAGCGCGATCATCATGTTCATCGCGGCCCACGAGTTGGCAACCATGCCCATTCGCGCCGGCGGAATCGCCCACAGCGTCGAGAACGGCTGGTTGAACTGGAAGCCCTTGTAGATCTCGAGCACGCTGGCGCCGTACGCCAGCGACACAGGCGTCTGCGTGGGCGGCACGGTCTCAATCTTGGGCGGGAAGATGCTGACGTTCAGCCAGCGCTCCTTGCCGGGCACCACAAACCACGAGGTGCCGCCAACTTCGGGATTCCAGCTCGTATCGCCGACCGGATGGAAGCCCGCCACGTAGTGGGCCATCTTCGGGTTGTAGATGGTAATCCCGCCCCCCGCCTTGTTCGACGGGTAGGCCATGTCGTAGTTGTAGCTGATGCCCTGCGGCTGAACCGTCTCTTCGACGATCGTATCGGGCAGGCGCGCCGCGACCGCCTTGAGGCTGTCGATTGTGATCCGCGACGAAAGC
>CAZUAB010000203.1:0-3770 GCA_964617795.1 uncultured bacterium
GTGTTCCGTTCCGTGCCCGTATCTGGTGCAGCGGGCAGGGCGTATTTTTCAGCGACATCGCGCGCGACCTCAGTGAGGGCGGCGTCGGGCTTGAAACGATTTCGCGGCTGCATGAAGGCGAGGAGTTCGAGGTAGAATTCGTCGTTCCGGGCAGCGAACACGGCGTCTGCGTGCGCGGGAAAGTCGTGTGGGTTCGCCCGATTGCGCCGGGCGAGCGGCGTTATGGCGCCGGATTGGCCTTCGACGACATGCCGGATACCGAACGCGAAGCATTGCGGCACTATATTCACGCCGCGGAAAGCGGTGACGAGGAAAAACCAGCGTGACGTTGACCAGACAACACTTGGCCGATACTCTTCAGGAACGCTTCAATCTGCCTGGCCGCGAAGCAGAGCGTTGGGTAACGTTCCTGCTCGACGAGATGACCGGCGCGATTGCGGCCGGTGACCCCATCGCCATCAGCGGTTTCGGTGTGTTCGAGGTCGTTGAGCGCAAGCCGCGTATCGGGCGCAACCCACGAACCCGCGAAGCCGTACCGATCCCGGCGCGCCGGGCGGTGGCATTTCGGCCCAGCGAAAAGCTCAAACTGCGCCTCAATCCGCACCGCGCCGTCGACGGCAGTTGACGGACCCGGCCCGGCAACCTACAATGTTCTTTCGGATCGGCGAAGTCAGTCAGCGCACGGGGGTGCCCGCGCATGTGCTTCGCTACTGGGAAACCGAGTTTCCGCAGTTGTCGCCGCGCAAGGGCGGCGGCGGACAGCGGCTGTACAGCGAGGCGGACGTTGCCCTCGTCGCACGGATCCGCGAACTCGTCCACGATCGGGGCTTCACGGTCGACGGCGCCCGCCGCGCGCTCCGGCCGGGCCACTCGGCCGACACCGATCCGCAGAAAGTCGCCGCTTGGCGCGAAGAATTGCGGGCAATCCGCGAGCTTTTGCGCGCTTGAAAGTTCGGTTCGGGGCGTAGCGCAGCCAGGTAGCGCACACGACTGGGGGTCGTGTGGTCGGAGGTTCAAATCCTCTCGCCCCGACCATTTTTCTTCGCCGTATCGGACGGCGCCCGGCCGCCGCCCCACCACTTGGCCACCATCTGGCCATACAGCGAAAATAGGCCGGTGCTTTCGCTTATTTATCAGCGGGGCGATATACTGTCCAGCATGGGCTGGCTGAGGCGATCTGACGGGTGACGCAGGGCGTGGGCAAGTTGGCGTCCGTCGCCCAATCTGATCTCGACCTGTGGTGGGTACCCACAGACGGAACCGCCAAGATCTGCATCAGTGCGGGACTGGCACGGCGTTTGGGCATTGCGGGCGACGGGAGTGTGCCGCCGGATGCATTTTTGGCGCAGATCGACGCCGAAGACCAGCCGCGTTTGCTGACTGCATTGGCGCAGGCAGCGCCGAATGGACCGATTGTCGACCTCGAGTGCCGCGTACGCGGAGCGGCGCACGAGGAGATCCTGCGCCTACGCGGCGCCTACTGCACGCCTTATGGAATGGATCAACCTTTTTTGGTCGGGTTTGCCGATTTCGTAACCCCGGCCCGAGCCCGCGCCGCAGAACTGGCAGCCAGCGAACGCCGGCTCCGGCTGGCCGTCGATGCCGCACAGCTCGGGCTGTGGGAATGGGACCGCCTTCACGATCGTATCGTCTGGTCTGATCGTGTTTATGAAATTTTTGACGTCCCGCGCCAAGTAACACCGAGTTTTCAGACCTTTCTGGAACGGCTGCACACTGACGATCGTGACCGGGTTCTCGAGGCCGTCTTGGCTACATTCGAGGGCCAACAGGCCGAATATGCCATCGATTTTCGGGTCTGCCCCCCTGGACGGGAATTGATTTGGCTGCATGCGCGTGGTGACGTCATTCGCGACGAAGCGGGCGAAGCGACCCACATGGCTGGCTGCGTTCTTGACATCAGCGACCGCAAGGCCGCTGAAGAGCACGCCCACCGGCGTGCCGAAGAAGCCGATGCGGCGGCGCAGACCAAAGACGCCTTCTTGGCCGCCGTTAGCCACGAGGTGCGCACGCCGCTAACTGCCATTCTCGGGTTTGCCGAACTCATCGGCCTCAATGCCGGCAGTGACGGCGTGCGCGATCAAGCCAAGGCGATCGAACGATCGGCCCGTCGCCTCAAACGCATGCTCGACGATGTGCTCACACAGGCCCGCATCAGCGCCGATGCGATCACGCTGCATCTGGCGCCGACCACCACCAGCGTCATCTTGGCGCGCGTCGAGCCGGTGGCCCGGATCATGGCCGAGACCCGCAACCTGACCTTTCGCACGACCATCGACGAGGATTGCCCCGTGGCCGCCGATCTCGATCGGGTGGAGCAAATTCTGCTCAACCTCGTGTCCAACGCCGCCAAATTCACCAATCGCGGCGCGATCGAATTGCGTGCCGCCGCCGCCAAGGGCTGGGCCTCTATCTCTGTACGTGATAGCGGTACCGGGATCGATCCGTCCTTTCTCCCCTACGTCTTTGAGCCCTTTCGCCACGAGTCGAGCGGATATCGGCGGCAACTGGGCAACACAGGCCTGGGCCTGTCGATCGCGCAGGGGCTGGCCAAGCGCATGGGCGGTGAGATTACGGTCGAAAGCACAACTGGCAAAGGCTCTACGTTCACCCTGCGCCTGCCGTGCCTAGAGCTCGATGCATCCGCGCCCGTGCGCCCACCGGACACAGTTGCAAGTTCCGCAGCGCCCCTATGCCCACCTACGCGCCCGCGTATCCTGCTGCTGGAGGATGACGAGATGATCCGCAATCTGATGCAACGCATCCTTGCGGAGTCTGCGGACATCACCGCAACCGCCACACCCGAGGCGGCAATTGCGGCGGCGGATGCGCAGCCATTCGACCTCTTCATGTTCGATTTCGACCTCAAGGCGGCACAAACGGGCGCCGACGTGCTCGTCGAGTTGCGCAGCCGTGCGAAATCCGCCCATGTGCCCGCGATTTGCGTCACGGCCAACTACGATGCTCGCAATCCGACCCACATGCTCGAAGCAGGATTTGCCGAGGTGCTGACCAAGCCGTTCTCACCCGATGACCTGCGCGAGGCCGTCAATCGCCATACGCTGCGATTCTGAATGCCGTCGGTTTCGATCATCGTACCGGCACGTGACGAGGCGGACTCGATCGGCCCCGTGCTGGTCGGGCTGCGAGCCAGCGCACCGACAGCCGAGATCCTCATCGTCGTCGACGATATTACCGACTCGACGGCTGCCGCGTTGACCACCTTGCCGCCCGACCCGCTGCGCCGCCTGATTGTCGGCGACGCAACGGGACCGGCCAGCGCGGCCCGTGCTGGCGCGGCGGCGAGCCACGCCGACATCCTCGTATTCAGTACCGCCGACGGCTCGGACGACCCGGCGACGATTCCCGCACTGCTGGCGGCATTGGCGGCCGGTGCGGATCTCGCCGTCGCCGACCGGCGTCAAGGCGGCGGCAGGCGCTTGGGTGGGCCGCCGATCAAGAATATGTTGGCCGCCATCGCGGGTGCCGTCCTCAAGGCGACCGGCACACTGCCGATCGCCGACGCCACGAATACCTTCCTGGCTGTGCCACGGCCCGTTTGGCTGTCACTGCAGCCGCTCCAGTCACGCGGCTTCGCCTGGGGTCTTGAGCTGCGGCTGCGGGCAGCCGCCCGCGGAAACCGCCTAGTCTCGGTGCCGACCGTTTGGCGGGACCGTTCGGCAGGGCGCAGCAAGTTCCCGTGGCGGCGCCTGCCCGAGTATGCGGGCCTGGCCCTAGGCGCACTCACACGA
>CAZUAB010000204.1:0-3751 GCA_964617795.1 uncultured bacterium
ATGTATCCGGACCGCAAAACAAACCCGCCCATAAGGATCCAGAACACGAGCGTCGCACCCTCAAACCCTTCACCGCCAACAAAATACCGAAGGTACAAGGGAAAAACCGCTACCGCGACGAGGCCTGCAAGGCCGAGGGCGACATAGGCCTGCCGAATCCCTCGTTGCAGTCGCGGCCGAATGTCGTCCCAGCGGCGATCAACATGAATGCGCGTCAGAATTGGATTCAGGTTTTGCCGAACGACAATGGCCAGTTGGCCGACCCCTTCCGCCACAACCGATGCGACACTGTAGATCCCAACAACCGCATCGGAGCTCAGCCAGCCGAGCATCAGAACATCAACCCGCGTATTCAGCTCGGCGAGCGCACCGCTCGGCAGGCCGCGCAGACCGAACAGCAGCTGCCGACGCCACCATGGCCGGCGCGCGGCCCTAGCGCCAGCACGCAACGCCATCCGCAAGTGCCCACGCAGCGCCGGCAATAGCGCCGCAGCAACCGTCGCCTCGGCGGCGGTGATCACCACAGGCAACTCGGCGGCAGGCCAGCCGCCGGCCAAACAGGCGCCCAGCGCAACCACCATGAGGACGAAACGGGCAGCCTGCGCTACGGCATAGAGCCGCATCCAGCGCAAGCCGTTGACGGCGGCCAACAAGACCTTGTTAACCGCAAACAGCCCGACGGCGGGCAGCACCCATCGCCACCCAACCGTGACATCGGTGCTGGCGAAAACCCGCGCGATCAACGGCGTCGCCGTCGTCCCCAGCGCCAGCACGATCATTGATCCGACCAAGGCCAGGCCCAAGCCCGACCACAACACGTCAGCCTGCACTTCGCGGTCATCGGTGGCCGCCATGTGCGTACCAACCGCAAGGTGCACCCCCAGCACAGCAAATTGCGCCGCGAAGATGTACAACGCGAAAACCTGATTGAAGCTGCCGAGGGCCGCGGCACCGTAGTACCGACCGATGAGGGCGTGGAGGAGCACACCGAACACGCCTTGGACGCCGAAACTACCCAGATTCCAGACAATGCCCGTTCGGAATGGCGTCACGGCGCCGCCATACCGACCACGGTCGAGCGCTGCTCAATCGATGGCATACAGTCGGGGCATCCGATGAATTGCCCGCACCGCGTCGTCGAGATCGAAACCGATCATCTGTGAGTACTCGACCATTGAACGGAAGCGGGGCTGATTGTCTCGCTGCACAAGCCGCAGCGCCTCTTCGCGGCCGATCAAGCCCTCGCGTATCTGATTGCTGCGAAAGGTGTCATTTTCGGTGAAACCCGCCACCGTGTAATAGATGTAGTTGTAGAATGCGGCCGTTCCATCGCCGATGCGCCAGGTCGATTCGGTATCGGCTGCGGCCTCCCAATCATATTCCCGGCGCAGCAGATCCATAATTTTGTCTTCGTGCCACGGAACATGGTTGTAGAAGAACATGTACTCGTGGCGGCTCATGTAGGACGCCACATAGGATCGCGCCGTGTCGAGCAGCGAGCGGTTGAGATACCGCGGATTGCTGAGAAACTGACCACCGTAGTAGGCGGCAAGGGCCATCTTCTGCGCCTTGGTCATATCGTAGAGCCGGCCCTCGCCCTCGCGGACGCCTGCAAAGCCCGTCTTGAATCGCGTCTTTTCGAGGTGATTCCCGCAAAAAACGACCAACGGTACATCCATTTGCTGAGCCAACCGGTTGGCGTGGTAGAAATAGAGCTTGTCGCCAGCCATAAACAGCGGGATCATCCCGAGTCGCGGCCTGCGAATCCACGCCTCGATATTGCGGCGAACATTGGCCCGCTTGGCCTTGATGTCGGCCGACACGATAATGTGCTCAATCCCCAACTTGCCGCAGATGCGCGACGAATTCCGTCGCGCCAAGTCGGTAACTAGCCCCCAGTCGTAGGTATAGGCGACCGGGTTCATGCCGAACTCTTCGACCAGAAGGTGCAGGCCGTAGGTGCTGTCCCGGCCTCCGCTCAGCGCCAAGATGCAGTCAGGGCGGCCATCGCGGCGACGATAGGGGGCCAAAAACGCATCGGTTTCGTGGCGTTCTGGGTAGGTTTTGCGGACGTGCGTGCGGCAGTAGTTGCAGACCCCCGCCGAGTCGAAGTCGATGAACGGCATGGTCTCGGGCAAGACGCAGCGCGTGCATCGACGCAAGCGGTTGCGAGCTTCGTTCTCGCGGGCGTCCAAGTCGACGATCCGTGCGGTGGCCGACGGCTCGCGGATCTCGGGGGCTGTGGCATTCGCTTCCCGCCAGCGGACAATTTCCAATACTGGCGCGGTCGACGCGTCGAACCACGACCACGCCCATGGCCCCACGCGCTCGACCACCGGCGATTTCACTCCCACTACCTGCTCGACAAAGGCCTCAAGTGTGTACTTCTCGGACGTGAACGCAACCAGACCCGCGCCGTCCGTCCAAACGTACAGGGAGCCGTTGTTGGATGCCAGCAACAACCCGTCGTGGTCTTCGAACAGCAGGCCGAGCGAGGCCGCGCCTTCAATCTCGTCGAAAAGCCCTGAAATCGCCTGCGGCAGTGCAGCGGCCGACATGTTCTCCCTGAGCAGACTGAGGATCACCTCGGTGTCGACATCGAAGCACCGTTTCAAGCCAGGATGCTTCTGCCAAAGCGCCGCGTCGTTCACGACGATGCCGTTGTGAACGGCAACCACGCCATCCTTGGCGACTGGCTGGTTGTTTGTCGACACCGCCTGCAGTCCGTTGGTGACCAGCCGGGAGTGCCCGATCAACAGAACCGGCTGCTCGACCGGCCCCGTGCCCATTGCCTCCGCCGTGAATGCGCGGTATTCAGAGGTACGCAACATCGCCGACGCCGCCAAGGGCTCTCTATACACCCGCAATAAGCCGTCACGGCGCACAGCCAACCCGGCCGCTTCGCGCCCACGCGATTCCGACAACAAGAACAGCCGACGCGCAGCGTCCTCGACCCGATCTGCCGACCACCCGGCCGACGGCTGTACAAGCAATCCGAAAATGCCACACATCGCTGAAATCGCCGCCTAACTTTGGAACCTAGATGATCTTCGGTCGCGACAGACAGTTTACCACCGAGGGGGTTGCCTCTTGGCCGCCTTTAGGTTGCCAATGCCTGCTCGATTTGCGCCCAAACCTCCGACGGCACCCGCACGACATCACCCCGGCGCACCTCAATCGGCAGTGCATCGCGCGTACGCAGGGCTGGGCGGCCAGCTGCGGTCCAGAAGGCAGAAAAGCGCGCCAAGGTCGACTCCGGGTCGGCGCAGAGATCGCCGTAGTCGACTTCGAAAACCTGCCCGCCCGGCAGCGCGTCCAAGGCTTCAGCAATGGCTTGCTCGATACTGCGCACCTGCAGTACGACCTGCTCAATTGGGTCGGTCGGTAGCGGATCCGGAAGACCCGGCGGCCGCAGGCTGGACCAACCGTGCCAATCTCCGTGTTCTTCTGCGCGCCACTCGAGGAGCGACTGCACAACAAATGCCGGCTGCCGGCGAATCGATACAAATACGGCATCCGGGAATAACGCCTTGAGGTTGTCAATCCGGAACACATCCATCAAGTCCTTCGACAAGAAGGGTCCCCCCGCGAGGTGCGACAATGCCGAAACGGCCGCCTGGACCTCTGAAGCCGGCCAGTCCGCCGCCGCTCCGGTCTCGACATCGCCAAACCAGCTGCGAAACAGGGGCGCCGCCTCGGACGGCGCAAAAAGCCCCGGAGTGTAACCATATCGGCTCACAAAACCGAACCC
>CAZUAB010000205.1:0-1493 GCA_964617795.1 uncultured bacterium
ACCAGAACTTCCGCATAAAAAAATAGTGGAACTCAAAGGCCAACTCGCGGGTTTGCCACGGGTTCGGCTCCTGCTCAAGAGGCAGTGCGATATTGAGGCCGATCGACACGCCCCCGGCCCGGCTGGCCCCACGGTTGGCGGCCTCCATAATGCCGGGTCCGCCGCCGGTACAGACGTAGAAACGGCGGCCAGGATCGCCGAGGCCCTTCGACCAGGCTGTAAGTTTTTCGGCCAACGCCGCCGCGTCTTCGTAGTAGCGTGCCAAACGGCGCTCTTGAGGCGTACGCGCCTCCTCAGGCGGGACGGCACGTGCGGAACCGAAAAATACCAGTGTGTGCCGCACCTTGTGCGACTCGAACCGGGCAGCCGGTTCCAAGAATTCGGCGAGTATGCGAAGCGGGCGCCCCTCGCGACTCTCCATGAACCAGGCGTCTTGCCAAGCCAATTCCAGACGCGGCGCCTTGGGGCGGTCACGGGCCTCGTGATGCATTGCAGACTCGCTTTCGCAGGAGCCTACATTCTACCCTCGCGGCCCGTGTCTGGGCGACCGGGGCGCGGCTCTGACGGGATATCAGCGCGGTGCCGTCACCGGGGCGACGGCGCCGCGCACGCCGTCGGTTGCCGCGGGCACATCGAGATCCTCCATGCGCTTATCGATGCGCAACTCTACTCGCCGGTTCTCGGCCTTGCCGGCCGCTGTGGTGTTGTCGGCAATCGGGCGCTCCTCGCCATAACCGATCGCCTCAAGACGCTCGGCAGCTACGCCTTTCTTGATAAGATGAAGCCGCACAGCCTCGGCGCGCCGCAGCGAGAGCTTGAGATTGGCGGCCGGCCGCCCGGCATTGTCGGTGTGGCCGGAAATGATCACCTTCTGTACATCTGGCCGTTCAACCAGCACGGCAGCGATGCTGTCGAGAATGGGTAGCGAATCCTTGGTCAGGCGGTCTGAGCCGGACTGGAAGTTGACGCGGTCCCGGATGACGATCTCGGTGCGTGTCACGACGACGCGCTCTTCGCCAGCTTCTGGCACCAGTTCGACGTAGACCCACTGCGTCGTACCGACGGTCGGTGGTCGGCCGAACTCAAAGACCGCTGAACGGTAGCCCGGCGCATTGAAACGCACGCGTTTCCATACGGTGCTGGCGGGCCAAGCGAGTTCCAGGATCCCGCCGGGTACGGAAACTGGTTCGGTTGATGCGTCTGCACGCAGGATCGCCGTCGCCGTTGTCACGTTCTGGCTGCTGCTGGCATCACGGACGGTGAAGTGGTAGCGTCCGGGCGGCGGCGGCACGTAGATGTCCAAAACAACCGTCCGAGAAACCGGTGCCGGCGAGCCCAATACAAGCTCCTCGTGGACCGCCACGTAGCCGTCTTTTTCAACACTCAAGTCGTACTCGCCGAACGGCAGCACCGTACCCCAGCGCCCATCGGCCGCCGTCAAAACGGACGCCGACGTAGTTGCCGCCGAGGCCGAGGCCGCTGCAGTCAATTCC
>CAZUAB010000205.1:1503-3748 GCA_964617795.1 uncultured bacterium
CCCTGACCATCACTAATCGTCAGCTCGGTTACCTCGGCCGCCTTAAAATCGGCCGCGCAGCTTGTTGCCGCCGAGGCCGAGGCCGCTGCAGTCAATTCCGTGTTCAAGTCGGCAACCACAGATTGGGGAGAGGTTACGTCTGCGGGCGCGGTGATAGACTCAGCGGCTGCCGTCGCCAGCGTCGTTGCGATCGGTCGCGGCACGAGCATGCCGCCAACCTCGGGTGCCTCGGTCACGACCGGTGCGGCCTCGGTCGGTGCGGTAACGGCAGCGGTCGCCGGCGCCGAATTTGCCGCTGCGAAATCGGCTTCCTGCGTTGGCAGCCGCCGTGCCACACGTACAGTTGCCGCAGAAACCGGTTCACCGGCGGTATCAAGTACCAGAATAAGGATCGGCGTATCGGTCGGGGGAGCCACGGGCTCGGCCTCGACCGGCGGCGGCGGCAAAGAAAACCCATAGAACGCGCCCAGAAAGAGGCGCCAACTCGGCACCCCGAAAGCCTGCGTCAAGCCCACCGCAGCGCCCGGAATGAGCTGCACCGGTCCAACGCCGACCTGCGCGCCGGCGTAAAGCTCCAATGCCTGGCCTTGCCCCGCGACGAGCACATCGCCGACCTGTGCATGACCGTTCAGTTCCAGCACGTAAGAAGCCTTCGTACGCGGCTCATGGAGCCCGCCACCCAGTCGGTACTGCACGCGATCCTTGATCACGAGGCCGTATGACTTGATGTAGGTATCATCCTTCTCGGCGTATCCCAGATTGGCCCGCGCAAACCACGGCCCCCGCTCAAGTTCAGCGAGCGCACGAACCGTGGGCTGCAGGAACCGAGCTTTGGAGCCACCGAACAACCGCTCATTGCCCGTCGGCAGCGACAGAGATGCGCCGCCGCCAAGCGTCCAGCGATTGCCCCACTTGTCGGTCGATTCCCACGCCAACGCCTTGGCCTTGAACACCAAGTCGTTGAAGTAGACGCTGGCCGCACGCATACTTCCTTCGACCCGCAAGTCGGAAAGGAGCGTGACGGGCAGATCGGCGCTGATCTGCAAGAACTGCAAGGGCACCCACGAAAACAACAACCGCTGCTGCCACCGGTAAAAGACAATATCGCCGACCGGCTCGCCGTTGCGATACTCGACGACCGGACTGTCTTGTATCTGCCAGTAGGCGCCCGCCGTAAACGTGTCGCTGACCGGACGGGGTGATTCCGTCATAACCCCGTGCTGCGGCACCGGTGCCGGATCGAACAACTCGAAATCGAGCGAGCTGGCCCAAGCGGGCGCCGCCGCCAGTACAGCGAGCATCAGGAGCGGGATTCGAAGGCGGGTCATTCGGAGACTACCGCTACGCGCCGACGCCGAACCCACCAGAAGGCGGCCAGAAGCGGCAACCAACCGGTCAGCCCTCCGGCTCCACCGACGCCCGGTGTCGCGGCGCAGCCGATCAAACCACCGCCCATGGTAAAGCCATAGCGTGGCGTGGGGTCGTCGGGATCGAGCGGATTGCTTCCGCGCTTCACTTCATCACCGTCGCTCAAGCCGTCGCCATCCGTATCCGGGACCAACGGATTGGTACCCCGATCGCGCTCCTCGCCGTCAGTGAGACCGTCACCATCGGTATCCGGGTTGAGTGGATCGGTGCTGTTACGCACTTCGTCCCCGTCGCTCACGCCGTCACCATCGGTGTCCGGGTCCAAAGGATCGGTACCCCGATCGCGCTCCTCGCCGTCGCTCAGACCGTCCCCATCCGAATCTGGGTTGAGCGGATCGGTGCCGTTACGCACCTCGTCCCCATCGCCCACGCCGTCGCCGTCGGTGTCCGGATTCAAGGGATCGGTACCGCGGGCGATCTCATCTCCGTCCGTAAGCCCGTCGCCGTCGGTATCGGGATCCAGCGGATCCGTTCCGATTGCCATCTCGGTTCCGTCGCTCACGCCGTCACCATCGGTGTCCGGGTCCAAGGGATCCGTTCCAATCAAACGCTCGTACGGGTCGCTGAGCCCGTCGCCATCTGAATCCTTCAAGTCATCGGCAGGATCAAGCGGGTTGGTGCCGTCCACCTTTACTTCAATGCCGTCGAGGATCCCCCCACCGTCGGTATCCGCATTGAGCGGGTTCGTCCCGGCAGCTTTTTCCTCGCCGTCGTTCAACCCGTCGTTGTCGCTATCGGGATCAAGCGGATCGGTGCCGTCTGTGATCTCCTGACCGTCCGCGACGCCATCGTTGTCCGTATCCGGGCGGAGCGGGTC
>CAZUAB010000206.1:0-3698 GCA_964617795.1 uncultured bacterium
GTAACCTGTCACCCATGTCCTGACAATTTTCCGTCACCTATGTACTGACTTGCGCCAGCCTACTCCCCCACCCCCCCCGCCACCTTCACCACCCCCGCCCGGTCCGCCTCAATCTCCATCAACCCCGGTGCCCGCATGACCTTCGCGAAGGCCCGGAGCGCAACCCGCTCCCAGCCCTTCAGCCTCGCGTCCTCCGGAATCTGCCCCGACAGCGCAAACCGCGGCACGTCATCGCCGACCCCAATCCGCCGCGCCAACTGCCGCGCGTAGATCTGGCCGCCCGTGGGGCGGACGCCGGCGGCGCCGCCGACGACGACGAGGGCCGCGACGCGGGGGGCGAGGGTGGGGCGATGGGTGGCGATCCATTGGCGCATCGCGGGGATCGGGCGGTCCCAGACGATTGCGGTCATGACGATGAGGCGGCCTTCGGCGGGCAGCGTGGGGTCGTCGCTGATGTTGTGGAGGTGGGCGGTACGGCCGCGGGCGCGCAGGGCATCGGCGAGGTCGGCGGCCAAAGTGGCGGTGGTGCCCCAGCGGCTGGCGTAGGCGATGACGAGCGGGTCAGCCTGCGGCGAACTCACGGGCCAGCTCGCGGTAGTGTTCGGCCGTTCCGAGGATGATTCCCCAGTCGATATCCGTGATCTCGCGGCGCTGCTTGGCCGGTACGCCGGCCCACATTGTGCGCGCGGGCACCGTTGTGCCGGGTGACAGCACCGACCCTGCGGCGATTACAGCACCTTCGTTGATCTTGCAGCCGTCGAGGATCACGGCGCCCATGCCGATCAGCACACGGTCGGCAATCGTGCAGCCATGCACCACCGCGCGGTGGCCCACCGTTACCTCCTCGCCGATCTCGACGCCCCACATGCCGTCCGTCCCGTGCGACATGCTGAGGTCCTGAATATTCGATCGCGCCCCAATCCGAATCGGCATCACATCGCCGCGCAGCACCGTTCCGAACCAGATGCTCACGTCCTCACCTAGCTCGACATCGCCGATCACATCGGCCGAATCGGCGATCCAGACACCCTTGGCCAGCTTCGGCGTGATGCCGCGAAAAGAACGGATAGTCATAGAGAGCCTCCTTGGGGGGAACTCAGGCCTTGTCGCCGCCGACGAGAATTCCGAACACGGCAAAATCGTCAAAGACATCCCGGGTCGCGCGCACAATGCCTTGGCGGCGGGCCGTGACGGCCGGGTCGTCATCCTGAATACGAACCTTGTCGAACAGCGCGGCTGCGGCCTGCACCAGTACCTCGAGGCGCGCGAGAGCGCCGACCGCGTCACCAGTGGCCAACGAGCCACGCACATCGTGGCGGACCGCCTGGGCCGTTGCGGCAAAGTCCGCCTCGTCCGGATTCTCGAACCGTCCGCCCAAATCGACGGGCGCTGCATCGCGGGCGATATTGCGCAAGCGCTTGTAGGTGTCGAGCAGCGCCTCGGCACGCGCTGCGTTGGCCAGCAAGACCGACAAGGCTGCGAGTCGGCGCCGGGCCTCGGCTGGCCGCGGGCCGGCGGCCGCGAGCACCGCGCGCAGGGCCGCGGCATGCTCGCCGGCGCTGGCCAGATAACCTTCCAGGCGCGTCGACCAGAAGGCCGCCGTGCGGTCGGCCAAGTCGTCGGGCAGCTTGGCGCTTTGGGCGGCGAAAGCCGCGTCCGCACGCGCCGACAGGGCTGCGAGGTCGAGATCAAGCTCGCCCGCTTCGAGCATGCGAAAGACGCCGATTGCGGCGCGGCGCATGCCGTAGGGATCCTGGTTGCCCTTGACCTCGTGGCCGGCGATCAGATTGCCGACAATGAGATCGATGCGATGGGCGAGTGCGAGAGCCACGCCGGTCGGGCTCGTCGGCAGATCGTCGTCGGCGCCCTTGGGACGGTGCGCTTCGCGGATGGCCGCGACGACGGCAGGTGATTCGCCGCCCAACTCGGCGTAGATTGCTCCGATTTCACCCTGCACCTCGGCAAACTCAAAGACCATCTGCGTGCCGAGATCGGCCAAGTACAGCGCGGCAGCGCGGCGGACCTGCTGGACGTCGGCGCCGGGCTCGATCATCGGCAGCACGTGCTCGGCGAGGCGGCCGACGCGGCTGCGCAGATCGCCAAGCGTGCCCAAGCCTTCCTGCCAGATGATGCGATCGAGCGCGGCTGCGTGCTCGTCGAGCGACTTGGCTCGGTCTTGCTGCCAGAAGAAGCGGGCGTCGGCGAGCCGTGCCGACAGTACACGCTCGTTACCGGCTCGCACAAAGCCCTCGGGATCATCGGGACGGTTGGCGACGAATAAGAAGCGGTCGGCCAGCTTGCCGTCCGCCGTGCGCAGCGGGAAATAGCGCTGGTGCGCCTTCATCGGTGCTTCGAGCACGCAGTCGGGCAGCTCCAGAAACTCCGACTTGAAGCCGCCGATCATGGGGCCCGGCAGCTCGACCAGATCGAGCACCTCGTCAAGCAGCGCCTCGTCCCACGCGACCGTCAGGCCCTCGGCGGCGGCGGCCGCATTGCCGCCGTCCACGATCATTTGCCGGCGCTGCTGCGGGTCAATGACCACGCCTTGATCTTGCAACGACGCGCGCCACACGGCCACGTCGCCGATCGAGAATTCAGCGCCGCGGAAGCGATGGCCGCGGCTTGTTGTTCCCGGCACGACCCCGGCGATCGTCGGCGCAGCAGCGGCATCCCACAGGGGGTGCCCGCCGAGGATCGCAACAATCCAACGAATCGGACGGGCAAAGCGAGATCCGCTCGGTTCCCAGCGCATGTTCTTGCCGAACGGCAGACCGCTGATCCAGCCCGGCACAGCCTCGGCCAAGAGTTCGCGGACGGGACGGCCCGGCACAGTGCGCACGAAGCCGGCAAAAAAGCCGCGTGGTGTCTCGATCCGCTGCAAGGCCGCCGCATCGACACCCTGCTTTTGGGCAAACCCCTGCGCAGCGCCTGTCGGCGTGCCAGTGGCGTCAAAGGCGCGGTCCCAAGGTGGGCCGGTGACCGTTTCGTCGTAGTCCGCCTGGGCGTCAGGCAGGCCGTGAATGACAATCGCAATACGGCGCGGGGTACCCAGAGCTTCGATTGTCGTCGGCTCGACGCGCCAGCCCATGCAGGCCGTGCGTGCGGCCTCGGCCAGCGCGGCGCGGGCTTTGGGCAGAAACCGGGCCGGGATCTCTTCACAGCCGATCTCAAGCAGAAAATCGTGCGTATTCATCGCACCACTCCCTGGTCGTCCATGGCCGCCGTCCAGGCCTCGGCCGAGCGCCGCGCCATGCGTCGCACTCGCCCGATGAAACGTGTCCGCTCCGAGACGCTGATCGCATTGCGCGCGTCCAGCAGGTTGAAGGCGTGGGAGGCCTTGAGGCAAAGATCGTAGGCGGGCAGGATCTGACCGCGGGCCTGCAGGTCATCAAAGGTCTTCTCGTACTCCTCAAAGGCCCGGCCCAGCCATTCGACCGGCGCCGCCTCGAAGTTGTAGGCGCTCCATTGCTTCTCACCGACCAGAAACAGCTCGCCGTAAGTTTGGCCGCCGCCCCACACGAGGTCGTAGACCGAATCGACACCTTGCAGGTACATGCTGAGCCGCTCGATGCCGTAGGTCAGCTCGGCCGGGATCGGGTCGAGATCAATGCCGCCAACCTGCTGGAAGTAGGTGAACTGCGTCACCTCCATGCCGTTCAGCCAGACCTCCCAGCCGAGGCCCCAGGCGCCCAGCGTCG
>CAZUAB010000207.1:0-3694 GCA_964617795.1 uncultured bacterium
TATGGAATGCACCCGTAGTGCCGTTGGGGTATTTGTAGGCAATATCCGGATCCGGGGCGGCGTGAATCCAGGTGCCGGGTGCCCAGCCGCTGCCGTTGAGGCCGTCCCAGAGCCCGCAGCCAGGAAAATTCGGTGTCCAGCAGTCGTCGACGTGGAGCCAGATTTCGGAGCCGACCTGCCACGACCACGCGACCACCGCCGGTGTGCGATCGACGTTGTTCTCGTTATCGACGGCGGCCACACGCAGTACGTGCAGGCCGAATGCCGGGTCCTCGATCACGTAGGGACTCGTGCAGCTCTCCCAGTCACCATTGTCCAGTTTACAGAGGAAGGTCGACTCCTCGTCCGCCCCGAAGGCGAACACGAAGACGCCGTCCGCTTCGCCGCCGGTGTCGGTGACTGCCAGCGGCGGCGCATCGCTGATGATCGTCTCGGGGGGCGTGCAGTCGCGGGTGCCGTTGAGACAGGCCCAGACCGGCGGGCACTCCTCGCCGCGGCACATCGTCAGCAGGTAATAATTGTCCTTGCCTTCGAGGTTGTTGGGGCAGGCTTGAAACGGAATGGACGGCTCGAAATCGGCGTGGAAGGCCTGCAGGCCGACGCAGTCGGTGGTCTCAAAGCGCACCCGCCCGCGCTCGTCGGTGTAAAGGGCGCCGGCGCGGCGTTCGTAGGTCCACAGATCAATGCCCGCCGCCGAGATCGGCCGGGCCTCCCGATCCACGACGTCGACGATCAGGCTGCCCCAGCTACGGCGTGCAACCAACTCGACGGCAATACTCGACAGCTCGCCATTGCCGGCGATTTTGACACCGCGCCGGCGGGCGGTTGCGTAGCCGTCTTTCTGACAAACCACGGTGTACGTTCCTGCCGTGGCCGTCAGGCGCGCGACGCCGTCGGCGCCGGCCAAGCCGTAAATGCCGAGCCCCTCCAGTGCGCACAGTGCCTCGGGCACCGCGCGGCCGCTCTCGTCGCCCGCCACGACAAGCAGCGAGCCGAAGCCCGCACGCACGCCCGAGGATGCCGCCACAGCGGACCCGAGCATGATCGTGCCGAGGTCGCGAGTCTCTCCTGGTGCCAAGGTTACGACAGTCTCGGCATCGGCGAAACCTTCGAGCATAAAGCGCACCGTCCACGTTCCGGCCGGCAACGCGGGAAAGAGCCAGGCGCCTTCGGTGTCCGACAGCGCATAATCACCGAGTTCGAGGATCTCGACCTTGATCGACTCGCTGACTGGTGTTGGCGCGATCGTCTTGCCCAGCAGCATCGCGGAAGCACTCAGGTCGACCGCAATGGTGGCGCCCTGCGGGCCGAGCGCGAAGGCGGTGATGCCGACGTATTCGCGATCGGCCACATAGCGGGCGCGGACGCGCCAATTGCCGGTGGGAATTGCGGTCGAAAACAGGCCGCGTCCATCGGCCCGCACGCTTGAGGCGAGTCCGTCGTCCAGCCGCTCGAAGCGCAAGTCGGCGCCCGGTACGCGATAGCGGCCGCCACCGTTGCCCGATCCGGTGTCGCCGACCGTCACGATCCAGTCGGGAATCACCCGCATGCCGGCGCGCTCGGGGTCAAGGCCGACCTCGCCCTGTACCACGGCGCGCAGATCGGTCGGCTCCGCTGGCGGCACCGGCGTGCAAGCCGCGGCCACTGCGGCGATGGCAGCCACCGATACGACCATGGGGAGGCCAAATTTGATCGACGTCATGCTGCACCCTCTTCGTCTAAGTTGCCAAGGTTTGTCTGGACAGTATCCGGCGCATCCGCTTGCGCGACCACGATGGCATGGATCTGCACCTGCAACACCGCCGCCGCTCGGCCCGCCGGTAACCCCAGTGCCAGATCGGTAAACTCGCCGCGCAGTTCGTCGATGCGGTCGAGCAGGCGGGTGACCCCCTCGGCCGGCAGCGCCAGCGTCAAGGTGGCACAGCGGCGCGCCGTCGGCTCGGCCTGTTCGATGGCCTTGGCAATCAGGCGCGCCGAATCGGCGTGGTAGGCGCGCGCAATCTCATCCGTGGGCTGGGGGCAGTCGAGGCTGCTGCGCCGTAGTTGCCAGCGGCCGCCGCTGCACTCGACCAGCTCGCGCTCCAGTAGCCGTTGCAGGGCGGCGTCGATCTCCGCGGACGTTGCCAGCGAGGCCAGTCGTTCGTGCAGCCAACCCGCCCGGCCATCGAAGGCCGGTAGGCCCATCGTCTCGAACACCACAGGCACAAGCGGCAATTGCAAAAGACCGGCGCCGTCGGTCGGCAAGTCGACGTGCTCATGGCTGCGACGCATGCGCTGAATCCGCCGCCGCAGGTCCTGCCGGTAAGAATCGTCGCGGGTCTGGCTAAGATCGTAGAGCAGTCCGAGAAACTTGGCTTCCTCGGGCTCGAAGCCGAGGTTGCGCACCAAGGTGCGGAAAATCTCGGGGTGCACGTGCCGGCGTGATGCAAAGACCAGCGAAAGATGGCTCTGTGAGCAGAGGGAGGACGCGGCCAAGTCACGTTGCGTATGAAACGCAAAGTCCGGCTGATGTCGCTGCCACGCCCACATGCGGGCCAGCGCCGGTCTGTAATCATCGAACCGGGTTACACTCGGTCGACGCGGAAATGCGAGCACGGCTCCTCCCCCAAAGGCCGCCGCAATGGCTTCCTTGCTGGTAAGTCTAGCAAAACACAGCTTTGTCGGCCAAGCAATGGTAAATATCATACTCGAAGGAAGGCGGCCCGGCTTGCGCTTGATTTTCGGCATTCGTCAGAAGTAGGATGGAGTGCAGTGTCAGCCGCAGGCGGTGAAGAGAGAATCGGATGCGTACAGAATCGAGATTGCCGTGTGCCGCAGCCGCACAGCGGCGGCGCCAGTTCGCCCGCGCGGTTATGCTTGGAAGCCTGCTGGCCTTGCCTGTGGCTTGTGATGCGCCGCCGCCGCCGCCGCCACTCAGCGAGGCCGATCTCTGGTCCGTGACGCCGCGCGCCGTGCGTAGCCTGCAGCAGGGCTTGGCCGCTCAGGATCTCGTTGCCGACCAGTTGCTGCGCTTCGAAGATGCCGATTGGCGCAGCGGGCTGCCCTATCTGTTCTGGCCGGAGCTGTTTGTTGATGGCTCGGGGCGCCTGCTCTGCGACAGTGGCACGGCCGTGCTCACGGTCAACGAGCGGGGCGACGCGGGCGCGTGGATGCGTCAGGTTTCGCTACGGGCAGAAGACTGCAAAATTGAAGTTGCCGAGGAATGGCCGTCCGACTCCTGGGACGATACGTCGGCGCTGATTCGGCACAGCGAGACCGTTCGGATCGACGGCGCCTACGTGGCCACGGCGACTTGGCCGACCGAGATGCTCGACGGGCTGCCTTCGGTGTTGCAGATCGACGCCGACTTCCGCCAGGAATACGCATGGACCGAGATGCTCGGTGATGAGGTCGAAGAATCAGCGGTGTATCGGGTGACGGTGACGGACCTCGTCGTGCGCACGACTGGGCAGTGGCCCGGCAGCAAGGTTGTTTGGAACGGTGCGGTGCTTCTGGAGTCATTGGACGAGGCGTCCGAACTGCAGCACGTGGAATGGCGGTTCGATGATTGGACACGCGCCTACGAAGGCACAGCAGGCGCCGATCGTCCGACGCACGTTCGCTTGGGCGGCCGTTTCCGGGCCGTTGGCGGCGCCAATGGTGACCACGGCTGCCTGACTGCAGACCTTGACGCGCGGACCCTAGCCCCACTCGA
>CAZUAB010000208.1:0-1731 GCA_964617795.1 uncultured bacterium
CAGAACGGCCGGCGCCGAAAACTGCGGCCATGGCGACTTCGCGCCCCAGGCCGGCAAGCCGACTCAAAAAGGTGCCCAACCCGACGACCGAGGTCGCGGCACGCAGGCGGACGGCTTTGACAACGGGCGCCATTCGGTATATTCTATTCTTTTCACAACTTTGCGACCATAGCCGTCGATCGAACCGAATTTCCCGGGAGGGACTGGATCTTGGCCAACCACGCTTCTGCACTTAAGCGCCACCGTCAAAGCCTCAAGCGCCGCGCGCGCAATCGCTCCGTCCGCACACGCCTGCGCACCGAACGGCGCAAGTTCCTCGAAGCCGTAACGGCCGGAGACAAGGCCGCCGCAGAAACGCAGTTCCGCGTACTGCAAAAGCTGTTCCAGCGCGCGGCCGCCAGCGGCGTCGTCGCGCGCAATACGGCTGATCGCACGATCGCCCGTGCGGCGGCCCGCCTGCAGGCCTGAACCAATCACGTTCTTGATTTGAGGCAAAGGGTCGACCTCACCGGGGTCGACCCTTTGCGTTTGACGCACGTTGACATCCGGCGCGTCGCCGACTAGACTCTAGCTTGCGGCGGCAAACCGCGGTTTCGCCGTCAGACCATCCACTTCGCGAAGCCTCGCATCGGGAACGGACCGCATGTCGATTCGCCGTATTTTGATTGTCGACCGACCCGAGGGACTACGACGCTACCTCGATGATTTCCGTGGGCATAGCGGTTCAGTCACCATTACTGCCGCCACTCGCGAAGAGGCGCTGGATCGCTTTGACGAGGGCGATATCTCCGCCGTTATCCTCGACTTCACCTTTGATCACGCGGCCCATACAGCCATCTATTTCGACCTCTTGGCCATGCCTGTGCACCATGGCACTCCGGTTGTCTTCATGGTCGACCGCAGTACCGAACCGACGGTGCGCAAGCTCATGCAGCGGCCCATCGACCGCATGGTCGGCAAGCCAATATCGGGACGCAGGCTTGCTGAAGCCACCCGTGAGGCGCTTAACTTGCCGACTCGCCGCAGTGTCGAGCTGCTCGTTCGCCTTTACCGCATGGACGGCAACGACCCCTTCCCGATTCGCGCCAAAACGCTCAACATGAGCAGCGGCGGCATGTTTGTGCAGACCCAGGTCAATCTCGACATCGGCCAACATCTGCGCGTCGCCATTCGGCTGCCCGACAGCGAGGGGACCGTCGAACTCGAAACGATTCTGCGCCGCAAGGAAACCATGGGCCAGGACATCGGCTATGGGCTACAAGTCGTGCGGCTACTGTCGGGCGATCCGAGCGCCCTCCAGATGGCCTACGGTGTTGATTTCGCCCCACGCACCAGTCAAGGAGGACCGTCCGAATGAGCGCGCACGTTTTGGCGATTGATCAAGGAACGACCGGGAATACGGCCGTGGTGATCGACCGCGAAGGTCGGGTTGTCGGCAGGGCCGCGCGTGAATACCGGCAGATTTTTCCCCAACCCGGCTGGGTCGAGCACGACCCCGAGGACATCTGGTCCGGCGTACTGGCAGTCATCGGCGAGGCGCTGGCATCTGCGGCCATTGCTGGCCGCGACATTGCCGCAATCGGTATTACAAACCAACGTGAGACATCGTTGCTATGGGAGCGTGCCACAGGACACCCCGTGGCCAACGCGCTGGTCTGGCAAGATCGGCGCACCGCTGACCGCTGCGCCGAACTGAAGCGCCAGGGTCGCGAGGCTGACGTGCGGCGTAAG
>CAZUAB010000208.1:1741-3667 GCA_964617795.1 uncultured bacterium
AGACGGGCCTCCTACTCGATCCGTATTTCTCGGCAACCAAGCTCGAATGGCTGCTGCAAGCCGACCCTGAGCGCGCGCGACGCGCCGCCGCCGGTGAATTGGCGTGGGGCACCGTCGACAGCTTTCTGCTTTGGCGGCTAACGGATGGAGCTGTTCATGCCACGGAGCCGTCAAACGCCAGTCGTACGTTGCTCTTCAATATTGATCAGGGAAATTGGGACGATGAATTGTGCGCGCTGTTTGGCGTGCCGCGCGACGTGTTGCCCGAGTTGCGGCCCTCCAGTGGCGTGTTCGGTACGACACGCGGGCTGGACGTGTTGCCGGACGGCATTCCAATTGCCGGGATCGCCGGGGATCAACAGGCGGCGCTGTTCGGTCAAGCCTGCTTTGAACCCGGCCTGTCCAAGTGCACGTACGGCACAGGCGCATTTTTGCTGCTCAACACGGGGACTCGGCGCGTCGATTCGAGCTTCGGCATCTTGACGACGGTGGCTTGGCGTGATCGCGCGGGGGCACCGCTCGTCTATGCCATGGAGGGCTCGTCATTCATCGCCGGTGCGGCTGTACAATGGCTGCGCGACGGCCTTGGCTTGATCACAAAGGCCTCGGAGATTGAGGCGCTGGCCGCCAGCGTGGCGTCCACGGAGGGGGTCCATTTCGTGCCGGCACTGACCGGGCTCGGCGCCCCCCACTGGCGTGCAGAGGCGCGCGGAGTAATTCATGGGCTGACTCGAGGTACGACAAAGGCGCATGTTGCTCGCGCCACGCTCGAAGGCATCGCGCTGCAGATCGCCGACCTGATCGGCGCGATGAATGCCGATGCCCAGACGCCGATCCAGGAGCTGCGCGTGGACGGCGGGGCGGCGGCCAACGATCTGCTCATGCAGATGCAGGCCGATTTTGCGCAAGTACCGATCGTGCGCCCCGTCAATGTCGAAACGACCGCCTTCGGCGCCGGCTATTTAGCCGGGCTCGGGGTGGGTTTGTGGCCCGACACCAGTGCCCTGCAGGCCGCCTGGCAGATCGATCGCCGCTTTGAACCCCAGCTATCAACAGCCGACGCCAAGGCCCGCCGCGACGCTTGGGCCGCCGTGGTCGCCAAGGCGTAGCAGGATGGTGCCGGGTTTTCCATTGGCGATTGTTTCCAATGGCGCGCGGGGGAAGTTTTGTGCATTTCTTCGGGACACCCAGAGAGTAGATCACCGAAGGACAGAAGTGGACCCCACAAATCGGACAGTCGGCTTAGTTGGAAAATTGCTAAGCTGACTTAGACGAGAAGGAGTCCATGAAATGGCAAACAAAAGGCGTAAGTTTTCGGCGGCCTTCAAGGCCAAGGTGGCGATGGCGGCACTACGCGGCGACAAAACGCTGGCGGAGCCGGCCGAGCAATTTGGGGTCCATGCCAACCAGATATCGACTTGGAAGAAGCAGCTACAAGACGAGGCGGACCAGCTCTTCGATTCTGGCGGCAACGAGCGCCGCAGCCACGAGAAAGACCTGGAGAAGCTGCACGCGAAGATTGGTCAATTGACCATGGAGCGCGATTTTTTGTCCAAAGCGCTCGATCGCTGAGTCGAGACGAGCGCAAGACGATGATCGACAGAGGGCACGGGATCCCGATCAGCCGTCAATGCGAGCTGACCGGGATCAGCAGGTCGACGGCCTACTACGATCCGGCCCCAACGCCGGAGCTCGACCTAGTGCTGATGCGGCTGCTGGACGAAGCGCACCTGCAATGCCCGTGGTATGGCTCTCGCGGCTTTGTAAAGTGGCTGAGGCCCCGTGGCTATCGGGTCAACCGCAAGCGCCTCCAGCAGCTGATGCGGGTGATGGGGACGCACTCGGTCGCACTGCAGCCGAAGACCTCGAAGCCGGGCAAGAAGCATCCGGTGTTTCCGTACTTGCTGCGGAATCTCACGATCGACC
>CAZUAB010000209.1:0-3618 GCA_964617795.1 uncultured bacterium
GATGGCGTCGCTAAAACCGCAGGGCGAGGACCGGGTGGCGGCCAAGGCGGCCGCCGCACGCCGTAGGCGGTTCATCGGGCATCCCCCGCGAAGCGCCAGATCAAGCTACCGCCCAGACGTGCGCCCACCAATGGCTCGCGCTCGGCCATGCCGAACGGTGGGCTGTTGGGCCAGTTCCGTCCGACAATCGGCAACTCGGCAGCCAGCGCTCCCGCCCACGGTCCATTGCCGATCTCGACCTCAATACGGGAGGTCGTGGCGTGACTCGTGTTCTGGTCGGTAAGGGCGCCACGTACAAGCTCATGAAACGACTCCAGCCCACCACTGAGCCGCAGCGCGTCGGCGGCCTGCCAAGCGATCATGGCCTGCGCCAGTATGCGATCGTGCGGGGTGGTGCCGCCCAGAAGCACACCATTCCACAGCCAGGTTGCGCGGCTCGGCGTACGCGCCCGGAGCCCGGCGGCGACGGACAGCGACACCTTGCGCCAGCCGCGTTGCCAGCCACCCCAGAGATCAATGTCGTGTCCACCCGTGCCCAGCGAAGCCAGCGCTGGTTCTTGTAAGGAGCCATCGCCCCACGACAAATCGGCGGCGGCCGAAGGCGCTTTCCAGCGCAGCTCTAGGCCACCGCGCCCACCCACGGCATCCGGTCGGCTGAACCAGCCGACCGCAATCTCTCCGTCACCCGGTCCAATCCGCTCGGCGTCCCGGCTGCCGGCGTCCGTCCGGTCAAGCGAGCGTTGCACGATCGGCAGGCGCAAGGAAGCCCAGAAACCGCGTCGCAGCTCAGTCCAGCCTTCCAGCAGGACGCGGCGCTCGATCAGCGAGATGTTTTCCCCGGGCCGGCTGCGATCGTCCTGCCAACGACCGTCGGCGTGCAGCGTGTCGAGGCCGATGCGAATCTCGGCGGCGGCCGTCGTACTGCGGGCCATGCCGATCGCCGTCCATTCGGCGTTCGCGACCGGCGGCAGGGCGAAGATGCTGATGATCAGCAACAGACCTGGCAAGCAATGGCGTCGGCGCACGTCAGTAACTCGCATCCGGTGGCGGCAATCGTAATCCGACGGTCTGCATCAGTCGCCCACGACGCAGCGTGATTTGAAAATATCCATGTCGGCGCGCTTTGAGCAGCTGCTCTTCCAGCGCGGCCTGGTCAGACACCGCAACGCGATCGATGGCCACGATGCGGTCTCCCGGGCGGAAGCCAATCTCAGCCGCCGGCGAGCCTGCACGCACGCCCTGCAGCACCCACTCGCGCCCGTCCGGACGAATCTGCAAGCCGAGTCGCGCGAACCAACCGCGCACGCGTTCGGGCCCATAGGCAGCCACTTTCAGTGCCCACGTGAGGGCTCCGCCTCCCCGCTCACCTTGCAAGATGAGCGGTGCCCCCGGCGGATACGAAGACAGCAATGCGCCAATGTCGCTGGGTTCGCGCAGGCGGTGCTGGTCGAGCTCCGTCAAAATATCACCCGCCGCGATCCCGGCGCGGGCCGCCGGCGAGCCTTCGTGAACACGTGTGACGAGGGCGCCGTCGCGGGAGCGTCGCCCGAGGCTTGCTGCGATCTCGGCATCTATTTTTTGTAGTTCGATGCCGAGCCAGCCGCGAGATACTTCGCCCGATGAGACCAATTCCGTGACGACGCGCCGTGCGACATCGGCCGGTATGGCAAAGCCGATTCCCTGTGCATCTTGAAAGATCGCGCTGCTGACGCCGATCACTTCGCCGAGAACGTTGATCAGCGGTCCGCCTGAGTTGCCGGGGTTGATGCTGGCGTCGGTCTGCAGTACGCCAGCGTAGGTACGGTCTCCGACCTTGAACGAGCGATCGCGCGCACTGACAACACCGACCGAGACGCTGTGGTCGAGGCCGAACGGGTTGCCGATCGCAATCGCCGGCTCGCCGATCAGTACCGGTTCGCGGGCAAACCGCAGCGGCGCCGGCAACGACTCCCCTTCGGTCCGTAACCGCAATACGGCCAGATCGACATCGGGGGCCGCGCCGACCACGTCAGCCGCGAATTCCCGCCCGTCGGCAAGGCGCACCCGGATATCCGAAGCGCCGCTGATTACATGCTCGTTGGTCAGGATCGTCCCGTCCGTGTCGGTCAGAAATCCTGTGCCGAGACTCTGCACGGGACGCCGGACACTGGGACCGCCGAAGGAGCGCCCGAAGAGGTCGGGAAACACCCCTGGGCCCAAGCCGGGCCAGGCCTGCCGGGTTTCGACACGCTTCGCCGAAATATTGACAATGCCGTCCCGGACAGCTTCGACCGCACGAACGATCGGCGTGCGGCGTGGATCGTCCGTGACGGCGGAGGCCACGGCCGGCCGGATCGCCGCAAGTGCGAAGGCCACCGCGACAAACAGTCGGGCGCAACGACTTGCGCTGTGGGAAAAGGCCAAGCCGCCTACCGTCCCGACGAACCGAAACCACCGGCCCCACGAGGGGTGGCGTCAAGATCGTCAACTTCAAGCAATTCGGCAGGCAGGGTTGCCAGCAGCACGAGCTGGGCAATCCGCTCTCCGGCGGCAATCTCGAGAGCGGCATCGCCAAGATTGACGACGAGCACTTGTACTTCCCCGCGATAACCGGGGTCGATGACACCGGCCAAGGTGTGCAGCCCTCGTGCCGCCATCGAACTGCGGTCCTTGACGAAACCGCCGACCCCAGGCGGGAATCCGAAGGCCAGCCCCGTGCGCAGCTTGGCCATCCGCCCGGGCTCGACACGGACGGTCTCCAGCGTCGCAAGATCCCAGCCAAGGTCGTCGGGATGCGCCTTGCGCGGCAAGATGGCATTCGCAGCGAGGCGGCGGATGCGCAGGGCAGACGGGGCGGCAACAGCGGACGGCATGGTCAAGATGATAACACAAGGCGTGACGCATGGGCGCAGGCTGGGACTTGACGCTTGGCCGAATATTCGGCTAAGATGGGGTTTATGCTGACCCGACGCCAACAGGTGATTTACGAGTTCATCCGCGTGTTTCGCGAGCGCCACGGCGTCGCACCCACGCTCGACGAGATCCGCCGCCACCTTGGAGTCGGATCCTTGGCGACGGTGCACAAACACCTCGAAAGCATGGAGCGCCGCGGTGCGATTCGGCGCGGTCAGGGCGCGCGTGCGCTTGATGTGGTTGCGGAATCGGTGTCCGCGCGGGTCGGCGGGGCGATTGAGGTGCCGCTTTTGGGTACGGTTGCGGCGGGTCATCCGATTGAGGCGATCGAAGCACCTGAAACGGTGCTGATTCCCGAGACGCTGTCCGCGGGTCCCGACACATTCGTGCTGCGCGTGCGCGGTGAGTCGATGATCGACGAGCAGATCCGCTCTGGAGATCTGATCGTACTGCGCCCTGCCGAAACAGCCGAGAACGGTCAGATGGTCGTGGCGCTCATTGATCATGAGGACGTTACGCTCAAGCGTTTTTACCGTGAGTCCGGCGGCATGGTACGCTTGCAACCGGCCAATGCGGCGTTCGAGCCTGTGATCTTGCCAGCCGAGCGCGTCGGCATTCAAGGGGTCGTCGTCGGTGTGATTCGCCGCTACTGACGCCCAGTCCTGGAGCTTTGGCCGCACAGCGGTCCGGCGCGTGCGCTCGGCGATCTGTTTGAAAGCGCCAAAT
>CAZUAB010000210.1:0-3617 GCA_964617795.1 uncultured bacterium
TTGCGTGTCTGGCGGAAATACATCGGTGCTTCGCCCAATGTCGGGATGCGTGTCACCAGCGGCGTCGGGTTCCAGGCGCCAGTGCAGGAGCTGCCTCCGGGGTACGTCACCTGCAGGCCTTAACCGCCGACCAAATTGGCGCCGTAGTTGTGGGTCGACAGGGTGCCGAGTTCGCCGTTGAAGCGCCAAAACACCCCGTAGTCGAGGTACAAGTTCTCGCCGGTAAGCGGGTTCTCGATCGTCGGCTCGTAAATAGTGCCGCCGGTGATGGTATGCGTCATCGACTGCAGGTCGAGCGCCTCCAGTGCCGTCAGATACGTCGCGACGGCACCGGTGGCCCGCACCGCTTCGAAGGTCAGGTGCGCCTCAATGTACTTGATCATCTCGGCAATCAGCTTGCCGCGCTCGTTGGTCGCATCCTGAAAGCGAACCTGCTGCTGCGCCGCCGTGCCGCCCGCCGCCCGGTCGGGGTGCGCGACCAGCATGTCGTCAACGTCGCAAGACGGTGTGTTGTTGTACACGCGAATGTCGCTGCTCGTGAGGTCCTGGCAAAGGAAGCCGTCAATGTCGAGCACCAAGCCGCCAGTCAGGTATAGGCGCTCGAAGTCGACGCCGACGCTGTAACCGGACGGCGTACCGCTCATCAGTCCGCGCAGGTTGCCGCCGATCGTGTACACCGACAGTTCGATCTGCACACCTTTGAGGCGGACCTTGCCGGCCGCGTGCAGGTAGTACCCCTCGGTGACCTGCGTCGGGAAGTCGGGTTGGCGGAAAATCAGGTCAGCATCAAGCGGCTGGGTCAGCGCGATGGTCACCTTGAAGGCGCCTTCGTGGTCGAGCAGGGCGCCAAGTTCGGCGTTGCTGTCCTGCGCGCCTTGCGGCCGCACGCTTACGGTATAGTTGCCAGGCTGCAGAATGTCACCCTTAAGGTCGATCCCGAGCGTATCGTTGTCCAGATACTTGCAGCCGATGCGCCACGCATTGTTGACCAGCATGCGCGGACCGGCGGCTGCGTTGGTCGACGACAACGGCGGGACACCGGAGCAACCGGCCGGATTCCAGATGTCTTGAATATACAGGCCGAGGTTGAGGCTGCCGATCAGCGGCAGGGCCAACGCATCGTCCATGAGCGGATCGGGCCAAGCCGTTGCTGGGTCGTCGAGCAGCTCATTGATCAGTGTCTGCACACGGTCTTGGAAGGCCGTCAGCGCGAGAAGGGCACGGATGCTACGTTCGAGCCAGTCCGTGATCGAGTAGCAGTCCGCCCTGTCGTTGATCGAGCCGGGCGTGCAGGAAGCCTGCGTCAAACCGGGGTTGTCCGCCAAGCCGTTCAGGTACAAAAAGAGGTGGCGGTCGGTTGCCGAAACGGAGCTCGGCGGCGCCAACATGAGGCCGTCGGCATCGTCGGCTGCGCGAGCCTGCTGTCGCGGCTCACCAATGAAGTATTCGACCTCGAAGGGCGTCTCGGCAAGCGCTGGAGCCGCCGCAAGCAAGACGGCCAGCGAAAACAATCGCCGAAGTTTTTTAGCAGTCATGACGGACCTCCCTGCGGCCGCGTGGGCGACCGGATCGATACAATACCGCAAGCATCAGCGCGGCCGCAAGGGCAGCCAGCGCACCATCGCTGCCGCCGCCCGGCGCCGCGCCGCAACCGCCGGCTACGATACTGGCTGGCGCCGGCACCACGGCGTAGCGCTCGAGACGCTCGTTGTCAAACTCATCCGTCGCGCGAATTTCCAAAATCTGCATCTCACCAATCGGCTGCCCCGACAGGTCGATACGTCCGCCCGGCGCTCCGCGCCACGCGCCCTCGCCAAAGCGGTAATCGACGCGTACGTCCGCCGGCAGGCTGATGTTGTCTTCGATATCGACGACGAGCGACGAGACCGTGTGGACTTCTTCTTCTTGGCTGGCGGGCGCCAACCAGCGATCATCGCCGTCGTAGAGGAACACATCGGGCACAATCGTATCGACCCAGAACGAGATCCGGGCGGGCGATTCGTCGACGAGTGAAGACCCCAAGCGAGCGCGGACTTCCAAGTCGTGCCGGCCGTTGGGCAGATTGGACAACCGCAGCAGGTTGCCCGGCGCGTACGGCCGCCACATGCCTTCATTGAGGCGCCAAGAGTAATCGACAGGATCGCGGCCCTCCGCCGACTGAATCTCGGATACGCCCTCAACACGGTTGCTCAGCCAGAACTCGGCCACCGGCCCGGTGACGCCGAGGGCGTAGCTTTCGGCCGGACTGAGGGCAATCCACTCGCCTGCATCCTGCGCGGCCGGGGCCAGCGGCACCGGGGAGGCGACGGGCGAGATATAGGTGTCGAGGGCCGACGGCGAATCACCCGGTGCAAACGACAGGCCTCCGAGCATGCCGATCAGGGCCGCGAAGTCAACGTTGCCAGCAAAACGCCCAGCCAAAATCAGATAGTCGCCGGTGCCGTGGCCATAGTCTCCGACCGGGTCCCGGTCGAGCGCCGCTTGGCTATAGGTGCCCTGGTTGGGGTGCCCGACGCGGTAGAAGTCGAGATCGAGGCCGCCAAGCAGGATCTTCGTCTGCAACATCGCCGAGAACGCAGCGTTGAAGATGCCGTGAACGAAGCCAGAGATACCCTTTTCGACCTGCGTCAGCGGAAGGGAGCCGGCGATGATCCCGCAGGTCGGTGCTCCGACGCTGCCGGGCGGGTCGAAGCCGGTCCAGTTGCCAGCCGCCGTACCGCCAAACAGCGTACCGCCGCAGCCAAGGAAGGCATCCACTAGAATTTCGAAAAATTTCGCAGAGTTGCCCTGCCATTCGGTGCCGGTATTGCTGTTCGGCAGCCCCAGCGAATACTCCATCGCGGCCGCTAGGCCCAGGTCCCAGTTCATCGTGAATAGATGCACCATGACGCCATCGGAGGCGCGCGGCGCATGGAATTCGATATTGAGTGCCGGGAAGTAAATCAGCGCATCATAAACCCGGTTCGTAGCCGCCGCCGGGGTGGGAGAACAAGCCTGCGGCACGTGGACATCAAGTTCGCTGTGCGAGTTGAACACGGTGTCGGAGGAAATCACATCGCCAGTCGGGAAACAGCCGTTACGCGCACCCAAGACGCGCGCCTGCGGTACGGCACTGGGGCGCACACGAATCATGGCCGCGCCATCTTGCTTCCAAGTATAGACGCCACCGGGCGCATCACCGAGCATCGGCACAAGCATCTTGAGGTTGGCCACCTGCAAAAGACTGCCAAACAGCGGGAAGTTGTTCTCGTCAAAATCGAAGCAGAGTAGGCCCGATGCGTACAGCCAGTACAGCATCTCTTGAACCATCTGCTGCGAGGCCACAAACCCGTAGTGAATCCCACCGGGTGCAACACCGTCCCAGTCGTCGAGCATGTTGTACCAGCCGGCGCCGAGTTGGTCGGGGCCGATACCATCCGTACGGGTTGCCATGGTGTTGTCGGGCCCAGTCGAGTCCAAATAGAGGGCCGAGGTCGGATAGCAAGACCGTGACGGCCAACCGAGTGAGCTGTTGCTCCACCAACCACCGCGGCCGTTGGCCCCCAATGCATCGGGGTAGTACCCCTCGGATTCCCCGAGTGCGCGCAGCACGAGACCGAGCCGGAAATGCGAGATCG
>CAZUAB010000211.1:0-3585 GCA_964617795.1 uncultured bacterium
ACGCCTACACCGACAACGGTAACTCGCGCGTGAACCCGAACGCCATCGATGTCTATTCACCCGATGCCACCAGCTTCATCGCCTATCGCTACTACATCAACAACCACCACTTTGTCCGCTATACGACCGCAGGAACCCTGCTTGCCGACTATGGCAACGGCGGATTGTTCAAGGTCACCCGCATCGGCGGGGGCGGCCTCAAGGGCGATCCTCTGGTCAAAAGCGATGGGACGGCGATCGTGGCATCCAGTGTCCCCCCCGAGATTTCGGCCTACGCATTCAGCGCGACCGGCGCCGTTGCAACCACCTACGGCATTGACGGTACCTGGTCGACGCAGCAACCAGACCCTTACAACCTCCGTTCGGCCTATGCCGTCGCGGGGATGGCCAACGGCGACATCGTACTCGCTGGCGCCTACAGTGATGGCGTGGATTCGCTCCCCATGCTGGCGCGATTTTCACCGGCCGGCGTGTTCGCAAGCGAGTTTGCCGGTGGCCGCCTTGGCACATCGCTCGTGCCGCCCGGGAAGGCCTACGGCTTGGCGATGAAGTCGTTTGAACTCGGTGACGGCTCGCTGTTGGTCGTCATTGAGGCATGGGATGCCGTCGGAAACAACGACGGCTTCCATCTGACCCGCATCCTCCCTTGATCGGCATCCGGTCGTAAACAAACGCGCCCACGATCTTGGCTAGACAACGGCGACAGCGGCGCGTGTTTTAACACTCCACAAAATGTGGCCATACCCCGCGCCCCCCTGCCGCGGCAAGGGGGAAAATGGTCGGGGCGACTGGATTCGAACCAGCGACTCCCTGCTCCCAAAGCAGGTGCGCTACCAACTGCGCTACGCCCCGCGGAACTGCGGTATAGGTGGGAAGGCCGGGGACGGATGCGGCAGGTTCGGCCGCAGGCCTGGCCGGTAAGAAAAATGGCGGAGAGGGTGGGATTTGAACCCACGGTACCGCAGGGGTACACTTGATTTCGAGTCAAGCGCCTTCGGCCACTCGGCCACCTCTCCACAAAAAAACGGCACCTCGGCGTCCCCGGCCCGTCTCCAATCGCCGAAGCGAAATGGCGGAGAGGGAGGGATTTGAACCCTCGGACCCCTTTGACAGGGTCACACGATTTCCAATCGTGCACCTTCGGCCGCTCGGTCACCTCTCCGGAGCAGACGGGCCCAAAGGTCGAAACAAAGATTGTAGCAAACCCACCCCCCGCCGTCCACTTGAGTCGACTGCGCGTGGAACGGTGAGCTTGCCCTAGAGCGACGCAAAGATATAGAAATGGATTGCGTAAACACTGCGGTCCGTCGGGATCGCGACGAACTTGCGTCCGTAGTCCAACCGCAAAGGACCGGCTGGCGTATGGTAAAGAACACCGCCGCCCCAGCCCGACGCCACGGCGGGGTCGCCTGCCCAGCCGGTGACCACGGCCGAGTCCGAAAAGATCGCCAGTTCGAAATCGCGCCAAAGACCGACGCGAATCTCGCTCTGCAAGGCGGCGAATTCGCGGCCGCCGATCGCCAGTGACTCGCCGCTCGGCAGCGGTACCCACGGCGATACGGATTCACGCAAATAGCCGCGCACACTGGATGGGCCGCCGAGACGGAAACGCTTGAACCGAGGAATATCGGCGATGTCGCTGGTGCCGAGCAGAGAGCCAACGCGGCCACCGAGCCAAAGACTGAAGCGACCGACGATCGGCACAAGGCCGCGCAGACTGCCCTCGTAGCGGAGAAACCCGAAATCGCCGCCCAGCCAAGGCTGGGCAAGCTGTACTTCGTGGAACGTTCCCCAACCACGTCTCGGATCGAAGCGGTCGTCAAAGCGGCTGAGGAAGCCCGACAAGCGGAGACTGCCAATCAGATCGGTGCCCGGTGGATCATAGTTGGGATACAGCACGTTAAACCGCGTGAACCATTCAAATACGTAATCGACGTTAAGCTCGCCATCCAGGCCCGGCTCCCAAGCTATGCCCGCCGCCACGTTTTGGGCGCGCCAATCGTAGTCCGGGTCCTGGCGACTCAGCTCGCTCAGCGCCTGCAATTGGCCGGTCAGCGGAATCCCGTTGGGGAACGGCTCCCGGTAGCGCAGGCTTAAGCGAGAGCGAAAGGGCTGCCGCACCCAATTGCCCGAAACTACGTCTTCGGGGCGGAACGTTGCCGAGCCCTCGAAGCGCAGATTGCGAAAACTACCGAAAAGGCGGTTGTGGGTGAGGCGCGTGTCGAAGCCGACCCCCTCGCCCGTCGTGAGCAAGAGCCCGGCCTCGATTTCACCGCCGTTACGTTCAATTACGTCATAAAGCGCCACGGCGCGTCCAAGGGCCGCATCACGAAGGATCCATTGCGCTTGCACCTGCTGAAACACGCGCCGCTCCAGCAGGCGGCGGCGCCCCTCGAAGAGCGCGCCATAATCGGCAACATCGCCGCGCCGCAGCGGTAGCGAATTGAGAATTGCACTCGTACGCGCCCGGTGGTTGCCACGCACGATCACCGCCGTGACCTGATAGCGCGGCCCAGGATCCAGGCGGATGCGGCCAATCACCCCGCCGCGCGCGCGATCGGGATGATACGAAGGCTCCGCCTGTGCGTCCAGGTAGCCGGCATCACGCAGCAGCATCACCATCCGGTCGGCAAGGTCGCGCAGCGCAAACGGATCGGCTGGGTTGCCCTCTGTGAGGGTCTCCGGAATCGAGAACGAGACGCCATACTCGGCGCCGTCGGGAATCGCGAGCGACCGCCAGCGTTGCTGCGGACCGGTTTCGACGACGATGCGCCAGATGGCCAGGTCGTCCCCCTCACGCTCGATCGTGTCGCCAACGACCTGCGCCTCCAAGTAGCCGTTACGCTGCAGCGTGTACACAAGGCGCGCAATATCAGCCTGACGTGCGTCGGGCAGGAGATCACGGGATTTGCCGTACAGCAGCTCCTGGCGTGGCAGTGGGGTAATCGCCATGCCCGAAAAAATCTCGGCGTGCATTTCGCTGGGCACGCCGACGAGATCGATCCGCCGGAACGACCGCGGATCGCCCTCTTCGATGAAAAAGACCACCTGAGCGGCGCTGTCGTCCACACCGCGCACCTCGGCCGTCACTCTTGCAAACGCCAAGCCGGCGGCGATATGGAAATGCTCCAGCGCCACGGCGCGGCGGGCCAGTTCGGCAGTGGTGTATCGACGTGTCCCCTCGATGGCCAGTGCCTTGCGGAGGTCCGGGTCAAAGAATGTGCGGTTCCCCTGAAAACGGAATGTGGTTCGGGGTCCCGCGGCCACTTCGACACGGCAGTCGGCCCACGCGCCAGCACGTGATCGGCATGTGAGACCCGCGGTCGCATCGTACCAGCCGGCCGCCCGCAACTCGAGTAGCCAGGTATCGATCCGTTGCCGAAGCCGCGGCTCGCTCCAAGGTTCAAGCCGCAACTCGGGCGGACGCGGCGCCCCATCCGGCACGTTTTCCCACTCAATGTCGAGTACACGCCACAGCGGCCCGGGGCGCATCCGCAACACGAGCACGGCGCTCCAGCGCCCATCGGGCTGCACCGTGCCCTCGACTTCGGCCTCACGGTGCCCTTCCTCGCGCAGAGCGGCCAT
>CAZUAB010000212.1:0-3582 GCA_964617795.1 uncultured bacterium
ATTGCGGTCCTCCTTTTTGTATAGACAACCAAAAAGGTACCCGATGAGCCGTCTCTTTGCTGACTGCCGCGGCTTCACTCGCCCTCCGGGCTCGCTCCGCCGCAACAGCAACTCGATCAGCACTCCAACGAATTTACAGACATTACGTTACACCCCCCACTAGGACCACGTTGTGGGGCTCTGTGACCTCAGGCGGCGGCGGCCGCGTAGGCTGGCTGCGACGCAGCGGCAGGGCGGGGGTCCAAGAGATCCGCGACGCGGTACAGCTCCTGTTCGGCCAGATCCTCGTGCATCACCGAAACTCCACCGATACCGGCGAAGCCACGCAGACGCAGCGTCGTCAATTGCTTGAGCAATAGCTTGTTGCGCGAATGATGCGTGAAGATCACATATTCGGGGCGGGCTGCCAGCAGCAAGGCCATAATCTCATCCATCGGATCACGTTCCATCCGACTGACATTGATCACCAAAATCCGTGGCTTGGCCACCGAAATTACACGTTGCATCGCATCAAGGTTCTCACCACCCCAGACAACCTCGAAGCGGCGGTCACGAGCACTGCGTCGCTCGATTGTCGCGGCGAATTTCTGGTCGTGAATAGCAATACGGGCCATGGTCGGGCTCCCTTCGGGTCTCCGTAACTTGGACTTTAGAGATCTCTGTTGGTTCCATTACGGTTAGAATACTTCAAAATAACCGTGCTGTCAACGATGACCGGAATAGCCCTCTGAGGCCATGCCGATTCTTCGAAAACCCAAGTCAATACGTTGCTACAACTGAAGAATTACCCGGAAACCGTATGGAGATAGCGGAAAATACGCCCCCGTACCGACTCCGGGATACGAATACCAGCTTCACGAAGCCGGAGTAGATACTTATCAAAACTAAGGGTATGCCGATATGTGCCCAGTAAGGTCCGTAGATCGTCACGTAGGAGCGCCTGTACTTCCTGCCGTACCTCGGGGGCCTCATCAAGGAGATCATCGTAACCACGCAGCAGTCGGACGTTGACCGGGCGCCCGATCGTGCGGTATACGACGAAGCGCTGTAGATCCTCATCGCTGGCGTCTCGTCTGGAAATGGCCTCGCGGACCGCATCCAAAGACAAGACATCCGTGACATCGAACTCATAGCGGCCATTGGTGACCGTTTGTATGAGCTCGGGAAAATAACCGAGCCGAAAACGATTCTCCCGTGGATCGTCGCCGATGTAGAGGACCGCATCCACATCGCTGTGAGCGGCCGACTGCCCCATGTTCAGACTGCCGAGGACGTCAAAGGCAATCTCGGTGCCGTCGTCACGGGCACGGCGGACGATCTCGCGCAGATCATCAATCCGCAGTTCACTTTCGGCCGTTTCGAAACGCCGCATAAACAGCTTGATCTGGTTATACATCTGCAGCTCTTCGAGATCGAACGCGTCCGATCCGGCTCCCGCAGCCTCGTTTTCATCGGCCACGATCGGGCGCCGGCGGCGTTCCTCGAGGCGGCGTGGATGGACCTCGCTCTCGCGAATCTGCCCCTCGGCATCACGTTGGAAATCGACGAGGTGCCAAATCCGGGAATGCTCGATCCGTTTGAGGATCACGCTGCGTACCTCGGGTACCCTATCATCGATATTGATCTCGGCGAAATAGCCGCCCCGCCGGTACCCTGACGGCTCGACAACAGGGCCGAAGTTCCCCGCATTGACGATCCAAGCATCGCCGTAGCCGCGCACGCCCCAGCAGTCGTGGACGTGTCCGCACAGCAGCAGCCGCAGGCGGGTGGCCTGGTCGACATAGTCGCGGATGCCCCACGAGCCGAAGTGGCGCGAGGCGGTGCCGTCGAGCAGGCCGAGCGGTGGCGCATGCGTGACGGCAATGGCCGGGTCAAACGCGGCCAGTGTATCGCGTGGCTCGCTGTGGTCACCTGATTTGGCCGCTGATTCACGAAACTGCACGGCCAGATGCTGCGGTACCCCGGGCGTAAACACGGGGGCGCCGCCAAAACCGGCCATGGGCCCGAGCGGCGTCGATACCTCACGGCGATGCAGCGAACGCGAGGCTAGGTTGGTGGCACGCAGATCCATGTCGTAGTTGCCGGGCAGAAACCAGACCGGCACCCGTGGGCGAATCTCGGCCAGACGCTCCAGCGCACGGTACTGTGCGCGCATGCTTACCCAGGCCTTGTCCGAGAGCTCGAGATATTCGGCGATTGCAGCAAGGCGTGTTGGCTCAAGGTCCCGCCGCTCGGCCAAGCGTTGCAACAGACGCAGCCTGACCGGCAGCGAGATGTGGTCATCTTGGGCGTACCAGCCGCGCACCTGTCGCTGCACGGTGTAAAAGCGCTCCATGTCGGCCAGATTGGAGAAAGGATTGTAGAGCAGATCCCCACTGACCACGTACATGTCGGCCGCCGTCAGCTCAAACAAGAGTTCGAGCCGCTCAAGGGCGCCGTGCAAATCGGAGACGAAGATCAGCCGCATGCGTACATGGTCGCCTCGGCGCAGATCCTTTGCAAGACGCGTGTCGCCGACAGAGTCAGGCGGCCATGGCCCGGGCGTTGGCGAGCGCCCAGGCCATCAGCGTGAGTTGCGGGTTGATACGGTTGGACGTCGGGAACAACGACGTGTCCGCAACGTAGAGCCCCCGGATGCCGTGCACCGCGCCACGGGGGTCGCAGGCGCCGAGCGCCGGATCACCTGCTGCTGCGCAGGTTCCCATGGGGTGAAAAGCCATCATCTCGATATCCGCCGCCCGTACGCGGCGTGTGCGCAATGCGTCGAGGTCGTCCTGCCCGCGCACAATCGGCTGCACGGCGATGCCGCTATAGACCTCTTCGGCGCCGGCCCGCAAAAAGATCTCCGCCGTGATGGCGATCGCCCGCCGCAGCTTCTCGGTGTCGGCGGCATTCAGACGATACCAGGCCAGGCCATTGCGCAGGATGCGGCCGGCTGACTGATCGGAAATCAATGCGCCAAAGCTGCCGAGGCGGTCGAAGTTGGCCATCCGTATGCGATGAGTGGCGCCGAAGCCCGGCACGTTGGGGGCCTGTACGCCGGGTGGGGTGAACTGCCCCTGGATGAAAATGCCTTCGTCGATGAACTGGTCGACATTGTAGGACTGCGGAACTTCAGCCCAACCGTTGACCGCCTCGGGATAGCGGGCCAGTACGCGGGTTGCCGGGTGCATGTGCAGGTTGCGGCCAAGGCGTGGGTGCCGGACGCCGCTCTTCCGCAGCAATGTCGGCGTAAAAAGGGCGCCTGCCGCGACGATCACGCGCTCGGCGCGGATCGTAAACGGGAATGTACCAGCTTGGCCCTCGGCGCTGCAGAACCGGCCGCGAACACCCTTGGCAGCGCCATTTTCGATCAGGACCTGTTCGGCCCGGGCGCGGCTCCACAGCGCGGCGCCCGCAGCAAGCGCCCGTGGCACGTACGAGACGGACATGGCCTGTTTGGCGTCCTTGGGGCAGCCAAAGGCGCAGACACCGAAACCATCGCAGCCGCGCTCGTTACGTGGGATCCGTTGGCCGCGATAGCCGAGCGCCGTTGCGGCGTCTTCAAAGCGGCGCGCCTGCGGTCCGTAGATGTGGTCAGGC
>CAZUAB010000213.1:0-3577 GCA_964617795.1 uncultured bacterium
CGGATGGTGTAGAGGTTCGGGAAGGCGTAGTAGAAGTTATCGCCGGGCAGCAGCACACGACGCGCGGGCAGCCAGACAAAAAGCTGATCGTGGGTCTCGCCGTGCGCTTCGATCAATTCGATCGTCGTCCCGCCAACGGAGAGAGTCGCCTGGCCCGAAAAGGTGTGCGTCGGCATGCGCAGGCCCGTCTCGGCAATCTCCATGTTGACGCGCCGGCCAAGTGCCGAACAAGGCACATCAACCGCTGCCACGTGACGCCCCATCTGGCGGCCACCACGGCGCATTTCGGCCCGCTGAAAAACGCCATATTGCTTGATGAGATGGTCGCGGAAGGCCGCTGTGGCCCAGATCTGCGTCCACGGCTCCTGATAGACGGCGGCCGCACCAACATGATCAATATGGCTATGCGTGAAGATCATTGCCGTCACAGGCCCGGGGCTCACGGTCAAGAGCGCCTCACGGGCTGCCCGGGCCCGTTCGAGATCCATGCCGGGGTCAACAACGATATTGCCGGCCGCCGTGCGAATCAGTGTGGTATTGGCCAGATCAAAGCCGCGCGCCACCCAGATATTGGCTGTGACCGCCTCGACACGCGGCGCACCGACGTGATCCCGGCAGTGGTCCGCCAGCACCTGCGGTGTTGCCAGATTGCGGGCGCTATCGACGTCGCTCGTGCGACTACAGCCCGTAGCGGTCAAAGCGACAACCGCCAAGAGTGCAGCTATGTGCGGACGGGGGCGGTATGGGCGATGCGTATGCGGCACGGTTGGCCTCCCGATGGTGGCACTCTAGCATACGAGAGGCGTCGCAGTCGATTGGCTTTGCCGGCCGCGGCCGCCGCTACTCAGTCAGCCATGACCTTTTCGCGCACCGGCTTACCCGATTTTCTGTCGGTACCGATTAGTTCCACGAACTTCACACCGGGCAGCAGGCCGCCTTCGTCGGTTTCGATCCAGATTTTCTGCAGTCTGGCCGGGGCGCCGGCGATCTCGATGTAGGCCGCCGATTCGCCCCCATGTTCGGAAATCTGGATCCCCCGTGCCGGAAAGGGCATTGAGCGTCATCAGATAAAGCTGCTTGCCTTCCAGCCAACGGGCGGAACAACCATAGGCCCTGTGCTCGATCCTGCGCAGATCCTCGCGCCCACCCTCCTCGGCCTTCATCACCCAGTAAACCGCAACAGGATCCTCCCTATCGACGGCACCGTCCTTGTCCCTGCTCATTTCGTAGGTGACGACATTCGCGTTTTTGCTGCGTTCAATCACAAACAGATAGGCCCGATTGGCCTCCCCCGGCGTAGCGCTGCAGGCCCATCCTAGGCACGACACGAGTCCCAGTACCAACTTTGCTTTTATTGCTGAGCCCCCTGTGTGCGTGCTTCTGCCGTAATCACCAGCAAGCGCCACGCCATCCCGGCCCGAGACCCGCCAGCTCGGTATTCTCTGCGTGTTGTGCGAATCAGCAGCATCGCGCGGCGGTCGGGGCCGATCAGATTGATGTGAGGGGGTGGAGGGAATCGAACGCTTGGTAAGGTCGCACGCTTGCCTGGTGGCCGAATGGTGACCTGGAAACAGCCGACGGCCGCGGCGCCAAGATGCACCTAGACCCCGCCGTCGCAGTCTAGCCGCCAACCTGATGCATGTGCGCGAGCGGAAAAAAGGTGCCGTCGTCTTGGAGGCGCGCCGCCACGTAACCGGCGCCCTTACGCATTAGATGCGCCCGAACCGTCGCCAACACCGCGTCGTCGTCGTGTGCCAGCAGGGCATCGCGGACGGATGCCCCGGTAGCGTCGAACAAGCAATTGTGAATCTTGCCGTCCGCGCTCAGGCGTAGGCGATCGCATTCGCTGCACAGGGGGCCGCTGAGCGTGGGGACCACGCCGAATACGCTGCCATCGGCCAGGCGCCAGCGCCGCGCCGTGTTGCCGTGGGGCACCGGCAATTCGGTCGCCGGGCCCAAGCTGGCGCAGACGCCGGCAACGATCTCGTCGGCACGCACCACATCGGCAGGCCGCCAATGCGTGCCGAACGGCATCAGTTCAATAAAGCGCATCTCTAGTCCACGGTCTGCGGCAAACCGAACCAAGTCGCACACCTCGTGGTCGTTGATGCCGCGCACCACGACCGCGTTGAGCTTGCGGTCCTTGAGGGGCGCCGCAGCCAAACACGCCACGCCAGCCAACACCGAGGCCAGATCGGCGCCGCCACTGAGCGTGGCGAACACCGATGATTCCAGGCTGTCCAAACTTACAGTAGCCCCATCTAGGCCCGCGTCCAGGAGTGCCGGTAAGGCCGAGGGCAACGCAATGCCATTGCTGGTCAATGTGATGCGCGAAATCTGCGGCAGCGCCCGCAATTGGCGAACCAGGTGGTGCACCCCGCGGCGCACCAGTGGCTCGCCCCCGGTGATTCGCACGTCGTTTATCCCCAGCGGCGCTAGCAGAGCCACAAATTCGGCCATGGCTTCGTAGTCTAGAATCTGCTCGCGCGGCAGCCAGCCGGCGGTCGGGCCGTCCGGCATGCAGTAGCGGCAGCGCAACTGACAGCGGTCAGTCACCGACAAACGCAATTTGCGGTAGCGGCGGCCCACGTCGTCCGACAATGGCGCAGAGGCGCTGGACATACCTTTGATTGTACAATACCCGCGTGGATGGGCGAATCATGGACCGTCATGCGACAACCGTAGGCGTCGTGCTTGCCGGCGGTGCGGGCAAGCGCATGGGCGCGCCCAAGGGCCGCTTGGTCGACGCCACGGGCGTCACCTTGGCCCAGCGGGCGGTCAATCATCTGACACCGTTGGCGGCGCGCGTGTGGCTGACGCTGGCGCCGGGTGACAGCGCTGCCTCCGTTTGCGCGCCCGGCGCCGACGGCAACTTGCTTTTGCGCCACGATCCGGCCGCGCATTGCGGCCCGTTGGCAGCACTTGCGGCGCTGGCTCCGGATCTGACCGGGGCCCGCACCGTGCTGGTATTGGCTGTCGACATGCCGGGGGTCGACACCGCCGTCATGGCGCGGTTGGCTGCCCTACCGGCGGACGCTGGGGCGCCCGCCGCGGTGCCGCGACGCAGCCCCGACCACAAACCGCAGCCGCTGGCAGCCGCGTACAGCGGTGCAGCGATTGCGGCCTTGGCCACGGCCCACGCTGCCGGACAGCGCTCGTGGCTGCAGGCACTCGCCGAGACCGGTTTGGATGTGGCCTGGGTCGACGCGGCAGGGCTGGGTCTGGACGACCACACATGGGATACTGTCTTTGCCGGACTCAACACGCCGGCGGAATGGGAAACATGGCGCCGGTGCAACCGCAAATCGTAATCGACGTGCTGATCTTTGGTGCGCTGCGCGAGCGCGCTGGCGCCGACTCGGTGCCGGTGGCCGTCGCACCGGATGCCACGAGCGCCGACCTCCTGGTAGCCGCGGGCGATCAATATCCGGATCTCAAGCCCTATCTGGCAAGTGTGCGCGTCGCCGTGGACCAGCACTATGCGCCTGCCACTCGGGAGCTGGCGGGGGCGACAGAGGTGGCGCTGATACCGCCGGTCGCTGGCGGTGCGCCGCGCCTGACCGTGCAATTGACCACG
>CAZUAB010000214.1:0-3275 GCA_964617795.1 uncultured bacterium
TCTCGCGCTCGGCCAAAAGCTCGTCGAGTTCGGCCTCGCCGCAGATCGACCGCAAGGTCGTTTGCGCAAGCTGACTGGTTGCGTAGTAGACGTCCTCGACCTCAATCGTGGCGCGCTGCGGGTCGAGGATACGGAAGTAGACGACCGCGTTGACCTTGACGCTGACGTTGTCGCGCGTGATCACGTCCTGCGAGGGCACATCCATGGTAATCACACGCAGGTCGACACGTTCAGCCTTATCGATCAGCGGAATCAGAAAAATCAGGCCGGGGCCCTTGGAGCTTTCGAGTACGCGACCGAGCCGAAATACCACGGCGCGCTCGTACTCGCGTAGAATGCGGACGGCCGAACCCACAAGCCCAACAACAAGAATAAAAATGGCGATCAGGGACATGGACATGCGACGTGGTCCTTTCGGAACGGGTAAGTCTGACGATTCAGGCGACAGGGACTTCGGTAGGCAGCGGTTCGACAGTCAGCAGGAGCCCCTCAACGGAGACGATCCGGACCTCTGCATCCGCCGGGCACGAACGACCACCCGCCAGACGCGCCTGCCAAATTTCACCATGCACAAACACTCTACCCCGTGGCTCAAGCGGGGTCAACGTCCGGCCAATCTTGCCGACCAATCCTTCGCTACCGGTACTCACGCGCCGGCCGGCCGCCCTGAAGACGAGGCCACCAATCAACAGCATGGTTGCCGCAAACACAACGCCGCTGCCGCCGATCAGCCACGGATCGAGCGTCAGGTCGGACGCTGGCGTATCGAACAACACAAGGCTGCCGATAATGAAGGCCGCGAGCCCGCCGATGCCGAGGATCCCGAAACTGGGCAGAAAGGCTTCGGCAATCAGCAGGCCGACACCGAGTGCAATCAGCGCCAACCCGCCGGCGCGGAACGGGAGCACCTGCATGCTCATAAACGACAACAAGAGTGCGATCGCGCCCAACGTCCCGGGCACGAACGTACCGGGATTGGTGAGCTCCAGGTAAATCCCGACCGTGCCCAGCAGCATCAGCAGATACGCGACGTTGGGATGCGCCAGCCAGTGCATGAGTTGCTGCCCCATCCCCATCTCGATCGTCTCGATGCGGGCGCCGCGGAGTTGCAACGTAACCTCACGCTCACCGATCTTGACGATACGCCCCTCGACGGCCTCGAACAAGGCGCCCACATCAACCGCCAGCGCATCGATAACGCCGAGTGCCAGCGCCTCATCGGCGGTCGCGCTGACGGCAGCCGTGATTGCACGCTCCATCCAGTCCGCGGGGCGGCCGCGCACTTCGGCGATCGAACGGGCAAAGGCGCGCGTGTCCTCCAGTACCTTGCGGCTGAGATCTTCGCCCCCCTCGGATTTGACGTCTTTGCCTTGCGACGAGATTGGCGTGGCCGCACCGATGTTGGTGCCAGGCGCCATACCGGCGATGTGCCCGGCCAGCGTGACGAACATGCCGGCGCTGGCGGCGCGTGCGCCGCCCGGTCCCACCCAGACCAGCACCGGCAAATCGGCGGCCAAAAGCTGCGTCACAATGGCGCGGGTCGAATCAAGCAAGCCGCCTGGCGTATCGAGACGTACAACCAGTGCGGCGGCGCTGCGGCTGCGAGCCTCGGTCAAACCGCGCTGCAGAAAATCATCGACGGCCGGGTTGATGCTGCCGACCACATCGATCTGCAGCACGAGCGGCGACGCTGCCGGATCAGCCGCCGATCGACCCAACGCCAGCACGGCGCCGACGCCCAGCAGGCCGGCCCAAACGAGAAGGCGACGACGCCTCATCGACCGGCGCCGCCGAGACCGAGGCGGGCCATCACGGCCTGCAGGTCAGCCCAGGCCTCGCGTTTGTGTGAGGCGTCACGCAGCAAAAAAGCGGGGTGGAATGTGGGCATGACGGGGATCTCCTCCCAAGATTGCCAAACGCCGCGGATCTTCGACACGGGGCCTTCATAGTCAAGCAGCCAGCGTGCCGCGGGTCGACCGAGCGTAACCAGCACGTCGGGCTGTACGCTGCGGATTTGGCGTTCGAGAAAAGGTCGACAGGTCGCCGCTTCATCAGCTTCGGGATCGCGATTGCCGGGCGGGCGGCATTTGACGATGTTGGCGATATACACGTCGTCGCGCTGGAGTCCCATGGCCTCAATCATACGGTCGAGCAGTTGTCCGGCCGCCCCGACAAACGGGCGCCCGCTGCGATCTTCATCGGCCCCTGGGCCTTCACCAACAAACATCAAGCGCGCCTCGGGGTTGCCCTCGCCGAACACGAGTCGCTGCCGGCCGGCAGCCAGCTTGCAGCGACGGCAATCGCCCAGATCGGCACGCACGGCATCAAGAAGCTCGCGCACAGCGGCGACCGGAGCCTCCGCCGGATCATCGAGTGAGGCGGGGGCGGCGGGGGCGGGAACAGGAACTGCACTGGCCGCGCCGGGGCGAACGTCACGCCACAATTCGAGACCCTCGTCGGCAAGGAACTCGGACCAGGCCCGAATTCGGGCAGCGGTGGCACTTTGCAGCATGGCTGCATGGTACCCCGGCGGCCTGCGGCGGGGCAAGGGGCGCCGAGTGGACGCGGCAATACCCGATTGGCTACCATGAGGGGATGCGCACCGACCGCCTGCCCCTGCTCTTTCTTTTCGTTGTCCTGGCGACGTTCGTCGTCGTGCTCGCCCCGGACATGGCGGCGGCTTGGGGGCCCGGCACGCACCTCAAATACGCGTCCATCGTTTTTGCGCACCGCGAGCTGCTGCACCCCGAGATGGCCCGCCTGCTGGGCGCAAACCCCGGGCCGTTCTTCTATGGCAACATTATTGCCGACCTTATTCTCGGTAAGAAATACCGCATCGAGAAACACCAGCATTCCCACAACTGGAGCGTCGCCTGGAATCTTTACGACAAGGCCGACGACGAGGCGCAGCGGGCTGTCGTGTGGGGCTATCTGTGTCACTTGGCGGCCGACGTGGTCGCCCACAATGTCTACGTGCCGGCCCAACTCACGGCCAGTGCCCCCGGCATGGGGCGCGGCCATGCCTTTTGGGAGATGCACTACGATGCCCACGTGCCCGACCGTTACCTGCGGTCGACGGGGCACCTGGAGCGCATCGCAAAGCCGCAGGCCGACCATTTCTTGATGCGTGAATTGGCCGAGACCCTGTTCAGTCACCGCACCAACCGCTGGATTTTCAGCGGTCAACTGATCGTGCAGCGCATGGGCGCCTGGCGGACAATGGTTCAGCACAGCGCCGCCCGTAGCCCGTGGCGCGTCGGTGAAGAGGGCGTACG
>CAZUAB010000214.1:3285-3574 GCA_964617795.1 uncultured bacterium
ACGCGGCTACGACGAACTGTCGCTGCGAGCAATCTGGGATCTGCTCGGCAGTGGCCCCGACGCCGCCGTACGTAGTTTCGACCCGAACGGCTTCGGTGCCCTCACAGCCGCCACGGAGGCGCGCCGCCAGCTGCGCAAAGAGCACGCCGGGCCGCCGACGCCCGTCGAAGCCCGAGAACGCTTCGTCAGCCCGCTGGGCATCCTGCGTCCCCACCCCTTCGAGCCGGAACGCAGCGCCGGTTGAAATGACAACACGCGGCGTGATTGGGTGCCGGACACCAGTTGCAAT
>CAZUAB010000215.1:0-3570 GCA_964617795.1 uncultured bacterium
TCTTCTGCGGCGGGCCCTGCAGCGCTTCGAGCGGCGCCCGCAAAACCAGCACGAGGCCCCAACCGAGCAGCAGCAGACCGACAAACAGCAGCGGCTTGCCGAGTCCGAACCAGAACCTTTGCAGCCGACTGGCGGCGGGCATTGGGCTACTCTTTCAGGAGATGCGGGATCGACAACGACCCCAGCAATGTGTACATGATACCGAAGAACGTACCAAGGAGCATCCAACGATCGGGGGATTCCGCGGTGACCAATACGGCCCGCGATGCCTGCACGGAAGCCAGCAACAACGGCGCCGTCAGCGGAAACAACAGTAGTGGCGCGAGCAGGCTTCCGGTCCCTGCGGCATGCGCAATCTGCCGCACGAGCACACTGAGCCCGGCGATACCGACCGCAAAAATCACAGTCGCAACCACGAGCGGCGCCATCTGCCCGCGCAAATCAACACTGAACAGCACCGCACCGGTGCCCCAAGCCAACAAGCCGAGCCCGCAAATACCCGCCGCTGCCAGCAAAAACGCGTCCCAGAAAAACCGCTGCTCCGCCCCGGCTAGTACATACTGCTGGACCGCGCCGCTTGCCCATTCTTCCTGCAAGAGCTCCTCGACCAGCCACAATGCGGCAAACAGCAGGCACACCCAGACGGCGCCGATCAACGCCGCTGCACGCCGATCCGGCGATGGGTCGAGCGCCAGATAAACGATACCTTGGGCCAACGGCACGAACAAGGCAACAGCCAACAAGCCAGCACCGCGGCGCCACGCGATGGCGGCCGCTTTGCGCACCACGCTCACGCGATCTGCCCTTCGATTAGAGTCAATTCACGATTGCCATCGAGGCCGGCCAGCGGCGCATGAACACTCGCGATCAGCGTTTTCCCGGCCCCGGCAGCTTCCCGTAGAAGATCAGCCAGAAGCTCCCGGCCTTCAGCATCGAGCCCTGTGTCCGCCTCATCGAGGAGCCAAAGATCGGCATCCAGCGCCGCGACACGTGCCAATGAAACCCGTTGCTGCATCCCGCGGCTGAGCGACCGTACCGGGAGGTCGGCAAAAGCGGCTACACCGAACCGCGCCATGCCAGACTCCAGTACGCGTTGCTCGAGGCCGTAAAGTCCCGCCTGATAGCGTAGATTTTCACGAACCGTCAGTGATGGCAGAAGCTGGGCATAGTGGCCGAGATAGGCGATGCGGCGGGCGCGTCGCTCGACCTGACCGCGATCCGGCAGCGCCAGGCCGCCGATAATTTTTAAGAGCGTCGATTTGCCGCTGCCGTTGGCGCCACGAAGCACGAGGCGCGCGCCGGCCGCAAGCTCAAGGTCAACGTCGCGCAGCGCAGGGCGGCGGCCGTAGCGTTTCCAAACGCCCGCGAGCCGAATCACCGTACGGGCGTTTCCGCAGCCGCACCGTCGTAGTTGGACCGTTCGATGCCAGCCGGATGCCCGCCGAGATGTTTGAAATCATCCGGATTGTCCGTCGTGTCATATTTGCTGGGGCATTTGGCCAGCAAATCATCGGCGACGAAGGTGCCGTCTTCGAAGCGACCGCGAACAACGACTTGAATGCCGGGACCGAAGATGTCCGGAACGACGCCCGTATACTCCACGGGAAGCGATTGGGTGGTACTGGTTACGGCAAACCACGTCTTCAAGGTGGCCGGATCGCGGCGAATGTCGCCGCCGACAAGGCCGGAAACCTTGACGGTCCGGTCGCCAATTTCCACGGGATCGACTTCGTCGATTTCGTAGTAATACGTGATGTTGCGGCCCGTCGCCTGAAACAGTGCGAATCCGGCGACAAACAAGCCGGCAACCAAAATCAAAGTCGGCAAATACTTCGGCATCCGAGCCTCCTTGTACGTATCGATCAGTCGCCAACGAGCGCGTCGATGGCCCGCCGCTCGTCACCGCTCAACGCTTCTGTTACCGTCGCATCATCGGGCCCACCGCCAGCACGACGCCTCAGCCAAAGCACCGCGCCAAACACGCCGAGCAGCGCCGCCGCCACCGGCACCAGCCAAGCCCAAAGGCCACTTCCGTGCACCGGTGGAGAAAGCAGAATCCATTCACCGTAGCGATCGACGTAATGCTGCAAGATCTCCTGATCGCTGGCGCCGAGACGAACCATGTCGCGAATCTGCGCCTTCATCTCTTCGGCCAAAAACGTCGTCGAGGCACCGAGCGCCTGCGTTTTGCAAACCGGGCATTTGAGCTGGCCGTACAGGGCGGCGGCACGTGATTCCTGCTCGACTGTCAGGCCTGTGGTCTCGACCACTGCCAAGGAGGGCGATGCGGCCAGCAGTACCCACAAAGAAAGCCCCAGGCCGAACAGCCGACGTACCGTCACGGCGACACCGCCTGGCCGAGGGACGCCAGCGCATCACGAACCTGCGCCGCGGTAACGGCGCCGATAAAGCGGTGCCGTACAATACCCTCGCGATCGATCAAGAAGGTTTCTGGTACGCCGAGCATGCCGTAGTCAATACCGCTGCGGCCTTGTGGATCGAGCAGAATCGGGTAGCTCATCCCATGGCGCCGCGCAAAACGACGCGCATCAGCCGGGGAATCCTGTATGGCGATACCCAGTACCAGCAGATCGTCGCCATCTTCAAGGTGCAGACGCTCGAGATCGGCGGCCTCCTCGACGCACACGGTACACCAACTCGCCCAGAAATTTAGTACGACCGGACGACCTTGGCCAAAAAATGCTGCGGAGTCGACAGGTGCTGTACCCTCAAGGGGCGCCAGTACAAAGCCGGGTGCAGAGCGACCAAGCAAGGGGCTGTCGGGGAGATCGGCCACAGGGACCATGACGGCTCGAGCGAACAGCGCAAAAAACCCGCCAGCGATGACCAGCGGCAGCCAGCGAAGCCAGCGGCGCCGTGGGGGCACAACCCGATCGGGAAGCGTATCGCCAGTGACGTCTCGCATGGAATCATTATACATGATTGCCCCGCCCCCTGCGTTTGCTGGACCGCCCCGCCTTTGCTACCTTAACGGTGGAATTGGACCGCCCCGAAAGGACCACGCCTGTGACGCCAAGCAGCCCTATTCGCCTCATTGTTTCCGGCCTTGCCGCCGGACTGATCGGTGGCGCCCTTCACCAAGCGGCGGCCGCACTCGTCGACCCTGCCTACCTGCAAAGCGCGACGTGGAGTGCCGTTCTAGGCGAACTACAGATCGGCGCTGTCGCCGGTATCGTGCTCGCTTTCCTGTACGGCCAAATTCCTGGTGGTTTTGCTGCCCGGGCCGCTGCATTTGCACTTTTGATGACGCTCGTACGGTTCGTGCCGCCGCTGGCCGACCCCACAGCCGATTTCACAGGGAACCTGCTTGTGCGTCACTTGGTATTGAACGGCGCCTTCGCCATCGGCTGTGCCTTTGTACTTCGGCAAGCGCTTGAGTTGGCGCTGCCGATGGCAAACATGCCGCGCCGCGCCGACGAGTTCCACGATGACCCGGCCGGTGCGCACGGACACTGACAAACCCCGAACATCCGCTGCGCCAAAGTTGCGCGGGGCTGACGCAAGAAGGGCCGCCCGTTATTCGGGCGGCCCTTCTTGCGTTCCGCTGAG
>CAZUAB010000216.1:0-3514 GCA_964617795.1 uncultured bacterium
ACTGGACCAGGGCCGCGAAAACGAATGGCGTAAACGGACTACAGCGGTTCAAACAAGAGTGAGAAATTATAGCCGGTACTGGAGCAGGGCTGTTGAAGCGTATTACGCTCGATCAGCAGGTACAGGTTGCGAACCTCACCGGCTCCGAGCACAAGGTCGGCCGTCGCCGTGCTGGTCGAGGCATGCAGCACCGTGGATCCGTCGTGGTCGTAGAGCGTCATCAACGGCAGGCCCGTTACGCCGCTGACCGGCGTCACAGTGAACGATGCCCGATAGGAAGCCGGAGCACCCGCCGTGTTGACCACGGGGAACACCCACCAATCGTCATCCGATGTATAGTTGTCTTCTTTGGTGATTGGGGCCGGAAAAACCGTGGCCATCGCGGTGATCGGCATTGGGTGGTAGAACGTGAACTCGGTCACGTCGCGGAATGGGTTGAGTGCTTTGCCGATCACGTCATCGTCCTCGTAGTCGTCGTCACGACAGCCGCTGTAGGACACCGCGAACATAAGTGCGTCCCGCAGGCCGGCGTTTTCGGCGTAAACGCCGATACCGCAAAGGCCGGGAATTCCCGGCGTCGAGGCGGTCTCGTTAAACGAGAAGTGCTGCGTCAGCGCAAACGTGGTCCCCGTGGTTACTTCGTTGAGGACGGTGGAGGCCGTAATCACGGAGCCGCCGCCGCACACAACCACGCCCGCTGTCACCGACCGCATGTAGGACTGGTTGGTGCCCCATGTGCCGTCGAACTCGACAATAACGCCGTCGTTGTAGTCAAAAACGATGGGGAGTGTGGCGTTGTTCGTAGTCGGCGTAAAGCTGTGTTCGCGGGTACTTAGGGTGTTTGCCGACCGAACAGTGATCGCCTGTATGGCGGGGTTTGGAATATAGGCGCCGACGATGTCTGCATCTCCTTGAGGACCCTCAAGGACAAAAATGCGTGCCGTGCGTTCGGCCACCAGCAGGCCATCCGTCACCTCGATTGTGATGTCGCAGATACCGGAGGTCGGTTTCGACCAGTTCGTAGTTGCTGCGCCGGGCAGCGTAAAGTCGGCATCAGGGCAGGTATCGGTCCACGTGTAGGCCAGCGGCGCCGGCTCGGCATCCGGATCCACCGCGACGACGGTCATCGAGACAACGTCGCCTTTGATCGGACGCACATTTGAGATAATCAACGACAAGATAGAGGGACCGGCCGGGGGCTGTGGATTGCCGCCGGTCGTATCGAGGATGGTGATCGATACCAGCGTGGTTGCGCCGTCGGTGATAGATACGCCAGCCGCGCTGCCCGCACCGATCAAGACGCCGCCTGCGGCATAGGCCCGAGCCGTGAATGCATAGGTGCCGACATCGAGCGTAAATATGCCGGAAAACGCTCCACTGCCGCTATTGTACGCAAGCGGTTCAATACGGTCGCCCGGGTCGATTTCGATGGTTACCCCGGTGATCGCCGCGGCAGCGACCCCTTGCGGAATCACTTCGACGCTGGCGGTGCCGGGTCCGGGGCGCGAGAGGCCGGGGGCCGGCTTGTCGGGCTCGCTCGTACATGCGGTGAGGGCGAACGGCAATACCAACGCCGCTGCAAGCAACCAATGCTCACGTGAGTTCAGATTCATGCGACCTCCAAGTGCCCGGCGGGTGCACACCACAATCAGCGTGCAGCTCCGGTGGCCGGACGCCGGAACTACTGCTGAGCGTAGCAGGCGCAATGGGGTAAGTCAATAGACCCGAGCCGCCGTAGCCCTTAAAGGGCCCCTATCCTTCCCGGCCGCGAAACTGACGGGGATCAATCTCGTATTCGGTAAGTTTTTTGCGGATCGTGTTGCGATTGATACCGAGTAGATCTGCGGCACGCAGTTGGTTGCCGTCTGTTACCTCGAGCGCCAACTTGAGCAGCACGGCCTCGATTGTACCGACCACCTGCGGCCAAATACCGACTTCGCCGCAATCGTGCATGGCCTCGACGTATCCCCGCAGATGCTGCTCGACGAGGCGGGCGAAGCCGCGGCCCCCTTCGTCACCCGGCTGAATACGTGGGAATTCGCCGCCAAATTGACGAAACGCGGCGGTATCGAGCGTGCGATGTGGACTGAGCAGCGCCACACGGCGGACCAAATTTTCGAGCTGGCGCACATTGCCCGGCCACGGTGCGGTTTGTAGCAATGCCAAAGCATCGGCACCGATGCGCTTGGGCGGGATCTCACCACGTATGGCCATTTGGCGCAGAAACAGGTCGGCCAGCGCCAAAATATCTTCTGTACGCTCGCGCAAAGGCGGCAGATGCACCTCGACCACCCGTAAACGGTAGTAAAGGTCGGCGCGAAAACGCCCCTCGGCAACGGCTTGTTCCAGTGAAACCTGTGTCGCCGCGATCACCCGCACGTCAATCGGGATCGCACGACGCCCGCCAAGTGGCGTAATCTCGCGCTCCTGCAAGACGCGCAGCAACTTGGCCTGGAGGCCCAGCGGCATGTCGCCAATCTCATCGAGCAGCAAGGTGCCGCCTGCGGCTTCGCGAAAGCGGCCTGGCGCCGCTTGCACGGCCCCCGTGAACGCACCCTTCTCGTAGCCAAAAAGCTCGGCCTCGAGAAGCTCAGCCGGAATCGCCGTCGTATTGAGCGCCACAAAAGGCCCCTCACGGCGCGTGCTGTAATCGTGGACCGCTTTGGCCACCAGCTCTTTACCGGTACCGCTTTCGCCCAAGATCAATACGGTGGCGTCTGTGGCGGCCATCTTGCCGATGACCTTGTAGACCTCCTGCATCGCCGGGCTGGTCCCAACGAGCGTAGAACGCGAGTCTTCGCCAGCGGCCGGTGTGCGATCGTCGGCGACGACCTCTCGGCTCGACGCGAGCGCTCTGCCGACGATTCCGTACAACTCACCCAAATCGAAGGGTTTGGTCACATAGTCATACGCGCCGAGTTGCATGGCTCGGATCGCGTTCTCGACGGTGTTCTGGGCCGTCAGCACGACGACCGGCATGTTGTGTCCCGCGGCTCGCCAGGCCGCCAAGGCGTCAAGCCCAGCCAGTCCGGGCAAATTGAGATCGAGCACAACCAAGTCGAACGCACGACCGGCCAATGCGTCCCCGGCGGCTTCAGCAGAGGCGGCGACGGTGACGCCGTACCCCTCGGCGTCCAGTGCCGCTTCCAGCACCCTCTGCAGGCTTGCATCGTCATCGACAACGAGAATGTCGAACTGCTCGCTCAATCCACCTCCACCCGCCGCTCCAGCGGCATCTCAACCCTTGCGACGGCACCGATCGCATCCTCGCGATTGGCCAAGGTCAGCACACCGCCGTGTGCTTGCACGATTTGCTGGGAAACCGCCAGCCCCAAACCGGTGCCCGCCGGTTTGGTCGTAAACAATGGCGTAAACAAGAGTTGACGCTGCTCTTCGCCGATCCCTTGGCCCTCGTCGAGGATGTTTGTCGCCCAGACCTTGCGCAATGTACGTCGCCCCACCTGAAGGCCAGTAATGACGACGACCGTCCCGCCCGCGGGGCTGACCTCGACGG
>CAZUAB010000217.1:0-3472 GCA_964617795.1 uncultured bacterium
CGCGAAAGGAAAAGTCTCTACTTGAGACTGGTAGCGTTTCCTTGGGCTGGCCAGCAAGCCCCTTCAGCGGTCGAGCGTGCCGCGAGTGACGCCGAGGCGTTGCGTTGCCTTAAGCGCGTTCCAGACTGCGCGTGGCGCCGCCGCGCCAGCCAACAACTGCCGGTAGACCTCGATCACCTCAGCGACGCGGTCGGCCGATTCGGCGAGGAATTCGAGCCGAAATCGGCGCACACCGAGGCTGCGAAAACGCTCAAGATACAGGGCTCCGCTTTGGGCGTGGCCATTGAATACGGTGTTGCGACAACCGACATCGGCTTTGACCGGCAGCATGGCGCCAGTGTGGTCGCGCAGTTCGACATCGTGGTGTTCGCAAGGGCGTCCGCAGCTACGGTAGTCGGCGCCGTTCGACAAGACGGCAGCGAACACGCAGTGCTCGGTGTGGAACATCGGCATGTATTGGTGCAGCACGATTTCTGCCCGCGCGGCTGGAAGATAGGCCAGCATGGCCTCAAGCTGTTCGGCGTTGCAGTCATACGCGGGCGTGACCAAGCGTAGGCCCAAGTCGAGTAGCTCACGTGCGGCAAGGTCGTTGGCGCAGTTGAGTGAAAAGTCACCAACCAGATCGAATTCCGGATGGTTCTCGCGGTAGAATAGCAGACCACCCAGATTGCGCACCAGCACCCCATCCGGCGCATAGCCTGCCAGCTTGCGCAGAAAACCCAGCTCGCCGGGCTTGATGATGCGGGGGGTTGCCAGGTAGACCGGCGTGCCCGTTTCGCGGGCCACGGCGACGCTGCCGCGAAAGCCACGTGGATCCTCGAAGTCCGCATAAACACGGGCTACGCCGGCGCCGCAGGCGGCCCGCACTTGGGCCTCGCTGCGGCAGAACACCGACAACTCGGCGTCGCCGCTATCATGCTTAGCGACGGTGTCTGGCCAGGGTCGCGCCCGCAGATGCTGCAGTGCCCCGGTATTGATACGGCGCGCTGGGGGCTCGCCTGCGTGTGCGTCCAAGGCCTCGACAAGGGCCCGTCGCAGGCGGTTGAGCGCCGACACCGGCAGGGCAAGTGCGCCCGAGAGCCGGTTCTGCAAGTCGTCCAAGTGCCAGGTCGTGCCGCCGAATCGCCCAAGCTTCTCGGCGAGGAGATCGCGATCAAGCCCTCTGCCCCGGGCCGTTTCAAGGCATTCGCTCGATTCGACGGTCGCCGAGAGTTCGCCAGCCACGCCGGTCAGACGTAGCGGCGTGCCGGCCGCGCCTTGAACAATCAGGCGGACGCCCCGGGTGCGAGCGTCGACTGCCCAACTCGCTTGCAGTTCACGCGAAAGTGCGGCGTCACGGGTCTTCCAGACGCGCTGTCCCGGACCGACGTCGCAAAATGGGAACCCGTGGGCCATGCCGATCTCAAGATCGCGGCCAACGGCGCGAATCTCGTAGATCGGGCCGCCCGGCTCCCGTCGTTCGGGATTGCCGTTGTCGAACACGACGCCGTCGCCAGCAGAAAGCGGCACGTCACAGCCGCGAATGCGCACGTAAGGCGCCTGCACAGCCACGACCTCGCCCGCCGCCAGGCCGCGGCTTTTGGGAAAGTCGCCTCGCACCAGCGCCTGGTGATCGATGCCGTGCAAAAAACCGGTGGTCTGGCCACGTGAAAAGGACTGGGCCAGTCGTTGCCGCTCGACCGCCGTCGTGCTGGCGGCAACCCCTTCGATCGCCGCATCAAGCGCCCGGCGGTACGCGCTGGTGACGTTGGCGACGTATTCGGCCGATTTGAGGCGGCCTTCGATTTTGAAACAGACAACGCCGGCCTCAACCAGCGCCGAAACCTCATCGATGCCCGCAAGGTCCTGCGGCGAAAGTAAATAGCGTTTGTTGCCGAGGTCCAGCGCCTCGCCGTCGACGACCATCGTGTACGGCTGACGGCAGGCCTGCGCGCACTCCCCGCGGTTGGCGCTGCGCCCGCCGAGTGACTCCGAAGTGAGGCACTGTCCCGACCAGGCCACGCACATGGCCCCGTGCACGAAGGCCTCCAGCTCAACGCCGGTTTCACGGCCAAGCCGCGCGATATCGGCGATCGAAAATTCGCGTGGTACGACGATGCGTTTCAGGCCGAGTTCTCGCGCCAGGTGACCCATGGCGTTCGGGTCCGTCAAGGTCATCTGAGTAGACGCATGGAGCGGCAAATCGGGTACGAGTTCGTGTGCCAGGCGCGCTACGCCAAGATCCTGAACCAAGACCGCATCGACGCCAGCCGACGACGCCGCGGCCAGGATACGTGCGGCTTCATTGAGCTCATCGGCAAAGACCAGTACGTTGAGCGTCAGAAAGCCTTTGACGCCGCGGGCGCGCAACCAGGCCATGGTCTCGCCGAGGGTTTCGATGCGGAAATTTTCGGCGCGCGCACGGGCATTGAGTGCCTCTACGCCGAAATACACGGCGTCGGCGCCATTGGCGACAGCGGCGCGCAAAGCCTCCGGCGTTCCGGCCGGTGCCAGCAGTTCGGGTATTGTCGGATGCATACACGTATTGTAACCCGGGGCGCACTTGCGGAACGGTGTAGAATCATCATGACTGCGGGGGCTGCCGCTTTGGTTCCCCGAAGCGAAGGAGCAGTATGGCGCGCAGTGTGCGTTTGGCGCTTGGTCTGACGATCATTTACGTCCTGCTTGGCGGCGCGTGGATCGCGTTCTCCGATGAGTGGCTCGGTGCGCTGATCACGGACCCGCACAGTCTTACGGCAGCACAGACGGTCAAGGGTTGGCTTTATGTGGGGCTCAGCGGAATCCTCGTCTATGGGCTGATCGTGACAGGCCTGCGCAATGTCGAGCGCAAGGAGCGCGATTTTCGAACCATGTTTGCGCTCAGCGGCACCGCACACGCCATCGCCGACAGTGACGGGCGGATCGCCTGGTGCAACCCGGCGCTTGCCACCGTGGTGGGCCGGGAGGCCGGCGATCTAATTGGCGAGCGCACCTCGGCCGTTGCAATCTGGCCTGAAATCAGGGACGTCATCCGCGCCTGCCCGATCGGGCCGGTCGATGCTGATCTGCGCACGGCGGATGGAGATATGCGGGAGGGTGTGCTGGCGGTTGCGCAGTTCCCCGATGGCCGCACCGCGTTGGCCTGGACCGACCTGACCGCACAGTATGCTATTGAGCACAAGCTCTCGGCGGCGGCGCGACTGGATTCGTTAGGGGCCATTGCCGCTGGCGTGGCGCACGACTTCAACGGCGTGTTGGCCGTGATTCGAGGGTTTGCGGACGAGGTCCAAGCATCGCTGCCTGAGGGTGCCGAGGCTCGCGCACTATGTGCGGAAATTGATCGCGCGGTGGCGCAGGGCAGTCGCCTGACGGCCCAGATCCTCAATGCGGCCAAGGGCGCAGAACCCCCGGTGGGCGTCGTCGACGCCGGTCCGGTGTTCCAAGACCTCCGCGAATCCATTCGGCGCGTGTTGGGTTCCACTGTGAAGTTGGA
>CAZUAB010000218.1:0-3458 GCA_964617795.1 uncultured bacterium
CTGCGCTCGGCCATGAGCGTCAATTCGTCTAAGGCGCCACGTACATCGTATGGCTCCGGGCGAAAGGGACGGGGGCTGAGTAACGCGTAGAAGACGTCCACCACTTCGATGATGTCGATCAGTCGACTCGGCTTGAGGCCGGGCCAGCGCGGGTAGCCACGCCCGTTGCGAATGTGGTGCCGTAGCGCAATCATCCCTTCGAGGCCTTCGCCGAAATACCAGGTGTTGAGCACCAGGCCGATGATCGGGTGCTTCGAAATCTGATGGAACTCCTGCCGAGTCAGAAAGTCCCGATTGCGTACCAGCGTGGTTGAGATACGCGTCATGCCAATATCTTTAAGCAGTACGCCGCGGCCGATTTTAACCAATTCCTCGGATTTTACGGTCATTTCTAGACACAAGCGCAAAGTGATGGCGGTCGTTGCCAGTGCGTGATGATAGTAGAGCGGCATGTTGTCGCGCATGGCGATGAGTTCCCGCAGGACCGGTTCGGGCATCGCCACTTTGGCGCAGAGGCTCCGCACGCGGCCAGCGATCTCTTTGTCAAACAGTCCGGCAAGCTCCGGTTCCCCGGCAAAAGCTGCCAAGTCGGCCGGAATTTCGGTCTCATCAAGTGTCGCTTCGGCGCCGTGCGGGCGGCCTTTGCCAGCGATCGCTGCAAGGAAATCGCGGCCCACGGTGACACCCGCCGGTGCCACCTCGTTGCCGTCGATGTCTGTAATGGGGTGGGTGAGGGTCGTCAGATCCTCGGACACGTGGGGCCAGCCTTTCCGTCAAGGCAACAGGGTACCCCGAGACCGTGCGCGGATCAAGCTCGGCGCGGCTGCGATGTCAGCGCGGCTACCGTGTCAAGCAGTTTCTGAATACGAAACGGCTTGGAAATGTAGGCGCAGGCACCATAGACTTCGCAAACGCGCCGGATCTCTTCATCATTAAAGACGGCGGAGAGAATGGCGACCGGTGGTGCGCCTTCGCGTTGGCGCAGAGCGTCGAGAAATTCCCATCCACTCATACTAGGCATGCGCAAATCCAGGAGGATCAAGTCGACCGGCTCGTTGTCTAGCGACTCCAGCGCGTCTTTGGCGCCCGACGCCGTACGGGTGCCGTAGCCCTCATCTCGCAGCAGCGACTGAACGAGGTGAAGAACTCCCGGCTCATCATCAACGACGAGAACGCGCTTCATTGCTCGTCATCATAGACGTGCTTGCAGGTCTAGTCAAGGATCTGCCAAATCACCCGTGCAAGCTCGCCTCAACGGGCTTCGGCGTGATACGATGACGTTGTGTCCCACCCCGATGCCTCCCCGTATCGTTCGTATCTCACTGCGGCGCTGTTGTTGCTCGCGGCTGTTGCTCTCGTTGTGTGGGCCATCGTGGGACCCAGCGGCTGGCTTGAGGTACGCAGTCTCCGGACTGAACGGGAACGGCTGGCCGAGCAGATCGCCGATATTGAGGCCGAGAACGCCCGCCTGCGCCATCGTATTGATCGATTGGAGCGCGATCCGGCGGAGCTTGAGCGCCTCGCGCGCGAGAAGCTCGGCATGGTCAAGCCCGACGAATGGGTCGTCGTTGTCCCGCACGAAGGGCTGCAATGAGCCGCGCCGGTAGTGTCGTGAGCCGCCGGCGGGGTAGAGGCGCCAGACGTACTCTTCCCAATCGATTCCGCCGCCAATGGCGGCGTGTGGCCACCGTGGCAATTGCCGCAGTGGCAGTGATTGCCACAGTGGCGGCCGAGGTTCAAGCGGTCGTTTGGCCAGCGGTCGGTGCGGCGCTACTCTTGGGGCCGATTGCCGGGGTTCGCTGGACCGATCTGCGTTTGCATTGGCGACGCTGGCTGCCGTTGGCGGCATGGCCGGTTGCTTTCTGGATGGCGACACAACCAGGGCCTGCATCGCTGACCGCCCTGCCGTTTTCCGCCGTGGGGTCTTTCGCGCCCGGTGGATGGTGGTTGGCGTCGGGCCTCTTGCTGCTGGTTCTGTCCGTACTGGCGCCCGGCCTCGCTGTTTTTAGCCCAGTCGAACTGGTGCATTTCACGATCGGCCTAGCCGTTGCGGTTGGTGCGATCATCGCGGCAGAAAGGCTACGCCAAGACCTCCGCGTGGCCGACGCCCATGACGATAGCGAGCAACGGCGGCAGCAGATCTTGTTTGACGATCGAACGGACGAGGCGATTCGTGCACTGGCCCCGGATGCAATGGCCAACCGCCGCCGTGACCAGCTCGATGAACTGGAAAAAGGGTTGCAAAATATCGTTAGCACGGTTCGGCGTGCGCTTGGTGCCCACGCGGCTTTTTTGTACTTGCGCAACGATCAAGACCTGCTTGAACTGCGGGCCTTCGACTGCCTGATTCGCGACATTGAGGCGACCCCCGAGTTGCGGCCTGGCGATGGCGTAATCGGCTGGGTGTTCAAGCAGGCCGAGCCGTTTTTGGCTGCCGAGTACCAGAAATCGATCTCGGGCCTTACCCATTACCGCCATGATGTCGATCTGCGCAGCCTGTTGGCGGTACCCATCGTCGATCAGGATTGCTTGGGCGTACTGGCCGTCGATTCGCTGGAAATCCAGGCATTTGGTAGCGAAGAGCAGCGCCAACTCCTTGAGGTCATGGCCGACCAAGTCGTGCGTTGGCTTCGGCACTGGCGAGAGCGCAGCGAGGGGGCCGAGGACCAACTGCGTTGGAAGGCCTTTTATGAGGCGGCGCAAGATCTGCTTCAAGCAGAAGTCGGCGCCCATGCGGTACGGCGAATGCTCGACTTGATTGAGCTCGTGGTGCCGTCCGATCTGGCACTGGTGGCCGAGGAGGTGGAGCCCGGGCAGTGGCGCATCGCCGATATGCAGAGCAGCTATCCGTGCGGCCTTGAGCCGGGCGCGACGATCGAGGTCGATACAAGTTGGGCTGGTTGGGCACTTGTGCAGCCGGAAATCCGGGATGTCGCCGATCTATCCCGCCGAACCACGGGCCGCGCGACCATCGCCGACGGCGAGGATCTTCCGGCTGCGGGGTCTGTGGTTTGTCTTCCTTTCAATGTGGGCTCCGATCTCGATCTTCGCGGCGGCGGCCTTGTGCTGTGGTCGTTGCAGACGGGCCGTTATGGTGCCGCCGTAATCGCAAATCTGCGCAAGCTCATGGCGCCATTCCACTTGGCCTGGGGGCGCGCCCGGGCCATGGAACGTCTGCGCGATCAGGCAACGACTGATGGACTGACGCGCTTGGCCAACCGCCGCACAGCGCTGGAGCAGCTCGCCGCCGAAATCGATCGAGCCGATCGGACGGCACTGCCCGTATCCGTGATGCTGCTGGATGTCGATCATTTCAAAAAGGTCAACGACACGCACGGTCACGGCGCCGGTGACGACGTCCTTCGGCAGGTCGCCGAGGCGCTGCGGGCTGTGTTTCGCACTACGGATTTGTCCGCACGGCTACGTGGCAGGGCCGAGGTGGGGCAGAGTGCGCCGGC
>CAZUAB010000219.1:0-3455 GCA_964617795.1 uncultured bacterium
GCCGGTCAGACGATCGATTTGGGCGCACTGCGGCTGTCCGGCTGGGGCCTTGAGGCGCCCGCAGTACCGATCCGCAGTAAGCCTACGCCCGGCAGCAGCGAGGCACTGGACGGCATTGCTGACGGCGCGGCGGTCGACGGCGTCGACGCGGCCGGCAAGCCCTTGGCGCCGCTGGCAGCCGCCGCTGCGCTGGCCGAGCGCGGCGCCGCCGCCTCGCTGCTCTTGCACGCACCACGTGGGACGGCCGCAGCGGCGTGGTTCGACCGCTTGGCGCTGACTTGGGATCTTGCCGCGGGCTGGGGCGATACGCCACCGGCCGCTGTTGGGGGGGATGATCCACTCACCGGCGCCGCAGTACCCCCAGCCTTGACCCAGCCGTGGACGCTGCTCAGCGTCGGTGATGGTCGCAGCCGACCGGCAGATATCTGGCGCGCGACACTCGACAGCTTCGCCTTTTGGAATCTTGGACGAGACATCGGCGTCGCTGCGGGCAGCGCAGTCCGGACCCAAGACGCTACTGCGATCGGCGCACTGCGCACCTGGGTGTACGTCTCGGACGCCACCGACACGGTCATCAACCCCGATGCGGGTGGATACGCGGCGGCTCTCACTGCGGGCCTCAAAGCGCGCCGTACCGTCGCCAGCAACGGCCCGTGGCTCGACGTCGTCGTGACCGCGCGCCTACTGAACGAAGTCGGCGCCGTGACCACGGTTGTCCAATCGATTGGGCCAGGACGCCCCGGCGACGTCCTGTCGATCAACCCCGCACTTTTCCCCGCCGGCGCCTCGCTGGCCCTTGAGGTCACGGTGGCCGTACACGTACAAACGCCAACGTGGCTCCCGCCACAGCGTATCGAATGGTTCGAGAATGCCGCCGTCGGTATCACCATTGCCGAATCCGACGTGACCGGCGCCGCCCTGATCCCGCTTGCCGCCGCAACCAAGTTTCTGTCCTCGGCCGATCTGACGGCGGCGACGGCGGCGGCAACCGTTCGTATCGCCGACGCCGATGGCGCGATCACCACGGTCACCACCGCCGGGTCACGCATTGAGTTGAACGAGGCATGGACTCTGCGGTTGGAAGATGCCGAGGTGCGGGCTGGCCAGGATCGCTGGCTGGCCGTTCGTGTCGTCGGTCAGGGTGCTGCATGGCCGGTCTTGGCCGGTACTCGCGGTGAGACCATTGTACCCTTTGCCCTGTCTTCACCCATCTGGCTGGATCTGGCCGGTGGCGGCAGCGGCGTATTCGATACGGATGTGGCCGGCCCCTGCGAGGACGCCGGTAACACCGACTGCCCGGTCACCCCATGAGCGTGTTGGTGAACCGCCTGCAGGACGGTCGCCTTCCGGCAGCGGATATCGCCGAGCTTGCCGACCGCTGTGTGTCCGCACTGGTTGACTCCGGAGAAGGAGAAACCCCGGCTACCGCACTGTCCGAGTTGCACAGCGATTTGGCCAGCGCCCCGCGGAGCCTTGATCAGGCCCTTGCGGCATGGTTGCGGCATGCCCTCAATCACGTACCCGACGCGCCGCCCTCGGTCTTGTCGTCGCCGGTGCCTACGGCCGAATCCGTGCCTTGGCCACCCTCATCTTTCGGCGCCTCATTCGCGGACATTGCGGCGCTTTTGGTCGACTTGGCCGCCCGCGATGCGGGACCGGCAGCGGAGGCACTCGTGCACGCCCTGATCGAACGGGCCCCCGAAAAGGCAACCGCATTGCTCACGTGGACCCTGCTCGGCATTGGGCAGGCCGCCATTGTTGCTGCCCGGGCTGCCTCCGACTCGGCCACCGATGACTGGACCCGTGCCGAGGAAGCGGCCAAAGCACGATCGCTGTTGCGAACGGCTGGGCGGCTGGTTTTTACCGGTGGGGCTCCCACCGTACTGGCCATCATCGGTCCGACGGGCGCCGGCAAGTCGACCCTTTCACATGCGCTGGCAGAACGACTCGGCGCTCGCAGGCAAGCGGGAGACGAAGTACGGAGAACATTGAGCGGCCGCCATCAAGACGCGGCCGACCCCGACTCGTTGGAGCTGCATCAGCGAACACTGACAACCCTTGTCCACACCGTTGTGCATGATGCGGAGGCTTCGGGAATTGGCCTCTGCGAGTCGGCCATGTTGACACCGGGCGGCCGGGAGCCACTGTCGCAGCGCTGCCGCGAGTGTGGGGTGCGCCTGGTTTGGATTGCGCTTGATGCCTCCGCCGAAACGCTGCGCGAGCGCCTGTTTTCCGTCGGTGGCGAAGCCGGCGCGCCGACACCGGATCATCTCGAAGGTCAGATCCACCAGTGGCGGCTGCCAACCGCGCAGGAAGGCGATGCCGTCGTGCGGCTGACCGGCGTAGAGACCTTGGCGGCGGCAGGCACGGCCATCGTCGAAGCCCGTGCGCAATTCGCCACTGCTCGCTGACCGCCGACGCCGGCGCTGGCCGGTCCTCTTGGCCCTTTTGCTCCTTGTACCAACGGGGGCGCGGGCTGCCATGCAGGCTGCCGATTGGCCCGCCCTGTGGGCGGAAATGGGGCCGTTCGCCGTTTCGCCTCAGCTCGGCCACCTCTACGCCGGCGATTGGGACCGCTGGAGCGTCACGGCCGACTACCTGCTTGTCGATTTCGTTCAGCATCAGCCGCACTGGCAGAACTTGTTTCCGGGCAAGCTGCCGGCACTGGCCGGGGGCCCCGGCCTTGCGATCGCGCTCGCGCCCGCCCCACGCTGGCGCATTGCGACACATGGACGCTGGATTCCCCTGCTCGACGCCGGGGCGGTGGGGCTAGACGGCGCCTTTCAAATCCTCAGCGGCAGCTCGGATTCATCGGCCTTTTTCCTCGGCCTCGGTAGTGGACTGGTGGTCGATCCCGGCCGCTACCGACTATGGCTTCCCCGCCTGTTTCTGGAATGGTCCAACGAATTCGTCCGCGGTGACGCGCGTGGAACCCGGTCGCCTTGGACCGGCTTGATTTCAGCGCGGCTCGACCAGTCCTACCGCTTTGCCGAGGGCTTCGGCGTGTTGCCCAATGACCGTGATGTCATGGCGACACTACTGCGCGCCGGGATCCACGTCCGACGCGGCAATCTGCGGTTCGGCTACGATTTTGGCCTGCAGCAGGGTGGCCTTTTCACGCACGCCGTTGTCCTCCAGGCAATCTGGGGCGCCCCTTTGCGCGAGTGGCTGGAGGCGCCGAGCGACACGCTCAATCCAAAAACCGTGCCCGAAGCCAATCCGTAAGAGCCGGCAACAGCGGATTTCGCTGCGGGTCGGCAGCCACCAGCATATCCAGATGATTGTGTTCGAGCAGCAGGCCGGTCACGTCAGAGACGCCGGCGGCGGTCAGCCACGGCTCGTAGTCAGCCAATGCGGGCGCCACACCCCAGCGTGCGGCGACGGTCAGCACCGGGTCTGTCAGACCGCCTGGCGAGGTGAAGCACAGCCCGTAGGGCCAACCCCAGCGGATGTCG
>CAZUAB010000220.1:0-3452 GCA_964617795.1 uncultured bacterium
ATTCGCGCTCGATATCATGCAGATCGGCCTGATCGAACGCTGGCAAAAACCCCGTCGCATACCGCGTGCCCCGGCTTTTCTCGAGGGCGTCGTCGACATGCGGGGTGAGAAGATCGTCCCGCTCGTCAACCTCTACGAGCGGCTTGGCCTGCCCTCGTCGCAGCCGGACGAAGAAAAGCGGCGGATTTTGATTGCCCGCATCGACGGTCTCGAAGTCGGTTTCGTCGTCGACGGCGTGCTCGATGTCACCACGATCCCCGAGGCCTCGGTTGAGCTGCCGCCAGCGGTGGGATCCACGCCCAGCTTCCTCGAAGGCTTGGTGCGCCGTCCCGACGGTATTTTGCTGCTGATCGACATGGCGCACATTCTGACCGGCGAGGAAAAATTGCATATCGAAGAGCTGCGGCGGGCGCTGACCGTTGCCGAGGCCACCTCGGCCGAAGAAGCGGCGGTGGCGGCCAGTCGCAGCCCACGCAAGGGGAAAGGCAAGCGGTCGTGAAAGAACGCCTCGCACGTCTGGCCCGCCGCGCTCTGCGCGTTTCGGCACCGTCACTGCGACTCGGGCTCGGCTTCAAGCTGGTGCTGATGACCTCAGCAGCCGTGCTCGTCGTCACCACCGCAACGCACGTCTACTATCAAACCGAGTTGACCGACGCATTCATCGTCGGCCAGCAGACGCACCTCGAAAACACCGTGCGCTTCCTCAAGGCGTACGGCAAAACGCGCTTCCAGTCCTCGACCATCGACCGCGAAGAACTGAGCCTGCTGCTCGAACCCTTCCTCGCCGATTCCAACCTCCGTTTCCTTGAAATCCGTCAGGCCTCCGGTGAATCGGTGTTCCGCGAAATCCGGCATCCGATGTACACCAAGTGGGTCGAAACTTGGACACCGCCGGCGCAGGCGCGCGAGCGCTCAGGGCGCTTCGAGGTGGGCAACGAACCGGTTGTGTTCGTCGAGATCCCCTTTTTCGGGCCGCCCGAACGAACAATCGCCAACGAGCTGCTTAACATTGAAAGCCTCTTCGGGGGTCTCGATGAGGCCCCGGCGCCGGCCGTGGTCGACCGCAGCGACGACAAAGAGGAATTAAAGGTCTGGGTGGTCGTCGGCACGAGCGCAAACCAAGCCATTTCGCGGCTGCGGCGCATGCGCGTGGCCTCACTCGGCTACGCGCTGCCGGTCACCTTGCTTACACTGATTTTGATCTACTTTGCCGTACGTTGGACCGTGCTGCCGATCGTGCGCATGTCGCGTATCGCCAAGGACGTTTCGCGCGGCAACTTCGACGATCGCGTGCAACTCGAAACCGAAGATGAAATTGGCGAGTTGGCGGACTCGTTCAACCGCATGACCGAGCAGCTTTCGACGCTGTTTGGGCAAGTGCATTTGGCCACTTTTTCGCTGTCCGATGTGGCCTCCAAGGTCTGGACAAGCGCCGAGAACGTGCAGGAAGGAAGCCTGCGCCAGTCGACGGCTATCGAAGAAACCAGTGCCTCGATTGAAGAGATGAACCGATCGATCCGCGAGATCACGCAGAATATTGGCTTCCTCGAGCAAAGTGCCGAAGAGTCGACGGCCTCGATCATGGAGATGAGCACGACGATCAAGCAGGTCGACGAGCACATGGAATATCTTGGGCAGGGCATCGAGGGCACGGTGTCCAACGTGTCCGAGCTTGGTGAGCTTCTGGAGCAGGTCCAGCTGGGTATCCAAAGCCTGCAGCACGCCTCCGAAGAGACGGCCAGTTCGATGCACCAGGTCGACGCGAATATTCGCAACATCAAGGATGCCACGCAGGCAGCCACTGGCCTTGCCGAGTCGGTGGTCGAAGATGCGCGTAAGGGCCGCGCCGCGGTGGAGCGCACGGCTGAGGGTATTCGCGAGATCCGCCATTTCGCCGACAACATGGGACAGGTCGTCGGCAGCCTCGAAGAGACGAGCGGCAGCATCGTGCGGATCGTCAGCGTAATTCGCGAGATCTCGGACCAGACCAACCTGCTGGCTCTCAATGCCGCCATCATCGCCGCACAGGCCGGTGAGCGAGGCAAGGGCTTTTCGGTCATCGCCCAGGAAATCAAGCGCCTCAGCGATCGGACCGCCGAAAAGATCACCGAGATTGCCGAGCTGATCGATCAAGTGCGCAGCGAGAGCCGGCGCGCCGCTGAGGCCATGCGCCAAAGCCGTGAGGCCGTCGATGCCGGTACCGAACGGGCCGATGAGGCCGGACAGGCCCTCGCCGCCATTCTCGGCTCAACCGAGGACGTGATGGAGCGCGTGCGTGCGATCGAACGCGCCACCTCCGAGCAAAGTCGCGGCAGCCACCAGGTGGCAGTGTCGAGCCAGCAGGTCGCCGAGATGGTCGTCCAACTGGTCAGCAACACCGACTCGCAGGCAACGCAAGCCGCGGCGCTGCGTGAGGCGGCGCTACGCATGCAGAACATCGCCCAGCAAGTGCGCCGCACCACGCGAGAACAAAATGCCGGTAGCCAGCTCATCACCTCGTCGATCGAACGCATCACCGAGATGGTCAAGCAGATTGCACGCAGCCTCGGCGAGCAGCAGCACGGTAGCGATCGCGTGCTCGAATCGACCGACCAGATCCGCGAAACCGCCGAAACAAACCTGACCCATGTGACCCAGCTAACCGAAGTCGTGCGTGTGCTGTACGACGAGGTTGAACGCTTCCAGCGCCTGTTCCGCGCCTTCCAGTCGGAGGACAATTCATGAAGATCATCGAATGTACGCACTGTGGCATGAAGTACCGGCTGGATCCGGCCAAATTCAAGCAATCGCAGTTGCGGATTCGCTGCAAGAGCTGTGAGAACACCTTCGAGGCGGACCTCGCGTCGGCGCCGGATGCCTCCGCGCCCGCTGCCCCTGTGCCAGCAAAGCCCCCGGCTGCGCCCGCTGCACCGGCTGCGGCACCCCAACCTTCGGCGGCCCAAGATGCCGCCGCGCCCGCCGCCGCACCGTCGACAGCCGCCATACGTGGCGACGGTCAGCTTGTGTTGGTCGCCCACGACGACGGCAGCGTACGAGCCGGTATGGTCACGGCCCTCGGCGAGGCTGGCTACTCAGTCATCGAGGCGGACAACGGCGTCGAGGCGCTGGCGATTATCCAGCGCCAACGCCCACGTGTTGCCGTACTCGATGTTACGCTACCCAAGGTATTCGGCTTCGAGATCTGTGAAATCGTTCGCCGCGACCCCGAGTTGGCCGATGTTCGCCTGATTCTGATTGCGGCAATTTACGATCAACACCGCTACAAGCGGCCGCCACAGCAACTTTACGGCGCCGATGATTATATTGAAAAGCAGGATATTTCGACCGGTCTGGTGGCCAAGGTCGGGGCCCGGGCCGCCGGCGAATCGGCGCCGGTCGGCGGTTTTGGCGGCGGCGCCATTCCTGGTAGCGCCCCGGCATCGGCCCCCGCTTCCAGACCAGCCGCAGCTACT
>CAZUAB010000221.1:0-3433 GCA_964617795.1 uncultured bacterium
AGATCGGAAGGTTGGGCGCCGACAGCGGCCAAGTCGCTGAGTGCGGCGGCGACGCCGCGGTATCCGGCGTCTTGTGGGCGAGGACAGGGCCAAGGGTAATGTCGAGCGGCGACATGGGCGTCGACATTGAGGAATGTGCCGTGGGCCCCCGCAAGCAGATGGGCGTCCCGTTCGTTGTCAACCGCATCGTAGGCGCCGACGGCAGCAAAGGCCGCACGAATGACCGCAATCCAGTCCGCCTCGCCCGCGAGTCGCGTCACTCTCCGACGAGTTCGTTCAATTTGGCCTGCAGCTCCTGCAGGTCGAATGGCTTAACAATGTAGCCGCTGGCCCCGATCTGAAAGGCCTCAATGGCAACGTCGTGATCGAGTATGCCCGTAATCATACAGACCGGAATATCCGGCTGCGGGGACGCATCACGAATCCAGCGGCAGACATCAAGGCCTGTCAGTTTTTGTCCATCGGGGCCGATATCGCCGCTGGCGTTGTCCATACCAATGTCGAGTAGAACCACGTCGAACCGCTCCGCGGTAAGCCGTGCGATGGCTTCAGTACAAGATCCGACACCAACGGCCTCGCAGTCAAGCGACTCCAGCATTTGGCAGAAAAGCCGACGAGGGTCGGGGAAATCCTCCAAGACAAGTACGCGAAGGCGTTTGGCGCCCAATGTAGCCCCCTGATTGATTGCACGGCACAGACCGCCTGCGCAGCAATGTCATCTCATGATAACGGGCTTGTCAACCGAAAACAAGCGTCTGACGTGGCCTCAAGCTCGCAGCGTGGCCACTGAATTGACATTCAGCGGCCACGCTGCTACGATGAGCGGTGATTCATTCCGCCACTTTAGACGGCGCTATTCACGCCGCTTACCGCGCAGGAGCGACCACCTGAGCAATCGGGCCAAAGAAGAGAAACGCCACCGGATCCTGCAAGCTGCCATCGCAGTTTTTGCCAGGAAGGGGTTCTTTCACGCCCGCATTTCAGAGATTGCGCAAGAGGCCGGCGTGGCCGACGGGACGATCTACCTTTATTTCGACAACAAGGACCACCTGCTAATTGCTGTTTTCGAAGAAGAGATGCAGGCCATTATCGGCCGCTTTCAGGATGCCTTGAGGCCAATCGGCGACCCGGTCGAACGGCTGCGCGGCTTCATCCGCATGCACGCCGAAATGGTGATCGAGAATCCTGACTTGGCCCACGTGTTGCAAATCGAACTTCGACAGTCCAGCACATTTATGTCGGACTATAAGCCTGTGCGGTTTCAAGAATTCCTCGATATCCTTGAGGGCATCATCATCGAGGGTCGCAAGGCCGGCGTTTTCCGGCAAGATATTCACCCCGGCACCGTCAAGCGTGCCGTATTCGGTGCCCTCGACGAGCTCGCCCTGCATTGGATCATGCGCGAGGGCCGCTACGACCTGCGTGCGAGTTCGGCTGAGTTGGCCGATCTGTTTATCCACGGCATTCGGTCCAACCCCGCGGGCGCCCCTGCCCGACCTACGTCTAACGAACGAGGAGGAGCCCAATGACTGCGCTCAGCGACGAACAAAAGCAGCTTCAAGACACTGCCCACAAATTCGCCGAACAGGTGATGCGACCTGTGGCGCCGCAGCACGATCGTACCGAAGAATTCCCGGCCGAGGTGCTTAAGCGCGCCTGGGAGACGGGGCTGCTCAACCTTTCGATCCCCGCGGAATACGGCGGTATCGGGCTCAACGCAGAAGATCAATGCCTTGTCATTGAAGAACTGGCTTGGGGTTGTGCCGGTATCGCGACCTCATTGATGGCCAATGACCTTGGCTTGGCGCCGATCATCCTGGACGCCAGTGAAGAACAAAAAAAGGAATGGCTGACGCCGTTTGGTGATCAATACCGTCTTTGCAGCTTCGGGCTCAGCGAGCCCAACGCCGGCTCGGACGTCGCCGGAATGTCTACTGTCTGGGAGAAGGACGGCGATGATTACGTCCTCAACGGTTCCAAGCAGTGGATCACCAATGCGACTTACGCGGACGTCTTTACGATCTTTGCCCGCGCCAAAGGGACCAAGCGTCATGAGGGGGTCACGGCCTTTATCGTGCCTGCGGGCGCACCCGGCCTATCGACCGGAAAACCCGAGGACAAAATGGGCCAGCGGGCCTCCAACACGGCACCGGTCATCCTCGAAAACGTGCGTGTGCCGGCCGCTCAACGCATCGGCGAAGAAGGTCAAGGATTCCGCATCGCCATGCGGACCCTCGACAAATCACGGCCGATGGTGGCGGCCATTTGCGTCGGCTTGGCGCGGGCTGCAATGGAACACAGTGTCCGCTATGCTGCCGAACGCAAGGCCTTTGGCGCCCCGATCGGCAGCTTCCAGGCCGTCCAGTTCATGATTGCGGATATGGCCATGAAAATCGAAGCGTCTCGACTGCTCACGATGAAGGCGGCCCGTGTACTCGATTCCGGCGCCAACGCGGCGCTTTATTCGAGTTACGCCAAAGCATTTGCGGCGGATTCGGCGATGGAGACGACGACCAACGCCGTACAGATTTTCGGGGGATATGGCTACACCAAGGAATATCCAGTCGAAAAATTGATGCGCGACGCAAAACTCATGCAGATTTATGAGGGCACGAGCCAAATCCAGCGGCTCGTCATCGCCCGTGAAGTGTCCAAGCAGTTCGGCAACTAGGTCTTTTTTTCTTTCCCCGAAAGGAGTCGATGGTGAAGATTCTCGTCAGTGTCAAGCGGGTCCCCGACCCCGAGACCAAGATCAAACTGGCCGCCGATGGGCAAGACATTGCCCGGGATGGCGTCAAATTCGTTATTAATCCCTTCGACGAAATCGCCGTCGAAGAAGCGCTGCGCATCCAGGAAAAGCAGGGTGGCGAAGTCGTCGTCGTATCGATCGGCGGCCCCGAGGTCGTCGAACAGATCCGCACGGCACTGGCCATGGGGGCCGAGCGCGGTATCCACGTCAACACGGCCGAGAAGGTCGACAGCGACGTGGCTGCTAGGATTCTCGCGGCGGTTGCCAAGCAAGAGAGCCCCGATCTCATTCTGATGGGCAAGCAAGCCATCGATGACGATGCGAACCAGACCGGCCAGATTCTTGCGGCGCTGCTCGAGATGCCGCAAGCCTGCTTCGCCTTCAAGGTCGCCGTCGAAGGGCGTGAGGCGACCGTGCAGCGCGAAGTCGATGGCGGTATCGAGACCGTCAAGGTAGCGCTGCCCGCCGTCGTTACGGCCGACCTTCGCCTCAATGAACCCCGCTACGCAAGCCTGCCGGGCATCATGAAGGCCAAGCGCAAGGAAGTCAAGGACGTCACACCCGACGCGCTGGGTGTCGCTGTTGCCCCCAAGGTCAAGGTTCTGAAGCTGGAAACCCCGCCGGCTCGTGGCGGCACCAAGAAGCTCGACTCCGTCGATGCTCTTCTTCAGGCGCTGCGCACCG
>CAZUAB010000222.1:0-3418 GCA_964617795.1 uncultured bacterium
ATCGACGCCTATCGCGACGAGAAAGCCAAGAACCCCGACCCGGTTGCGGCTTGGGAAAGCCTGCAAAGCAACGAGGCGGCCTGTGAAACGTACAAGCGTGCCCGTGGCAAGGGCGGATTTCGGCGCACCTCGTGGGATGAAATCCTCGAACTGATCGGCGCAGCCAATATTTATACGGCCAAAAAGTACGGCCCCGACCGCGTGATTGGGTTCTCACCAATCCCGGCCATGTCGATGTTGAGCTACGCGGCAGGTGGCCGCTTCCTGCAATTGTTTGGCGGCGTCAACCTCAGCTTCTACGACTGGTACTGTGACCTGCCGACGGCCTTTCCCGAGATCTGGGGCGAACAGACCGACGTCTGCGAAAGCGCCGACTGGTACAACGCCAAAATGATCGCCGACATGGGCGCCTGCTTGAACATGACGCGGACGCCGGACTGCCATTTCTTTGCCGAGTCGCGGCACAACGGCACCAAGACTGTCGTCTTCGCACCTGATTTCAGCCAGGTCGCCAAGTACGCTGACCAATGGGTGCCCCTGCATGCCGGCAGTGACGGCGCGTTTTGGATGGCCGTTACACATGTGATTCTGAAGGAATTCCATCACGAGCAGCAGACGCCTTACTTTCTGGATTACGCCAAGCAATTCACGGACAGCGCGTTTTTGGTGGCTCTGGAAAAAGACGGCGACCACTACCGCCCGGGCCAATTGCTGCGCGCCGGAGATATCGCCGAATTCAGCAGCCTCGAACAAGGCGAATGGAAGTTTCTCAACATCGACGCGGCCAACGGCCGCCTGGTGGTGCCCAAGGGCAGTTCCGGCCACCGCTGGGACAGCGCCGACGGTAACTGGAACATCAAACTGGAGCATTCGCTGGACGACAGCCCATTCGACCCGCTGTTAACGCTACTCAATCACAACGACGCAGTCCTGCAAACGACGTTCACCGAGTTCGGCCATGATGCCCACGTGCAACGCGGCGTGCCGGTCAAGTACATCGAAACCACCAAGGGCCGTGTTGCCGCCACGACGGTCTACGATTTGATCATGGCCCAGTACGGGATTGAACGTGGCTTGGGCGGGGCCTATCCGTCGGCCTACGACGACAAGCACGCTGCCTACACGCCGTCCTGGCAGGAGATCTTTACCGGCGTTGCCGCCGAAACCGTGATCGGCTTTGCCCGCGAATGGGCCAATACTGCCAACATAACCGGCGGCAAGTGCATGATCATCATTGGTGCTGGGATCAACCACTGGTACCACTCCAATCTGATGTACCGCGCCGGCGCCATGGCGCTCATGCTCACGGGTTGCATCGGCAAGAACGGCGGCGGCCTCAACCACTACGTCGGCCAAGAAAAACTGGCGCCTGGCGACTCCTGGGCTCCAATTGCCTTCGCCAAAGACTGGCACGGTCCGTCGCGCCTGCAACAGGCGCCGATCTGGCACTACATCAACACCTGCCAGTATCGCTACGATGGCCAGTTCTCGAAGTACAACACGGTCCCCGTCAACGAATGGACCGAGCGTCATACGGCCGACCAGATTTTCCGTTCGGTGCGCATGGGCTGGATGCCGTTCTACCCGCAGTTCCAACAGAACACGCTGGAACTGTGCAGCGAGGCCCAATCCCGCGGCGCCAAGAGCGACGATGAGATCAAGGGCTATGTACTCGACAAGCTGAAATCAAAGGAACTGAGCTATTCGATTGCGGATCCCGAAGCCCCGGAAAACTTTCCGCGCGTCTGGTACATTTGGCGCGGCAACGCCATCATGGGCTCTATGAAGGGCCACGAGTACGCGCTCAAGCACTACTTGGGTACACACTCCAATGCAATCGCGCTTGACGACGAAAACCACACCAAGGAAGTCAATTGGCGCGACGTGGCCCCGATCGGCAAGATGGACCTGATCGTCGACCTGAACTTCCGCATGGACTCGTCGGCGCTCTACTCGGACATCGTCCTGCCGGCCGCATCGTGGTACGAAAAGGCCGACCTCAACAGCACCGACATGCACTCATTCATCCATCCGCTGTCGGAGGCCGTGCCGCCGGTCTGGGAATCGAAGACCGACTGGGACATCTTCAAGGAAATCGCGCGGGTCACCAGCGAAACGGCCAAGGTTCACATGCCCGAGCCGCGCAAAGACGTGGTGGCGGTGCCGTTGGCCCACGATTCGGCCGCCGAAATCAGCCAACGTACCGTCAAGGACTGGTATTTGGGCGAATGCGAGGCCATTCCGGGCAAGACGATGCACAACTTGGTCGTGGTGGAACGCGACTACACCCAGCTTCACGATAAGTACATCACGCTCGGCGATCGGATTCGTACCAGCGGCCTGTCGGCCCATGGCAACAAGTACGACTGCGCCGACGAGTACGACGAAATGATCACGTCCAACCACTTCCCTGTGCGGAAAGTGGCGGGCAAGACCTATCCGTCGATTGAAAAAGACGTCTATGCGGCCAATGCGATCTTGCACCTGAGCTCGCTGACCAACGGCGCCTGCACCGTCAAGGCCTATGAAGACGCCGAGCGGCGCACGGGCCTGGAGCTGGTCGACTTGGCCAAGGGTGTGGAAGATAACCGCCTATTTTATGCCGATCTACAGGCCCAGCCGCGCCGCTACCATAATTCGCCGGTATGGTCGGGGCTGATGACCGACGGCCGGGCCTATTCGGCGTACACCTACAACGTCGAACGCCTGGTGCCGTGGCGGACCCTGACCGGGCGACAGCACTTTTACCTTGACCACGAAATGTACTTGGCCTATGGCGAGAACCTGCCGACGTACAAGCCGTCGCCCAAGCCCGAAGTCTACGGCGACCTCAAGCAGACGCTCAAGGACGGTGAGGCCAAGGTACTGAACTGCCTGACCCCACACGGCAAGTGGCATATTCACTCGACCTACTGCGACAACCTGCGCATGCTGACCCTGTCGCGCGGCTGCGAGCCGTGCTGGTTGAGCGAAGTGGATGCCGCCGAACTTGGCATTCAGGACAACGATTGGGTCGAGGTCTACAACGACCACGGCGTCTACTGCACGCGGGCCGTCGTGAGCACGCGGATTCCCAAGGGTGTTTGCATTGTCTACCACGTACCCGAACGGACAATCGGTATTCCCAAGTCACAGGTACGCGGCAACAAACGCGCGGGCGGACACAACAGCTTTACCCGCGTGCACCTGAAGCCCAATTTCCTGGCCGGCGGCTACGGCCAGTTTACATTTCACTTCAACTACTGGGGGCCCATTGCTCCCAATCGCGACACCCACGTAACCGTCAAGAAGATGACGAAAGTCGTTTTTTAGGACTGTTGCGAACACCGCATTAAAGGGAGCTGCATTATGGATATTCGGTCGCAAATCTCAATGGTTTTTCACCTGGACAAATGTATCGGGTGCCATACCTGTTCGA
>CAZUAB010000223.1:0-3389 GCA_964617795.1 uncultured bacterium
CTTCCGATCTGTTCCTTTCGCTGGCTTGGGATAGCGACACTTCAGAACGGTTCTTGCGGTCTTGGATAGCCGGCATGGCCGAGGCCGCGGCCGAATGGGGCTTGCGCCTGCGTGGAGGGAATCTTACCTGGGCCGATCGACCGACGGCCCATAGCGTTGTGACCGGCCGCGGCGCTCAACGCGCGGGCAGGGGGCTGTTGCTGCCCGGAGACCTACTCTGGCTGACCGGCACACATGGCGACGCCGCGCTGGCACTAGCCTTGGATCCAAAAGGTGCGGCGCCCCCCAAGGCGCCGGCTTTGACCTCACGTTTCTGGCGACCCGAGCCTCGGCTGGAATGGGGTCGACGATTGTGGCGACGTTCCTGGGTTGTCGGAGTCAGTGACGTTAGTGATGGGTGGCTGCGTACACTGGCCGCCATGCCGCGACAGGGTGGGTTGCTTGTCGATGCAGGCGCCGTCCCCCGCTCCGAGGCGTTCCGCGTAAACTGGCATCCGCGTGCGGGTTTTGCAGACGCGTATTGGGGTGGTGAGGACTGGGAATTGGCCTTTGCCACACGCGGTATCGACGCAGGTGACGTGCGACGCGTGCTGGCACGAACGCGTATCCCAGCCGCGCAGGTGGCAACCGTTGCCGCCACGCCGGGCATCGCCTTTGTAACGCCACCCGCGCTTGCCCCGCCGCCGCATTTCGGGTACGATTGCTTGACGCTGCCGACCTAAACGCGCTCGGCCGTTCAGGAGGCCCCACCCATGTCCCTTGATGCTCGCGCAACCTTGCGCTATCGCTTATTTCTGCTGCTCGGCTGGGCGCTCGCGCTCGTGCCGCTCGTGTACTTCCACAATGGCCTCGTCACCGAGTATTATTTTTCCAAGACGGTGTGGGCCAATCTGTTTATTCCGTTGCCTCTTCTGATCTGGTGGGGTGTGGGACTCCGTGATGGCGAATGGTCGTTGCCCAAAGCACGCACTTTGCTGCCGCTGGTTCTGCTTTGCGCCTGGGGCATAGTTTCGTTGTCGTGGACGTCAAATCCCTACAAAGGCTGGGAGTACATCGGGCGCGTTGGTGTAGCGCCGTTGGCGTACTTTTCAGTGCTGTGGCTCGTTCGCAGTGAAAAAGAAGTCCTCGGGTTGGTTCGGCTCGGTATCTGGGCAATGGCGCTTGTCGCCGTCTACGGATTTTTTCAGTGGGTCGAGGTCTTCTACCTGCCGGTCGATCAGTATGGCGACAAGGACCCTTCGACGACGATCGGACTGACCAACTTCGTCGTCGAATACATGATGATCTATCTGCTCGCGGCGCCGCTGTTTCTGCTGATTGAGCGCCGCCGATGGGCCCAAGCGCTCCTCCTTTTCGCGGGCATAGCCGTACTGCTGTACGTCGTGATTTCGCGCAATCGCGCTGGGATGTTGGGGTTCTTGGCTGAAGTCGGCGTTCTTGTGGTGATACTGGTTTGGGTTGCGCTGCGACACCGCGAGCGGTTTGGGCTCACGCCGCGACGGGTATTTGCTGCCGCCGGCGCTATAATTGTGGCAATCGGGGTGCTTCTTGGCGGCACAACGGTCGGTGGTCGTGTGACGGAGCGGTTCTTGTCGATGTTCAACGAAGCCACCGTCGAGCGGGACCACGAAACCACGGCGCTGGAGACATTCGTCGCGCGGATCCGGCGCGATTCATCTATCGAATTCCGGCTGGAGACGTGGCACCAATCGCTGCGCTACATGTTCCCCGACGCACCTGTACGCGGGGTCGGCCTGGCCAATCTCGAAGTTGAATTCCCGCGCCACTACACGCCGTTTCTCGAGAAAATGACGATCAGTGCAAACACGCGCGTCGTGCGGGCGCACAACGAGTACGTGCAACTGCTCACCGACTTGGGGATCGTCGGCTACCTGCTCTTTTTCTGGCTGATGGCCCAGCTCGGACGCAACATGTTCGAGGCGTTCAGGCGTATCGAGGGCCGACGTGAATTTGTCATTTGGCTGATTTTGCACCTTGGGTTTTTCGGTTTTGCCGTTGAGGCTTTTTTCGCGTTTCCGCTGCACATTCCGTCGAGTGCGATCTGGTTCTTCGTCGCCTTGGGGCTTTCAGAAGTCTGGCTGCGCAATCTGCGTGCCCGAGCGGCGGGCGTAGCGGTCGAGCAAAGCGGCTTCCATCCGATTGGCCTGGATTTGCCGTGGCGGCGCGTCACGGCGTGGGCGCTCATGTTCGCCGCCGTCGCGGGCGTGTTGTGGATGGAAGTATTCGCCTACAACGCCATGGTCGGCGAGGTCCGCAACAAGGAGGCTCGCGTTCTCAAGCGATTCCAGCGCTGGCGTGAGGCCGAGATCTTGCTGACCGAGGCCATCCGGCATTATCCCTGGATGGAGGGCTACTACTACGACCGTGCCGTTGTCTATATGCAGCAAGGGCGTAATGAGGAGGCACTCAAGGACCTGCGAATGACGGCGACGCTCGTGCCGTACTACGCGATGGGTCGTCGCCAGATCGGACAACTTGCGGCACAGTTGGGCCGAACCGAATTGGCCGTCGAGGAATTCAAGGCGACAATGGTGGTGTACAAACAGCAGCGTGCCCAGTTGACCGAGCTGATCGCCCGCACCGCGATTCAAGGGCGCCGGCCGGAGTTGGCTCTTCCTGTGCTTACGGAAGCCATTGATGAATACGGCATCACCTCACCGACGCTGCTTCGCCTGCTGGCCGATACGCACGCGATGATGGGTAAGATTGACGAGGCGCTTGCCCAGTACGACAAGCTGCGCGCGATGGGTGCCTGGGATGATGACCTGCAAGTCGGCCACGCATTTCTCCTGCAGCGCCAAGGGCGCCTGGACGAAGCCGAAGAGGCCCTACGGCAGATCCTAGCGGTCACGCCATCGAATGCCCACGCAAATTACTTCATGGCGCTCGTCAAAGCCGGGCAAGGCCGTGGCAAGGACGCGCTTGGTCACCTGCAAAGCGCTGTGGCGCTCGACCCCGAACTCAGACAACGTGCGCGTGATGACAAGGCGTTTGCCGAGAGCCCGGAAATCAAGGCTTGGCTGAACCGCCGCTGATTGGCGGCTTCGCCGGCGCACCCGGACCGTGTTATTCTGACGAAACTGGCTGCTGGGCCGTGGTTTCTTTGATGGAGCAATTTTCATGAGTGACGCACACGAACACGATACCCCGGTGACGCGCAGTGCCGGCTTGGCCTTCATTCTGGGCTTGACCTTCGGTGGCGTGGCGTTGTTCTACGTTTTGCCGCCGCGTCGAGCCGCCTTGGCGGCACTGATTTCCTACGGGATTGTGGCCGCCAGCGGCGGGATTCTTTGGGTCCCCGTGTTTCTGGGGGTGGCGCTGTGCCAGGTTCGCCGACCGCCATGAATGCCGCGCCGCCCCGCAGCCCT
>CAZUAB010000224.1:0-3372 GCA_964617795.1 uncultured bacterium
TACCAGTCCGTCAACGGCACTGCAACATGGCTCGTCGCCCGGGCAAGCGCGCATACTTTCCCTCGATCAACATCGTAGAACGCCACAAGATGCGTGCGGGCACCACTGTGCCAGCTTCCCACCGTCTCCAAGTGAAGCGGCGCCAACGAAAAGCGGCGGCCGAGCATGTTGATGGTGGTTGCTTGCCTAACCCCCCAATGAAAAGCAAGCACGGGCGGAGCTTCCTCGGCGACCGCCGATGTCCGCCAATCCGTCCAAGTCACATGGTTCAGACCGTTACTACTGTTATAGAGCCCCTCCGCCAACCGCAAGCCGATGATCACGGTCTCAACGTTGGCGGGATGGAGCACGGACTGCGTGCCCATGGGGATCGCCAATTCAGCCTGCAACGCGCCCAGCTCGCGCCGGAGATCGGCACTTCGAGAGACCCGAACTCCCCCTAGTCCCGACGCCAACACGGACGGCAAGACGCGCAACGCCGGCGCGAATGTATGGGCGTCTTCCGCGACATTGGGCCGGCGACCGATTACGCCAAGCGCCAACGCAGCTCCGCGATACAAGCCGCGACCCCACTCGACCTCCGGTCGTGCAGCGCGGGACCAACCCCAGAAGTATGCGTCCAGATCGTCGCCCGATAACCGTAAGAATAGTCTTTCCAGTATCCTACCTGCTGTATGGGGGTCGCTGGAATCGTAAGTTGTGATTACATAACGGTCATCACCGTCGCCCGCACAGTCTCCCTGCGCGTTGCAGGCAACAGCCTCTGCCGCCCCCTCAAGAAACGCCGCGAACGGGCCTTCGTACGCCTCTAGCCAACTCGGGACGTAGTCCTTCCAACTGTATCCCGCGGCGTACTGCAGTTGATGCACGGACTCGTGGACAATCAAGCTCCGATCCGCAGCACGGCCCTCCTTGAAGCGAAGCCGCACAGGATCCCTGAAATCGAGCGCGCATCCGTCGCCGCCGCACAGCGCCCCGTCCAGCAGATAGATCGACTGCGAAATCGGCGGGAATGAGGCGAAGCTGCGGGCGAACTGCGCGATGTACTTGTTCCACACCATGATCGTCATCGCGCTGTACCCGTCGGTTCCACACTGGAACCGATAGACTCCGCCGGATGAGACATAGACGCTGTCTTCCCGCTTTTCGTCCGGGGTTGTATAGCTTGTCTCCAAGCAACGGTCGTTGCCCACCCCGGGGCAGTTCCTGTCATAGAATCCGTCGTCGTCATCCGGATTCCGCACAGTCCCGAACTCCCGCGGTCCACACCCACCGTTGACGTTGCTGTAATGCCCTGCCACGCTCACAGGGCCGTCCAACGGCCTGGCGCGCACCAGCTTCGGCGCAACCGTCTCTGCCGCGTCAATGAGTGCCATCCAGTAATCCTCGGCACCGAGATCAAGGATTACGCGATACGTCGGCAGCAGAAGGTCGCCGACAGGGCCCGACACGTAGTCGGCAGAACTCGCCACAACCTCAGGTCGAGCGTCGGGATACGATGCCGCTACCGCCGAAAGCGCGGCCACTTGCGCCAACCTCGAATCGAACCCGGCCGTCGGCGGCACCAAGCGCGCGGGGTCAGGCAGGGTTGAATCCACCTCGACAAGCCGTTGGGCCTGGTCGAACACAAGTGCGACTTGCGCGCCTTGAACCGTAAACCCGTGCTGCACCCAATCGTATGCGATTGCGGTCACCGCGCCGGACATCCCATCCTCATCGAGTAGTCCCTTCATTGGGAACACAGTCGCAACCCGCAGTTCGTCTTGCGGGCGTGCTATACCGAGCGCAGCGGCCATCTCCGACAGGTACGTTTCACCGCGCCTGACCGCCATGAGTTCAGGACCGACCGGCACCGCAGGAACTTCAATACGGTCAAAAGCACGATTGCCGGCTTTGTCGACGGCGTGAACCGCAATCGTGAGACTTCGAACCTCCTCGCCCAGTGGCACGGCAGTGAGTACTCGCGCTCCAAGTTGACGATGCCCCATCTCCCCACCACTCAGGTACGCGGTCACCTGCGTGATCCCCGAGGCGCCCTCACCGAGGTCGCAAACCGACCATTCGACGTCGCGTCCGCCCTCGCCGTCCGTCACCGGCACCGACCGCACGGACAGTGAACGGACAACCGGCGGCACCGCATCAACGTTCGCGGTACCCAGCCAAGTTGCGGTCCACGCCTCCGATTGATCGCCGACACCGTCAACCGTAACCTTCAATCGCCAGCTCCATGCGCCCGTGCTTGACAGTTCTTTCGGCCACCGAAGCAGCAGCGGAATGGTCGCCGACGTCGCCGTACAAGTGGATTCGCAGGCCGAGGCAGATATCGCTTCCGCGTATACGACCTGACCCGCCTCCAGAATCTCAAATTCGGCCGCCAGCGCAAAGTCTGACACGGGCGATTCGCTGCCATCCGAACGGTCAAGCCGCAGTGACGTTGTGAGCGGCTGCCCCCAAGGCGACACAAATGCTGACGATTGGGTCAGCGTCCCTTCAAACGCACCAAAATTCGTCTCGATCCTCTGTGGGGGCGCCAGGGCGCCCGAAGCGGCGCCCGCTCCATTTGCCGCCGCGCATGCGTCGGGTGCCGGCACCGGCGCCTCGGCCCAACCTCGCGGTTCGACGTCGATGCCGGCCCCCCTTATCGCCCGAATACGCCCCAGGGAATCACCATCGACGACCTGTAAAGTGATGCCGTCACCATAGTGTGCCGCCACCAACGGATGCTCGGCTGCACTGGGGACCTTCGTCCAGCGAACGACTGTCGGCTGGGTGGATTGAATCAGCGACAGACTCGTCGCCCGGACCGCCAACACGTGCGCCCCGGATTCAGCTGCGACGGCGGTGTGCGTAGACGGGCAAACTTCAAATGGCGCACCATTCAGGGAGCATTCGTATGCCGACGGCTTATCAGATTCGAACTTAAAGACAATCTCAGATCGCTCTTCGATTTCCGCAGGTCCGACCGCTACTGTGATCGCCGGCGGCGCATCGTCGGCACGCGTGAACCAAACAATTCGCAGGGGCGTCGGATCCCTCCGCCCGTCATCGTCCATCGCTCGAACTTCGACAAACCAAGGGCCATCGGGCAGCCAGTTGGCTTGGCCGAGTGCGCCAAAATCCATCGGAGACAGACACGGCTGCCAGTAGGCACCCTGAATTCTGGTATTGCACTCAAACCGACTCGCGTTTACGCCCTCGAACTCGATGTAGACCTCCGACGGATGGACGGCACCGGTCGGCCCGGTCACCAAGAGCGTATCCGGGGCGTCGGGATCGACGACCTCGAAACGATGCTCAAGCTCCGCCGGGTCGCCTGCCTGCGCCAAGCCTTCCGCCCGGATCGCGATCCGGTGTTCGCCGATCGCCAGCCCA
>CAZUAB010000225.1:0-3359 GCA_964617795.1 uncultured bacterium
ATGCGGTCGTGCTGGTTGGCGTCGAGCTGGTCCGGGACTTTCTGGGCCCTGGCTGGCTGTTTGCGGCCGCCGCTGCTGCGGGCCTCACCGACATGGACGCAATTACACTCTCGACGGCCACCTTGGTCCGTGATGGCCTACTTGATGCCGACACGGCTTGGCGCTTGATCGTCACCGCGGCGCTTTCCAATCTTGTCTTCAAATTCAGCATTGTCTTGGCGCTCGGACACACCGCGTTGAGCCGCGCGCTGATCAAGCCAGCCGCCGTGGTGCTCGCGGCAACTTTTTTTGTTCTGCTGCTGCTTTAAGCGGACAGCGCAGCGCCCCGGCACTGGACGCAGGGGTGTGCGCTGAAGTAGAATGAAGCCAAGTCCGCTTTGTCGGCGCAGCCAAGGAGGCTCCATGTCCGTGTCGCCAATCAGTGAACGCCTGATCGATGCCGTTGCCGATATTTGCCCCATCTGCCCGATCTCCAAGCAGACGCTGCGTGAGGAGTGGGCGAATGTGGTCACCCACGGTATGGGCCTTATCCTCAGCATCGCTGGCGCTGCGGTACTGATCACGCTGGCCGCCATTTACGGTGAGGCGCGGCACGTGGTCGGCACCAGCATTTTCGGGTCGACGATGATTCTCCTCTATCTCGCCTCGACGCTCTATCACTCCACGCGGCGGGTCGAACTCAAACGGACAATGCAGCGCCTCGACCATATCGGTATCTACCTGCTGATCGCTGGTTCGTACACGCCGTTTGCGCTCGGGCCGCTGGGCGACAGTACGCGCGGCCTCGTTTTGCTCACCGTGATCTGGGCATTGGCGGTGATCGGTATCCTCTACAAGGCGTTCTCCAATCGCCGGGTCCGCTTCGTATCACTGGCCAGCTACCTGGGCATGGGTTGGTTGGCCATGATCGCCATGCCGCATTTGGCGGTGAATCTTTCCACCGCCGGCTTCATGTTTTTGATCATCGGCGGCTTGGCCTACTCGCTCGGTACGATTTTCTACGTGCGCCAGTCCATGCCGTTCAACCACGCCGTCTGGCACGTCTTCGTCCTTGGCGGTACCGTTTGCCACTATGGCGCCATCCTGACCACGGTGCTCCCGGGCGTGTGAGGCTCTGCGCACGGCGGCGTGATCCGGCTACTCACATCCTTGTTGCCGATTAACCGCACCCGCACCGGGTTCGCGCGGGCGCTTTGCGTCGCCGCGCCCCTGCTGGCGGCGCCTGCGATGGCCACTGAGTTCGTGGTCAATACCACCGCTGAAGTTGTCGACGCGACCGTCGGCGACGGTGTATGTCGCAGCCTTGACGGTACCTGCTCGCTGCGTGCCGCACTCAGCGAAGCCAGCAAAACGCCCGCGGTTACCGTGCACCTGCCGGCCGGCCGCTATGTGGTCGACGCACCGCTGATTTTGTCAGCCGGTACCACGCTGGTCGGTGAGGGCCCAGCGCGAACGGTGATTGAGGCGGGGCCGGGGTTGGCGGGCGATCGTGGGCGGGCGCGAGTGCTTCAGACCGAGCCTGGCGCCTTGTCAGGGCACGTGACGGGGCTGACGGTGGATGCGGCCGGACGGGCCGGTGCAATTCTCGTCGGGCGAGGCAGTACACTGGAATTGGTCGCTGTGGTTGTACGCAACGGTCGCAGCCGCGATGATGGCCCGGGCATCCGCGCCGAAGGGGTGCTGCGCGCGGCTGCGGTCAGTGTTCTCGACGGCAAGATTTCGGGGCGCCGTGGACGCGGCGGCGGCATCCACCTCGAAGGCGCGCCCGCTTGGTTGACCGATGTCACCGTCGTGGGCAACGATGCCCCCGCGGGCGGCGGTATTTTTGTGCGCGGTGGTGCGCTCTATGGGGACCGGCTGCATGTGGTCGGCAACCGTGGGGGTGCTGGCGTGCAAACCAATCCACGGGGCCGGATCGAGCTGCACGATTCCTGGCTAGGCGCCACTGTGACCCCAAACGGCCGCCGCCGTCCCGACTGCATCGACAACGGCGGCGATCGCTCAAGCACAACGGCCGACAGCTTTGTCAGCCGCGGCGGCAATCGCATCGACTTCCGCGGTGTAGTGCGCGACGCGCCGCCGGGCGGTTCGAGCGGTGGCCCAGCGCCCGCAGGCGACCGGCGCTGTGGGCCGCCGGCCGCCGGTGATCGTTTTGACCTCGACGATGCCGCCGCCGTCGCGGTCGCCCCAACGCGGGTGACCGACGAGGACGGTGTCGTGCGTGTCAGGCGCGACGATGCGGCCGCCACCGGCGAGGCGGGCGCTGCCGTAAACACAGCAGATACTCAGGAAAAAAACCAGCCAGCCCTTGTGTGGGCGGCGGTGGCTACAGTGATAGGTATTGCCTTGGTGTTGGCGCTGCGCATGCAGCGCCGACGTAGGCGGCTTTCACGCTAAACGCGCCTTAAGCAGTCGTCCTTACGGTTGGGCCCATGGCTCGCTGGGGCCTTGACAGGTGTAGTACATAGGATTAGGATAACTATCGTATGACTCAAATGATCCGCGAGGGAGGTCCCGATACCATGCAGGCGATCCAACGAACCACATTGGTTTCATTATTTGGGGTACTGGCCGTGAGTACACACGCAGTCGCCGCCAATATCGAGGTCGAAGCCGTCGACATCAGTGGGCCTGCCATGGTTGTCGGGACACCCACCAACCAAGTCGTCAGCGTCTTTGTCCGTAACGTCGAACCCGGCCTCGCGGGTGAGACCGCTGTTGAGGTGAGATTCCCGTTCCCCCTCCAACATTGGGACATTGATGCCCGCCCGCTGATGGTAGCGGGGGAATTGTCGTGGGATGGCTGGGACGGCACATCACTGTTTCTGGCCGATTTTGGACCCGTGGATTTTCTCGACGATATGGATCTTACCGCCGTGGGATTACCCGGCAGCGAAGAAATCTGCGGGATTTATGGGCTCGATATGCACCCCGATACAGGCCAATACTGGGTGATTGTCGGTAGTTGGGACCCACTGATTGACCCGGAATGTGAACGTGCCAACGCCTTGAGTGTTCATGCGCGCTACTTGGGCTCCCTCGACCCGTTTAGCGGCGAAGTGGCGGTTGTCGGCCAGACAACCGCCTGGACCCGCAATTTGGCGTTTTTGCCCGACGGTACGTTGCTCACACAGGGTGGTTGGGACGACAGCGCCTACGGCGGCCGCCTCTACAGTGTCGATCTCGCCAGTGGTGCCCTGACGCTCTGGCATACACCATCAACCGTCGTGAGCGGCAGTGAACCCGGAGGGGCATTGACTTGGAACCCGACCGACAACCGACTCTGGTTCTTCGATCAGGGCCGTTGCGTCATGATCGGCATCGATCCCGCGACCAAGTCCGAGGTTCTGCAGGACACC
>CAZUAB010000226.1:0-3290 GCA_964617795.1 uncultured bacterium
CGTCGTCTCGCGTGAGGTTTTGCAGGGCAGCCAGGTACAGTCGCAGGCAGCGGACGAGACCTCGTCGAGCATGGAGGAGATCGCCGCACAAATTATTACCGTGGCCGAGAGCGCGCAGCAGCTTGCCGATCGAGTCGAGGAGGCGTCTGGCTCAATCGAACAGATGAGCTCCAGTATTGAGCAGGTTTCGCGAATAACCGACCAACAGGCCGTGCAGGTTGAAGAGACCTCGGTGACGATCGAGCGTATTTTGTCGGATATGGCCGGGTTGTCCGATCGTCTGGCCAAGGTCGCCGGGCAAGGTGAAGAGACGCTTTCAATCGCCATGACCGGCAAAGAAGCCGTTGGTGAATCGATTGAGCAACTCCGCGAGCTATCGTCGGCCATGGACGGGAGCGCGACAGCCATTCAGCGTCTGACCGAACGGACCGAGGACATCGGCAAGGTACTCGGCCTGATTCAAGACATTGCTGACCAAACGAATATTCTGGCGCTCAATGCGGCCATTGAAGCGGCCCGGGCCGGTGACGCGGGCCGCGGGTTTGCCGTCGTCGCCGACGAAGTTCGCCGTCTGGCCGAGCGCAGCCTTGAGGCGACGCGCGAGATCGCCAAGACGGTTGCCGAGGTGCAGCGTGAAACCGGGAAGGTCTACGAGTCGGCTGTGCAAGGTGCCGCATCCTCGCGCTTGGGGCTCAAATCTGCCGACAATGCAACGGCGGCGATCGACCGTATGGTTGGCCATACGCAGCAGACGCTGGAGCTGTTGATCGATACCAATGACGCGATGCAGCTCCAGATGACCGCTTCGTCAGGTATCCTCGAGGCTGTCGGGCAGATGAACAGAATGATGGAGCAAGTGCGACAGGCCATGCAGGAGCAGGCGGCCGGGTCGCAGCAGATGGTCACCGTGGTCGAAAACATGAAATACGACACCATCCAGGTCGCCAACGCGACTCAGGAGCAAAAGCGTGGTGGCGAATTGGTTGTGATCGCGATCGAGAATATTTCCGCGATTGCGGGAGAAAACCTCAAAGCCATGCAGCAGCTAACGGGTATTTCTGAACAGATGAGCGAGGCTTCCGAGCGTCTCTTCAACAGCATCGCCCGCTATGGAGGCATCAGCGCCGAATGACCTCGGAGCGGTTGGATGCGGCCCTGCGGACAGTAGCCGAGGGTGGGTTGCGGGCTCGCGAGGAGGCGGCGGCCGAGCTTCTTGCAGTGCCGGTCGAAAAGCTCGTCGGGTTCTTGTTGAGCCGCATCCCCGCCCCTGTCTTTCGGCTGCGCAACACTGCGCTCGAACTGCTGGCCCGGTTGGGGCCGGCCGGGCTGGAGGCCTTATCGGCGCATGTACCCAATCTCGACGACGAGGTACGGATGTTCTTGGCGCCGGTCTTGGGTGAAATGCAAGATGCACGTGCCTTGGCGCTGTTGCACGAATGGCTGGGCGCGGAGGACGTCAATTTGGTCGCTATGGCCTGTGAAGCCGTTGGGCGGTACCGCAACCCGTCCTCCGTGCCCATGTTGGCGGCGCTCGTCGAACGTGATCCGTGGATGGCTGGTCCTGCGATCACAGCTATTGGTCGGATCGGTGATCCGTCGGGACGGGAGCCGCTTCTGGCAGCGCTCGGGGACGAAGAACACCGGCTTTTTGCGGTGGGCGCACTCGGGCAGCTTGCCGATGTCGGCACATGGCCTGCGCTGGCCGCAGCGCTTGCCAAAGACCCAGGGCTAATTCCGGTTGCCTTGCCGGACCTCGATTCGCTACTCGCCAAACTGTCTGCACCGGAGTTGCGCGGCGCCATAGCCGATCCGCAGCCTTGGGCCGCCGCGGCAATTCAGTCGCTGACGCCCGAGGCCTGGTCACCTGCGGCCGTGCGCTTGCTCGGTGCGCTAGTCGAGCCCGGCGTCGCAGCACGGTTGATCGATCTCTATCTAGACTACGATGAACACGAGGTGATCCTGGAGGCGCTCCGTCAGCTTCCTGATGCATCACACGCGTTGCGTATTCGGCTTGATGACGCGCTTGGTGACGAGGCTACCCGGCGCGCGGTTCGTTTGATCAGCGAGCTGCTACCCGAGGCTGGCGCCACGATGCTGGGCTTGCTGGCGCATCCCTCGGGGTCGGTGCGTTTGGAGATCGTTGTGGCAATGGAGCGGCGTGGGTTTGAACCCGAGATCCTGGCGGCGCTGCTAGGTGACCCCGATGTTCTTGTGCGAGGCATGGCCATGCAAGTGTTGCGGCGCCACTGGGACGACCACGACACGGCTGCACGCATCGCGGACGAACTGGACCCCGATGCACTGGCCGAAGATGTGCTAGAGGCGCTTGCCGTTGAGGGACCGCCTGTTTTGGCGGATGCCGTGGCCGATGCGGCAGGTCGGCGGATTGGCGCCGGCGTGGGGCAGGCGGCGCGGCGGCTTCGGCGTAGCCTTGATGCGCGGCGAGACCCCGATGCTTTGCTGGAGGAATTGGCGGCAGCCGATACCCCGGTCGACGAGATCATCGAACTGCTTCCGTTGGCTGCCGGAATTGAAGGGCGCCGTGCCATTGAGCTGCTGCTCCGCCTGGCAAGACATCGTGAGCCCGCGTTGGCGTATGCGGCGGGTGAGGCGCTTTGCCGGCATGCCGATGTATTGGCGACCGATCTTGTGCCACTGCTGAGGCCCACACCGCCAGCCGAGCTGCTGACTGTCTTGGCGGCCTGGGCGGCTTCCTCACCGGACGGTGGCGCCTTGTTGCCGCACCTGCCAAGGGCGGCCGGCGCACATATGGTCGAAGTGGAGGTTGAGCTACTGCGGGCGTGGCGCCGTCACGCCCCCACCGACGCCCAAGCACGTTTTACGACTGCACTCTCGTCGCGGGAATGGCGTGTGCAGCTTGAGGGATTGCGAGGGCTGGAGGCGGCTGGAATGGTCGACGCGCGTCGGCGCTGGCTCGACCACCTCGACCCATTGGCCCGCGAAGTGCTAGATGCCGAAAGTGCGCACGCATGAGCACGGCGATGCTCGTTCGGGGCAACCCGTTCAGCGATGAACTCTACGTTTTGCTACGTGAATTCGTGCGAGAGCGGACGGGTATTTTTTATGGTCCATCGCGGCGCGGCATCTTCGAGAGCCGAATTGGCACGCGTATCCAGGCGCTCGGCCTGCCGGACCCGGCGGCGTACCACCGTCATCTCCTCTTCCATCCTTCGCGACACGAGGAATTCCTGGAGTTGGCCAGCGTGCTGACCAACAACGAGACTTTCTTTTTCCGCGAGGAGCCTACGCTGGGCGTGCTGGCCGATCGA
>CAZUAB010000227.1:0-1767 GCA_964617795.1 uncultured bacterium
ATTTCACGTTTCCCGGCGGCCAACCGGTCGCCGCACCTCGTCGGCAATGATCTTACCGTCGCGCATGCGGATCAGACGATCGGCCCGGTCCAGCACCCGCGAATCATGGCTGGAGAACAAAAATGTGGTGCCGTACTCTTGGTTGAGGCGGTACATCATGTCGAGCAGGTTTTCGGCCGACGTCGAATCCAAATTGGCCGTCGGTTCGTCGGCCAGCACGATCGCCGGTCGCGCAACCACGGCACGGGCCACCGCCACCCGCTGCTGCTGACCGCCCGATAGCTGCGTCGGCCGTCGATCCCCAAGGCCGTCCAGGCCGAGCTCGGTGAACACCTCGGCAACCCGTCGATGCCGTTCGGCAGCAGGCACACCCTGCACCAGCAGCACGAATTCGGCGTTCTCCAGCGCACTGAGTACCGGAATCAGATTGTAGGCCTGAAAGACAAAGCCCACCTTGTGCAGCCGCAGCTTCGTCAGCCCTTCGTCGCCAAGCGCATGGGTCGATTCGCCGTCGATCTCGACGGTGCCTTCGTCCGGTCGATCAAGACCGCCGATCAGGTTGAGTAGCGTTGTCTTGCCGCTGCCGGACGGCCCCGCGAGCGCCGCAAACTCACCGCGCACGAGCTCCAAATCGACACCGTCGCATGCTCGAATGATGCGGTCCCCATCTCGATAAAGACGGGTCACGTTGCGGGTCCGTATAGCTGGCTGCACAGGCAGATTCCTTTCCGTCAGTGACGCCGCATGGCGTCGGCCGGCTGCACGCGCGTTGCGCGCCATGCCGGGTAGAGCGAGGCCAACACGGCCACTACAAACATCGCCGCGCCGAGCACGACCATGGCCGGGAGGTCCCAAGACGAGCGCATCACGGGGTCCATGAGCACGCCAGCGACATCGGTTTCACCGTAGACGCTGCGCAAATCGAGGCCGTAAGTACTGAGGTACAAACCGAGCAGCACAGTAAGTACCACCCCAATCAGGACGCCTAGCACCCCAAGAGCTGCCGCCTCCGCCAACACCATCCGCAGAATGCCGCCGCGCCCGACGCCGAGGGCCCGTACCACCCCGAATTCGCGTGTACGCTCCATGACGCTCATCAGCAGGGTGTTGACCGTCCCGATGCCGACGAGCAAAAACATGATCCCGAAGAACACGTACTGGCCCTGTTTGTCGATCTCAATGGCGCTCGACAGCGCCGGCATAGCATCCTGCCAAGGCATCGCAATCACGTTCGGCCGATCGGCAACAAGCGCCTGCAGACGCGGCAATGCCGCTTGCTGCAAATTCGGATTCCGCAGCATTACGGCAAGCTCGTGGGCCAAGTCGCCTTCGCCGACAAAACGAGCCAGCGCCGCCCGTGGCAACATCACCATGCCGCCGTCGACCTCGCGCAGCCCGGTGCGCACGATACCGGAGACGCGGACCGGCATCGCCTGCATGGTTCCGTCAACGTCCTGTGCCGTCCACACGAAGCGCTTGCCGACATCAATACCCAAATCCTCGGCAAGATCCACGCCGATCACCGCTTCGGGCGTGCGGCGATGTTCGCTGCCCGGAGCCGGGAGGCGCCCAGCGACGATGCGCCGTGGGTCGAGCAGGGGGTGGTCCGCACTTTCGAGGGCAAAATCGAGGCCCACGGCGGCACCTGGGCGCGCGCCGTAGCCCGTGCGGGCCAACCCACCGACGTACAGGCGCGGCGATACGCGAGCGACCGCCGGATCGGCCGCAACGGCCGGGGCCAGTTCGTCGACCGGGAAGATCAAGTCT
>CAZUAB010000227.1:1777-3273 GCA_964617795.1 uncultured bacterium
GCGTTCGGCATGCCATTCGGGGTGATAGAAGCCAATGTGCCCGCTACCGCTCTTGACCCCGTCGCGGATCATCTGCTCATAGCTGCCGACCGCCAGATTGCGTGCCGACATGGCCAAAAACACGCTGCCGCCGATTGCGACCAGCTCGATCAGCGTCCGGCGCCGATTGCGCCAGAGATTGCGGGCGCCCAGTTTGAAAGCAAGCACCTCAGACCTCCCGTAGCGAATCGACCGGGCGCAGTCGACGGAGCCGGATGGCCGGAGGCAGCGCGGCAAGCAGACCCACCACAATCATCACAAACATCGGCCGCGTCACGTTCGTGACCGTCGGCAACGTCACGATCCGTGCGTCGATCGTGGCGCCAGCAAAAGAGAGCCCGCCCCCACCAAGCGGAATGGGATGCGCTGCGATCCACGAACTACCCGCCCAGCCAAGCGCAGCGCCAATGAGCGCCGCAACCGTCGACATCAGCAGGCCTTCGAGTAGCAGCAGCCGCCACATTCGCCGCGGCGACAGACCAACGGCGCCCATCACCGCAAACTCGCGGGTACGCTCGTAAAAGCTCATGCTCATCGTATTGATTGCAATCAAGATGACGGCAAAGTAGAAGAAAAGGGCCGAAAACCACTGGCTGGCCTCGGCCATGCCAAGAAGCGCCGCGATTTGCGGCATCACGTCCTGCCAGGGTGTCACGACGGCACCGGGCACGGTGCCCGAGACCGCAGCGGCAAACGACACGGCCGACAGCGGGTCGTCCAGCCGCAGCACCCATTCGTGAACGACCCCTTCGAGGGCCAAGAATTCGCCGAGCGTCGTACGCCCGATCAGTGCCAAGCCCGCATCGCGGCCCGGGTCGCCCGTATCAAACACGCCGACTACCTGCCAAAGCGCCTGGGCGATCGACCCGTCGGCGCCCTGCCCCATCGCGGCCAGCTCGTCACCGACGTCGACGCGCAGGCGGCGGGCCAGCCCGGCACCGAGTATGACGCCGTCGCCGGTGACCGACGTGATAGCGACGCCGCGCACCACCGTACCGAGCAGCGCTGTCACCTCGGTTTCGGCAATGGGATCGATGCCCAGAAGCTCCACGGGTACCGTCTGCATACGCGCATCGTCGCCAGCCGACAGGAGCGCCCAGCCGCGCAGACGGCCAGCGACGGCACGCACCTTCCCTGTCGAAGCCAAGCGGGTCGGGGCCGCATCCGGCCCCTCGGCCGGCAGCACGTTCTCCAGCCGGGCACGCTCCAGATAGCCGGGCGCCGCCACCATCACATGCCCGCGCTCGAGCTCGGTGACGACGCGAATCATGTCGGCAAAAAAACCGTCCACGTAGCCGAGCACCAGTACGAGCAATCCGGTCGCCAACCCCATGGCGCTCATGGTCAGGCCGGTGCGCCGCGGGTTGCGGCCGAGATTGCGCCAAGCCAGCCGCGGTATCAACACCAACCGCTACCGGCGCAGGGCGCGCAGCGAGAACCGATCGGCCGGGATGGGT
>CAZUAB010000228.1:0-3257 GCA_964617795.1 uncultured bacterium
ACCGTCACCGCGGGTTTCTACCGCATCCGGCCCTGGTGGTTCGGTGTTCTGGCGGTAGTCATGGTGGTTGCGGCCGCATTTACCCTGCCGCAACTGCCTTATGCGGATACCCACAATCGTGCGGCCACGCCGCCCGACCTCACAGTTCAGGTTGTTGGGCATCAGTGGTATTGGGAGCTGAGCCAAAATGAAGTCCCGGTAAACAAGGACATCGCGTTCGAGGTGACCGCCAAAGACGTCAATCACAGCTTTGCGATTTACGACGAAAGCGGCCGCATGGTTGCCCAAACTCAGGCGATGCCGGGATACACAAACATTCTGCGATACCGCTTTGACACCCCGGGGACCTACAAGCTGCTCTGTTTGGAGTATTGCGGGGTGGTCCACCACGCCATGCGGTCGGATTTCGTCGTAACCGCGGAGAATGGGGAGGCCCAACAATGAGCTCCGTAAGCCCGTATACACCGGACACAGCGGTTTCTCCAGTCGAGCGTCGAGTCGTTCTCGCCTATATGGCGACGGCCGGACTCGTACTCGTGCTGATGATGATCTTTGGGCTGCTTCTGCGCTTGGGGCAGGGGCAATGGCTTAGCCTTCCGCCCGATTTGTTCTACCAGTTCTTGACGCTGCATGGGGTGGGTATGGTCGGCACGGCGGCGATCGCCGGCGCCGGCATCATGTGGTACTTCCTACGTCAATATGTTGGTCTGTCGCTGGCGGTTGCCTGGGTCAATTTTGGGCTGTTCCTGGCCGGCGTTACGCTGATTATCTTGGGCATCCTGGTTGGCGGCTATGCCGGACTCTGGACCTTCCTTTACCCATTGCCCCGGCTGTCCATGGGGCTTTGGGGCGCGGGGGGGGCGACGGCATTTTTGGCCGGTCTGCTCCTGATTGGTGTGGGGTTTCTTTTGTTCTACCTCGACGCGGCCTTGGCAATTCGCCGCGTCTATGGCAGCCTTGGCGGCGGTCTCGGTTGGCCTCGGCTGTTCGGCAAGAGCACTGAGTCGCCGCCGCCGGCCGTGATCGCCTCGACCATGGTGATTATCGTCAATACGGCCGGCATCGTTGCCGGTGCCGCCGTCGTGGTGATGAGCCTGATCAACCTGCACGTTCCGGCGTTCACGATCGATCCGCTCGCTGCCAAGAACATGATCTATTTCTTCGGCCATGTGTTCATCAACGCGACGATTTATATGTCGATCATCGCCGTCTATCACCTGCTGCCGCGATACACGGGACGGCCCTGGTCGTCGAACAACAGACCGTTCCTTGCGGCTTGGACGGCGGCGACTGTGATGGTCATCATCGTCTATCCGCATCACCTGCTGTTGGATTTCGTGCAACCTGTCTGGCTGCACGTCCTTGGTCAAATCATTTCCTACACAAGCGGGCTGCCTGTACTGGTTGTGACCGCATACGGTGCGATTGTGAATGTCCATCGGTCGGGGATCCGCTGGGATGTTGCTGCCGGGTTGCTGTTTCTCGGTACATTCGGCTGGGCCGCCGGGGTCATCCCGGCCATGATCGATGCGACCATTCGTGTCAACGTGGTGATGCACAATACGCTGTGGGTCCCCGGTCATTTCCATTTCTACCTGCTGTTGGGCATGATTGCGATGGCGCTCGGATTTATGATGTGGATGATGCGCACGTACGCGGGGATGGAAGAGCGACGGCCGTCTCGGGTGGCGTTCTGGGTCTACGCCATCGGTGGATTGTGCTTCGTCGGCATGTTCCTCGTCAGCGGGCGTGACAGTGCTCCCCGGCGTTATGCCGAACATATCGAGCCGTGGGTCAGCCAAAGCCAGATTGCCAGCGTCTTTGCAACATTCGTCATCATCGCGACGATTGTCTTTGTTACCCGGTTTTTTTGGGGGTTACGGCGGGCGGCACGCGCGCATGAATCGGCGTGATGCGAAAGACGGTCACGGCCGCCGTCGGCGTCCTTGTGCTCGGTGTATTCGTATTGTTCGAGGCCACGATGGGCTTTCGTATCTTTACGGCCGAGGGTGCACGCCGACTCCGCGTTCGTGAACATCCGCTGGCGTTGCCCAATTTTGAGCTAGAGGTCCACACCGGCGAGCACGTACGCCTGTACGATCTGCAGGGGCGTGTGGTCGTGGCTACGTTCATCTACACCGCCTGCCAGACCGTTTGCCTCGCCTCGACCGCGCAAATGGGGGAAATCCGCGATGCGCTGCCGGATGCGATCGACAGCGGGGCCGTACATTTTCTCAGTATCAGCTTTGATCCGGCTGATCTGCAGCCGCGCCTGTCCCGCTATGCGCGCAATTTCGGCCTGTCGGCCGAAAATTGGTGGATGGCGCGGGCCCGGCAGGACCTCCAACAAATGCTGGAGATCTTTGGCGTCACGGTGATCCCGACAGGGGGCGGGATGTTCGAGCACAACACAGCATTTTATTTGCTGGATCGGCAGTCCAATCTTGTCGATATCTTCCCGACGGATGACTTGCAGGCGGTTGTTGCCGCCGTACGCGAGCGCCTGTGACCACCGGTTTTGGACGGCGCCTCTACGCATGCTGTGCCGCCTGGGCGCTGCTGGCGACCCCCGCGTTGCGCGGTTGGCTTGAGCAATCGATGGTCGGCCATGTGGGGCAGATCATCCTGCTGGTTGTGATTGGTGGTTATCTGGCACGGCTTCTGGGCGAGCAACGCTCGGCGCCGGTGATGCAGGTGAACCGGTTTGGAATCTCCGGTATATTGCTGGCCCTTTTTACGCTGGCCGTCTGGTTGCTGCCGGTCTCGCTTGATCGTGCGCTCGACCAGCCGGCCTGGACGGTGGCCAAGTTCCTGACCGTACCCTTGCTGTTGGGGCTGCCGCTGAGATTTAGCTGGCCGCACTTGCCGAGCGTCGTGCGCGGCGCACTATGGGCCAACGCCATTTCCATGGCCTTCGTGATGGGGTGGTTGTATCTCGAAGCCCCGATCCGCCTGTGCAACAATTACCTAACCAACGAGCAAGAGCTGCTCGGGTACCTGTACTTGGCTACAGGCTCGCTGCTGTGCGCGTGGTGGATCGTGCGCGCATTTTTTGCGGCCCCGGCGGCGGCTCGGGGGCGCGCAGTCTAGCCTGCCGCGTTTTCCTGCCTACAACCACGCCACGTCCCGCATCGCATCCAAGCTCTGCCGTTAGAACAGCCGTGCTAGAATGCGTGCGATGAGAGGGGAGCCCGTCGATGGAGACAAGGGTGCATGTGATTGCCGCCGGCTGCCTGGCGCTGCTGTTGCCACTGCCA
>CAZUAB010000229.1:0-3209 GCA_964617795.1 uncultured bacterium
CGCGCGACCACCATCGAGGGCCTGCAGTACCAGTACATGACCCGGGACAGGGTCGGGCGCAGCGGCAGCTACGGCGGGCTCGGGCTCTCCTAGCGGCGGCAGTTCGACGTCGCCGCCCAAGTCGATGTCTTCGACAAACTCTTCTTCGAGCAGCATTTCTTCGCCGTCCAGCGGCTCGTCCAGCAGCGTCGCGTCATCGACCTGGGACAGGGCCTGCAATTTGTCGATCTTGGCTTGGGCCGGTTGCACTCGCAGTACAAGTGCGTTCCCGTCCGCCCAAGCCTCGAAATCGACCAGACTGCGCAGGGTTACTTCGAGACGCCCGATGCCGAGCTGTTGATCGCCGAACTGGCGGGCACGGATCCGCGAGATCTCACCCCGCTTGACCGCACGGGGCTCGGAGAGCGCGCGAACATCATAGTTGGCCAAATCAATCACGACACGAGGTGGATTGAGGAGCCTGAATACCGTGTAGGTCGGCGTTTTTAGGCCTTCGACGCGGACGAAGTAGTCTGGGCCCACCCGCCGCACCTCAAGCTTCTGCAGCCGGTCCGGCCCGTCGAGGGCGCCGGATTTGCGGTCGGCACCGGCACACGACAGCAGTTGGCCGGACGCCAAGGCTGTTGCAAGCGCAATGGAAAGAGTCTTCCTGAAGCGATTCATACCTTGCTACTCCCCTCGGCTGGGCAGAACGATTTCATAGCGTTCGGTCTGCAGCTGGCCGCGATAATCGTAGTAACGCTCAACGATGATGACCCTATCCTGCAGTATGGCAACGACCTTGCCGTCACCGGTCCCGACAGGTGTTCCGACGCCGATCACAAACTCGCGCTGGTCGGGTGCCCGCAGCAGCGCCTTGGGATCGGCGATACCCCAGATGATCCCGAGCAATTCGAGCTGCTGCACGCTGTACTGTTGTAGTGGGTGCGTCAGGCTGGATGTGCTGCGCCGCCGAAGCTCGGTAACGCTACGGAACGGATCACGGGCCGGCCGGAACCGGCGGACCACCAGATCTTCCGCCGCGGTGCTCGCCGCCGGCGCGGTCGCAGGCGCCGCTGCAGCCGCATCGCGCGGTGCCGGCTGCGCACCCGGTACGGCCGGTGCCGTCGGTGCGATAGCCGGTGCCTCGTCGTCGCCGCAGGCCGGCACGACCCCGAGGAACAAAATCAGAAGTAGTGGACGCCAACGCATGGGTTAGGGCCTTCCCTTCTTGGCGGCAGCCGCCGGAGCCGCGGAATCAAGAAACCGGTAGGTCACGACCTCTGCCTCGATATCAAGGTGTGTCCCGGGATCGACGGCTGCGCCGAGCGCATCGCGAGCCGGCGCTCCGGCGTCCGTCGTCTGGCCCCGCGAACTCCGGGCCTTCATTTTGGCGCTACGAACGGCCATGATTCTAGCTTGGTCGCCGACTTCCTGAGCAAAGCCGCCCAGCCCCTGATAGGTCCCGTTCATCTTGAGCAGCATCGGAACTTCAGCGTAGCCCTTTTTTGCCCGCTCTTTGTCAAGCGCGAACTCAGATACCTCAAGGGCATTCTTCTTGGCGATATTGGGAATGTTGATCAGCAGTTCATCCATCTCGATCGCGGTCGGCAGGCGCGTCAATGCTTCTTCGAGCTGGCCTCGCAGCCGCTGTACTTCGAGCTGCCAGAACTGCAGATTGTCGGCAATGCGCTTCTTCTCGAGCAAATCCTTGTGAATTTGCTCGTACGCCGTGACCTGGCGGGCCAATTCATCCTGAGCAGGCATGCGCACCAAGAACCAAAACAGCAAGCTGGCAAGCAGCGCGACGCCGAAAATCACGACATAACGAAACTGCTCGGGTACCCTCTCGATGGCCTCGTATAGCTTTTCCATCAGCGTCCCCCTTTGGCCGGCACACGCCGCCCGGTCGGCTCGGGTTCCACGGCTGCGCCTTCAACTGCGGCAATCTGCACGCGCAGAGAAAAGTCGACAATGCCGTCTTTGTTGACCTTGATATCCGTCGTCTGCGGGTCCACAAAACGGGGATCGGCCTTGAGCATCTTGACGTAGCTGCCGATCGACTGCATGTCGACGGCCGAGGCCTTCATGACAACATCACGACCGAGCAGCTCCATCTCGCGCGCCCAGACCTCCTGAGGCATCGTCTCGGCGATGCCGGTCATCAGGCCGACCAGCGCACCGCGGGTACGCTCAAGCGACACAATGATTTCGAGTTTTTCCTCGATCTCTTTCTTGCGCCCTTGCTCTTTTTCGACCTCACCGACGATTTTTTGCAGACGGGTGACTTCGTCCTGCTCGCGGCGGGCAAGATCGCGGACATCGTCGATCTCGGCTTGGAGCGTCAGATAGAGCATAGCCAGAATACCCAAGGTTGCGATCCACACGACGAGGGCCGAGGCCATTAACGTCTGCATCGCCAGCTTGCGCCGCTCCTCGCGAACCTCCAGCAGGTTGATGCGAATCATTTGTCGAACCCCCTCCGCAGACCCAGTCCGACCGCAACAGCAAAAAGCGGCGCTTCGCGCTCAATCATGAGCGGGTCGATGCCCTTGCCGCCAATGCGAATCCTCCGGAACGGGTTCAACAGCTCGACCGGAATACCGCTGCGCCGTTGGATCGTCGTATCCATGCCGCCGACGAGGCTCATCCCGCCGGACAGGAAGATTCTGCTGCAGCGCTCCCCACCGGCGTTATTGTAGTAGTAATCCAGTGTGCGCTGGATGTCTTCGGCCAGCTTGGCGTTGGCATTGGTCAGGATTGATCCGACCTCTTCGGGAATCAGGGCATCGCTGCCCTCATCGCCACCACGCTTGAACAACTCGGCCTCTTCGAAGCTGACGCCGAGTGCACGCTGGATCTCTTCGGTCATTTCATAACCGCCGCGCATGATATCGCGAACGAACAGGCTGCGCCCGTCCCGAACGATGTTGATGTTCGTCGTAGCCGCGCCGATATTGACCAACGCCACCGGCTCACCGAGATGCTCCGGATAGTTGACTTCAAATGCGTTGCCGAGAGTGAACGTGTCGACGTCGAGCACGATGGGCTTGACGCCGCAGCTTAGCAGCACCCCATTCAACTCACCGATCATATCTTTTTTGGCGGCAACCAGGTATACCGTCATCCGGTCTGGCTCATCGGGGTCGTCGCCCATGATTTCGAAATCGACGTTGACCTCTTCAAGGGGGAACGGAATGTGCTCGGCCACTTCCGCCTCAAGATTTCGC
>CAZUAB010000230.1:0-3206 GCA_964617795.1 uncultured bacterium
ATACGATACGGGTGGAGCGGTCTGGGCCAACAGCTATATGGGGAGATTTTCCGACAACATGCGCGATTGGGTATTCGGCGGCAATTGGCACAACGAGGTCGATTGTGTGGCCGCCGGGGCCGTACTGACCTGCACGGTCCCGGATGTTGTGCCGTGGGGCGGCTGGATTTTTGAGGTTGATGCAGTGTTTACGCCCGATGCTGCTGGAAGCGCAATTTTCAGAGCCGATACGTCGCGCTTGGGAGATCCGGAAGATACCGCAAGACTGAGCGAAACGCGTACGGTGCTGGCGCCGGCGGATCTTGATGTTGCGGTTGCCCCGCGCGGCGAGCGCTACTTTCCCGGTGATGCACTGCTCTACACCGTCGATATCGCCAACCAAGGCGACATAGGCACGGCCGATGTCACTCTTGTCTTGACCTTCCCCGACAACGTGACGCCAGTCAGTCTTGGCGCTGCGGGTGGCTTCGGCTGCGGTGCGCTTCAGCCCGACCGCACAGTCACCTGCAACCGCGCCGGCCTAGCCGGGGGCGCAGCGACGACCTTGACCTACAACGTTACGGCTGGTGCCGAGGGTGTGGCCACGTTGACTGCAGTGGTCTCGACGTCGACCGACGAACCCAATCTGGGCAACAACGCCGCGACGTCGCGTTTGGTATTCGGCCCCGCGGTCGACTTGCAGCTCTCGCTTACCGCGGTCGATGCGGCAATCGCGCAGGGCGCCGAGACGACAATCACCGTGACGGTCGTCAACAACGGCCCAGATGTGGCCAACGGGGTGGTACTGACCGTGCCGGTATCCGAAGGCCTGACCCTCGACGGGGCAACCTGCACCGTCGCCGATGCAGTTCTCAGTTGCGATCTTGGTGGTTTGGCCGTCGACGCCTCGGTCGACATCGAACTTGGCGTAACCGCTGGTGACCTGGGTGGGTACTTTGTGGTGGCGCCCGTGGCCGAGGCCGGTTCGCCGCCTGAGCTGACGCCCGGTGACAACGCCGGCCGCACGCAGGTAGGCGTAATGGGGCCGTCGTTGACAGTCGCTGCCGGCCCGGCGTCGCCGACGGGTGGCGCAATTGACTTGGGGAACGCCGCTGGCCTGCAACTGTCCTTGACGCACGGTGGCGGTTCGCAAGACCTCATTGTCCGTGCCCTAACCGTCGAATCAACCGCCACGGTCGGCGGTTTGGCTGCCAATGTGTCGCTGCGTGTCGTTCATGACCTCAACGGCAACGGCACAGTCGATGCCGACGAACCCACACTGACGACCGGCGCCGCCGTTGTTGCCGGTACCTCTACACAGATTTCGTTGGGCGGCCTGATTGTTCCTGCCGATGCTACGATGCACGTTTTGTTGATTCCGACAAGCGTCCGCAAGGCGGCGGCGCCTACTGATGCGGGTTCTGTTGAAGAAGCGGCAGCCCTGCTGTTGCCTTTTGTGGCGGCCGGATTCCTTGCCTTGCGTCGGCGCCGGACACTCTGGGTACTGGCCGCAGCACTCATGGTTTCGGCGCCCGGCTGCGGTGCTGTCGATGATCTGCTGGCGCTACTCCCGAGCGGCACCATCCAGCTCCGCGTGACGGCGGCCGAGGCCAGCATCCCCGGTACCCCGGCGCCCGACACAGTCATTGAGGGCCTGCCAATCGAAGGGCCGGCGCTGACGTTCACGCGACCATAGATGCAGAGCCTGGTGCGTATGGGGATCCGATAGGCATTTGCCTGTCGGATCCCCACCGGTTCTCTTTCGGCGCGGGCCTTTTGGAATCCAGCAGTGTGTCTGCTACAATCATTCCAAATGATCCACTATTTGCTGTGGCGTAACGATCACCCGCCGAAAATGAGGTACCTCTGTGAATTCACGAATCGCCAAATTCTTGACTACGGTATCCGTAGTATTGGCCACCGCCTCGGCCCATGCCGCTGAGCCTGACGTCGTCCTGCACGATGTGTCGGTCGATGCGCCGGTACTGTCGGTCGGGACGCCGACCGTGCAGCGCTTTGAACTGACCGTGGTCAATGAAGGCAGCACCGCTGCTGGCCCGACAGTGCTTGAGTTTGTACTGCCGGGTGCCGCTCAGGCGGGACGTATTGAGGCGCTGCCCCTGGCTACCGTGGCCGAAATAAGCTGGGACGCAGAGAGTGACGGCATTACAGACCTTTTCCTGATCGACTGGCAGAACGGTGACGAACTCGACAACGTTGAGCTCGTACCGCCCGCGAGCTTCGGTACGGACGTGATCTGCGGTGTGTTTGGTTTTGATCTGCATCCGACGGCGGGGGCCTATTGGGCAATCATCGGCCGCACGACCTCGGCCGATTGCTGGCCGTACAGCTGGGGGGGCGGCCAATCTCGCTGGCTTGCCCGTATCGACCCGATCGCGGGTACGGTACACGACGAGGTGCAGCTTGATCGTAAAACCAGAATGTTGACGATCCTGCCCGACGGCACGATGCTGACGATCGCTGGCGACGATGGTATCAACGCCGATCCATTTGCGATCTTTTCGATCGATCCAGCCAACGGCCACTCCACCTTCTGGCACCAACCATCGGTGAATATCTCTGGCAACATCAGCAGGGCTGCAGCGATGACCTACAATCCCGACGATGGGCTGCTTTGGTACTTCAATCCCGGAGAACACCGGATGGTCGGCATCGACCCCGCGACCAAGATGGAAACGAACCGGGATACCAATGATGGCGGCTTCTATATCGACCAGGGGATACGCTATCTGGCCAACGGGATCTTCGTGGACACGCTAGATGATCCGTTCAACATGATGCGCTGGGTGCCGTCGAGGGGGCAGTATTCGACGGAGTGGGGAGTCGGGTGGGCGCCGCACAACATTCGTGAATGGGTGTTCGGTGGCCACGGACAGAATACGGCCCATTGCACGGCTAGCGGTTCAACGGTGAGCTGCACGCTGCCGCAGGTTGCGCCGTTTGGCGGGTGGCGTTTGGCGGTCGAGACCGCAACAATCCCGGATACGCCCGGCGCCGCGATGGTGGCTGTGCGTGTCGTGCGTGATGGCGACCCCGACAACGGCAACCTGTTCATCGACGACGTTGAGATTTCGGACGGCGGCGTGCCGTTGACCCGCGATGACCGCACTGGCACAACCGCAGTACTGTGGAACTTTGAGGGCGGTGAGTCGGAATCGATCGAGTACGGTGTAGTCAACCGCAGCGGTGTGCCGCTCCGCGACGTG
>CAZUAB010000231.1:0-3157 GCA_964617795.1 uncultured bacterium
CGTCAGCAGGCCGTACCTCTCATTGTAGGCGGGCGGCAACGCACCGAAGTCGCGAAGATGCCAGACGGCGGCGCCGCCGACGAGGAACGCAATCAGCGCTTCGAGGACGGGGCGGGACTGTGGTGGCGCATTGGCGTGCACGATCCGATGATACCGCAAAGGCACGGGCACGTGCCGCCTGCTCCGTCGCCGCAAAGGGGTGCGGCTGCTAGAATCCATGTCATGGAGCAGCCTCGTACTTCCCCTGCTGCCGCTGCGGTGCCCCAATGGGCCCGGCTGCCGGCCCGCATCGAACGTGTGGCCTTTGTCACGCCGCCCTCGCCGCAGCCGATTCTGCGCGACTTCTATTCGACGAGCCGCAGCAAGGGCGCCTACAATTGGGCGCCCATTGATCTGTGGGTGCAGGGCGCGCTGCTTGAGCCGCTTGTCGAAACCCGTATGTTCGAGGGCGCCAAGCGCGGGCCGACTGAAATGCTCAACGCGCTTGCGGCGTACGCCCCGGATCTGATCGTCGCCTTGGTCGGCGGCTTCAGTGAGTCTGCGGACGCCGCGTTTCTCGAATCTGCCGCGGCGCGCACCGGTGCAGCGGTGGCCGTGGGTGGTGAGGCCGTCATGCGCGGTTGGACCTATTGGGCGACACGCCCATGGGCTGCGGGTCTCCTTTACCCGTTCACGGGCACGGCCCTGCGGGACGCTGTTCGGGCCGGCCGCGGCCTGCCGTCGCTGCCGATGCCGGCCCGTACCGTCTGGGGTCGCCCTCCCGACTGGTCCTTGGCGCCCTATCGCTATCCGTTGCTGGGCCACCCTGTTGCCTCGGTACTGACGGCGCACGGTTGTCCGTTCCGCTGCTCGTACTGCAACAACAATCGCGACGTGCTGGGGCTCGAGCTGCGCGACGAGGACGACTTGTTTGCCGAACTCGAAACGTGGGCGGCGCGCGGCGTGCGCTGGCTGCACGTGCGGGACGTCAACTTCGGCGGCCCCCTGCCGCGGGCCAAGTCGCTTTTGGCGCGCTGGGCCGACGCCCGCCTGCCGTTTCGCTTCAGTTGTTTTCTGCGCCCCGAGACGATCGACGATGAGGCGGCCGACCTTCTGGCGGCGGCGGGCTGCGTGCAGGTGCAAATGGGCGTCGAGAGCGCCTCGACGACCAGTCTCGCGGCCATGCGCCGCGGCGGCAGCGCCGAGGCCGTCGCAGCGGCGTTTCGCCGCCTCGACCGCCGCCATATACGACGTGGGGCGCACTTCGTGCTTGGGCTGCCCGGCGAGGGCGAGGCCGATCTGGCCGCGACGATCCAGTTGGCGCGGCGCCTCGACCCCGACTATGCTTCATTCAACATCGGCGTCGTACGCGCCGGCGCCGGGTTCGTCGGCGCGGCGGGCGACTGCTCGAGTGGTGAGGGTGCCTTGATCGGTAGTTTGCCGCAGCACGTCCTGGCCCGCTGGCGCCGCCGCGCCAACCGACGCGTCTATCTGTCACCGCGCTACCTTCTGCGCAGCGCGCGCAGTGGGCTGCGTGATCCAGCGATGTTGGTACGCCTGGCCCGCGAGGGTTGGGGGCTACTGACCGCCGGTCTACGCCTTGACACCCGTGGTGGCGCCGCGTAGAATGGAGCATGGAGGACCCTGCAAACGATGTTTGACGAGAGCCCCAACATGTTGTCGCTAGCCCGCCTGACGCGATGGGGCAGGCCTTTGATGGCTGCAATCGCCGTTGCGTCGGCGGTGGTTGCGTTGCCGTCGAGCGACGCCCGGGCGGCCGATGACGGCGTACGGGTCGAAGACGCGCCGCGTGAGTTGGGCAACCTCGGGATCCCGCTCGCGATTCGTCAGGCCTATACGCTCCGCGATGATTTTTCGATCCGTATCACCAACAGCGGCTTCCAGTTTCTTGCCAAGCAGATCCAGATCATCCTCAACGGCTGGGTGCGCCGTGATCGCGTCGCGGTTGACGCCCCCAACGCCATCAGTACTCTGCTCGCCACATTTCTCAACGGCCTGACGGCGGGGTTCGATGCCGTCGTCGGTCCGGCCTGCATCAAGATTCACAACACCAACGACGATGACGGCGACGGCGGCCGTTGCACCTGCGCCGGTCTGACCAAAAACAGCGTCTCGTTGTGGAGCAGTTTCGAGAACAATTCCTGTGCCAACTGCCTGCCCGGCGCTGCAGCCAACCCTACACCGCCGGGACCATGGGGTAATGACTCCTACGGTTACGGTTCGAACATGTGGCATGGCCGCTACGGCACCAACAGTTCGGGCTGCCCGTCCAACTACCCGGCCGGCGGCGGGCACCGCATCGCTCGGTTCAAGGATCCGGCGAACCCGCAGGATACCTCTCAATACTACTGGTGCAAGGGGCCGTTCTACGATTCCGCCATCAGTTATCGCAATCAGCGCATCGACCCCGACTGTCTGTTCCACCCCACCGACGACCTCAACAGCAACGGCGTCTGGAATGCGGGTGAGGCTTGCCCGCAGGTCTACCCCGGCCTGACCTGCGACGGCACCTGCAACACCTCGTCGACGACGTGGAACGACATCCGCGTGTCGATGACCAACAACTTGGCCGGCCAGAAGATCGACCTCGTCATCGTATTGCCCGAGGTGCGGCTCGACGCTTGGCTTGGTCTTAAGTTGCTGTCGGACTGCTGTTGGTGGGGTGAGAACAACACGGCCACCGGGCAAGGGACGCTGCTTCAGGCGCGTGACCTGACATTGAGCGGCGACATCAAGTTCATCAACGGCTACTACTCCATGCTCGGCCGTGACGGCGAGGCATACTCAACGAGCAGCGGCTCGGGCAGCGGGTCCAGCACGTCGTCCGGCGGCGGCGGAAGCTGCGCGATCAGCGGCGGTTCGGGATCGAGCTCGGGGGTGCCTCCCGATACGTCACTTAATAACCATCCGTTGGTCGGGGCCGAGATCGGCATCAACAGCGCTGCGCTGACTGGTACTTTGAACATCGCGGGTAGTTATGGCGTTTGTGCCAGTCAGTGGTTTTCGGAGTGTGGTCTTGTCGGCCTGGTTTTGGGGGCCATCGACAGCCTGTTGACGGGCCTGATCGAAGATACGGTCAGGGATCTGCTCGGTTCGGAAATTCAGCCGCTGATCGACGAAGAGCTCGGCTTGCCGCTGGACTTCGTCGACCTGCTCA
>CAZUAB010000232.1:0-3148 GCA_964617795.1 uncultured bacterium
GGGCGTTGGGGCGCTGGGGGTTGCGATGGGTGCCGGGCTGCGTGGCTCCTTGGGGCAGGGGCGTTGGGGCGCTGGGGGTTGCGATGGGTGCCGGGCTGCGTGGCTCCTTGGGGGCTTAGTGGAAATCGCGGCTGGGGATGTGCAGGGGGGCGTTGGTGGTGGGGATCCAGAGTTGTTCGGCGATGAGGTGGGTGACGCCGTGGCGGTTTTGCAGGCGTCCGGTGATGCCGAGGAAGCTTTGGGTGCGCGCGATGGTGCGGTCGCGTTCGTAGACGTTGGGGCGGACGATCAGGTTGACGAGGCCGGTTTCATCTTCCAGGGTCATAAAGACGATGCCGCCGGCGGTACCGGGGCGTTGGCGACAGATCACGAGGCCGGCGTAGCGCATGCGGCGACCGTCGCGGGCCGTGCGTAGCGTGGCGGCGTCGGCGATGCCGGTCCGACGCAGGTGGGCGCGCAGCGGTGCGAGTGGGTGGCCGCGGGTGCTGTGACCGCTGGTACGCCAATCCCAGCAGACGGCTTCGGCGGCCCCAAGCGGCGGCAGCGTTACGGGACTCTCGGGGGGTGCCAGCGGCAGCACGGCTTGCCCGCGGGGGATCCAGGCGGCCAAGCTGCGCACGGCCCACAGCGCCTCGCGCCGCTCGAGGCCGAAGCCGTCGAGCGCGCCCGCTTCGGCCAGTCGCGCCAAGTCATCGACCTCCAGCCGTGTGCGCAGGACAAAATCGCCGAGGGCATCGAAGGGAGCACGCTGCCGCTCTTGGACGATGCGACGGCGCGCTTTGTGCGACAGACCATGTAAAAAACGCAGGCCCATGCGCAGGGCCGCTTGCGGCGGATCGCAGGTGCTTTGGGCTGGCAGTGGGGGATCCTCCGGACCAAGAGGCTCCAGCGTGCAGCCATCGTCGCTGTGCCGGACATCCATCGGACGGACGGTGAGGCCATGCCTGCGGGCGTCGCCGAGAATTGTGGCCACGCCGTAAAACCCCATCGGCTGGGCGTTCAGGAGGGCGCAAACAAAGACGTCGAGGTAGCGACAGCGCAGCCAGGCCGTTGCCCAGGCAATCAGCGCGAAGCCGGCCGCGTGGCTTTCGGGGAAGCCGTAGTCGCCAAAGCCGCGGATCTGCTCGAAGGCGCGTTCGGCAAAATCGGGGGCAATGCCCTTGGCCGTCATGCGGTCGATCAGGCGGCGCCGGTGATCTTCGATGCGGCCGGCCTGCCGCCACGCGGCCATGTCGCGGCGGAGCTGGTCGGCCTCACCGGGCGTGTAGTCGGCGGCAACGACGGCCAGTCGCATCACCTGCTCCTGAAACAGCGGCACGCCGAGCGTACGGGCCAGCACCGGTTCGAGGCTGGGGTGGGGGTATTGGACCGGCTCTTCGCCGGCGCGGCGACGCAGGTAGGGATGAACCATGCCGCCGGTAATCGGCCCCGGCCGCACGAGGCTGATGCCGATGACGAGGTCGTAGTAGCAGCGGGGGCGCAGGCGCGGCAACATAGCCATCTGTGCCCGGCTTTCAATCTGAAACGTGCCGACCGTGTCGCCGGCCTGAATCATGGCCCAGGTCGCCGGGTCGTCGGCCGGGATCGTCGCCGGCGTCAGCAACAGGCCGCGCGCTTTGTGTAGCAGATTTAGCGCCCCGGACAGCAAGGTCAGTGCGCCCAGCGCCAAGAGGTCGACCTTGAACAGGCCGAGCGTCTCAATGTCGTCTTTGTCCCACTGAATGACGGTACGGCCCGGCATGGTCGCGTGTTCAACCGGTACCAGCGTGTCGATCGGCGCCTGCCCGAGCAGGAAGCCGCCGGGGTGGATCGACAGGTGCCTTGGCAGGTCCTGCATCTCGTCGACAAGGCGCAGCAGGTGGCGCAGCGCCGGGGCGGTGGGATCAAACCCGACGGACGTGACTTCGGCCGGCGTGGGCGCGCGGTAGCCGGCCAGCCGCACGAGGCGGCCTATTGGCTCGGCCGGCAGCCCGAGGACCCGGCCGACCTCTCGCAGCGCCGAGCGGCTGCGCCAGCGAACCAGATTGGCGACCATGGCGGCGCGGTCTCGGCCGTAGCGCTCGTACACCCAGCGGATCACTTCTTCGCGCCGCTCGTGTTCGATGTCAAGGTCGATGTCGGGCGGCTCGGCGCGTTCGCGCGACATAAAGCGCTCAAACAGCAGTCCGCTGCGCACCGGATCGACCGCTGTAATACCCAGGCACCAGCAGACGGCCGAGTTGGCCGCCGACCCGCGGCCTTGGCAGAGGATGCCCTGCGCGTTGCAGCGGTCGACGATGTCGGCCATGGTCAGGAAATACCCGGCATAGCCGAGGTCGTCGATGACGCTCAGTTCGTGTTCCAGTTGGCGCCGCACATCGGCGGGCGGATCGCCGCCGTAGCGCCGTTGTGCGCCTTCGTCGACGCGCCGGCGGAGCCGCTCGCGGGGCAGCATGCCATCGGCCCCAATTTCGCCTGGATAGCGCCAGTCGAGCTGGCCAAAATCGAAGCCAAGGCGCTCGCTAAGCGACCAACCAGCCGCGAGCCAGCCGGGCTGGTCGGCGTAGCGGCGCTGCATGTCCTGCGGCGAGGGCAGCGCAAAGCGGTCGTTGGCCCGCAGCAGCCGCCCGGCGTCGGCCAGTGTCGTGCGGTGCCGGATGCAGGTCAGCACGTCCTGCAGCGGGCGTCGCTCTGCGCTGTGGTAAAGCACCTCGGGCGCGGCGACAACGGGGAGCTTGAGCTGCCCCGCCAGCGTCCGCACGGCCCGCTCGCGCCCGACGTCTTCGGGACGTGCGTGGCGGGCAACTCCCAGGTACAGGCGATCGCCGAAGGCATCTTTGAGCGGCCCGGCCAGGCGATCGCACTCGGCCGCCGCCGCCGGATCGGCCACGGCCAGCACGGGCAGTGACTGTTCGCCCGTCCAGAGCAGCACGAGTCCCCGATTGTCGCTCAGCAGGGTCTCGGTCGGCAGCCGAGCCTCTCCCTTGCGCCCACCACGCTGGGCGATCGTCAGCAGGCGGCAGAGTGTAGCCCAGCCTTCGCGGTCAGCGGCCCAGGCCAGGCAGGTCGAGGCGCCACCGGCCTCGTGCTCTAGCGTCAGCCGTGCCCCCGCCAGCAGCCGCATGCCGTGCGCCCGGGCCGCCACGTGGGCCCGTACGAGGCCATAGAC
>CAZUAB010000233.1:0-3139 GCA_964617795.1 uncultured bacterium
CACGGAGGAATCCCATGCGTCTATCTTCTCGTCCGCATGCGCGGACGTTTGTCCTGATCTCTGCCCTCACTCTGGTCGCCGCAGGCTGCGGCGACCTTGCTGAAGAAGCGGCCAAGGCGGCCGAGGAAGCCTGCCCGGCAATCGAAGGCGATAAGCACGTCGAGGTCGACACGCTGGCCGATGGGCGCCGCGTCATGCTGCATATCGCCGGTCGCGAATGCCCGGTCGTTGGCGAAAACACGTTTGTGCTCTATCCGATCATGGAGACGGCCGAAACGATGCATGGCGGCATGCACGCGCCCGTACCGGCCGCCATGGCCCGCCATCCCGAGGCGCTGGTCGTCTTGGACGTGGCTGCAAGCATGCCTTCGATGGGCCACGGCACCGCCAAGGCGCCGACCATCGACGACGATCAGCCATCGGCCTTTGCGGTGCCGTTCCAAATGGGCGGCGAGTGGCTGCTTGAACTCGAGTTTCGTTACGCGATGGAGACAACCGTACAGACGGCGTCGTTTACGTTCGAAGTGAAATGATCGTGAGAGGACGGACACTCCTCTTCTCCGTCCTCGCCGTTGTGGCGCTGGCGCCCACCCCAGTGGTGGGCGCCAGCTGCTGCGGTGGCGCCAGTGCCCTACATCCGTTCGTGCTGCCAAAATGGGAAAAGGCATTGGTCGGGGCGCGCTTCGCGGGCAGTGGCGAGCTCGATCGCCTGAATGCCGATGGCGCGCGGATCGGCTCGACGATGCGGGCGCTCGAGGGACGGATGCTTGTCGGCGGCGCCTGGCGAGCCGCTGGCGATTGGCAGCTCGGGGCGAGCCTGCCGTTCGTACTGCGGCGGGTCGTGGTGCCGGGCATGAGCGCGGTCGGCGGGGGCGTCGGTGATGTGGCGCTTAGTGTGCGCTACGAGATCATGGACGAAGAAACCTGCGTTGTACGGCCGTTTCGCGAGCTCGCTTGGGACGAACTCAAGCCGACCATCCATCTGGGGTTGGGTACGGGATTTCCGACCGGTCGCCCGGCCGACGGTAGCGCTGATCCGTTGGGTGCGCGCGTCACGGGCAGTGGTGATCTCGAGCAGACGTTGGGCCTTGAAGTCACCAAGATCTGGGGCGCGATCGGCAATTCGCTCGAGGGCGGTGGTGGCCGACGCTGGCCCGTGCGGCACGATGATGATGCGATCTGGTTGGCGCGCGCGTCGACGGCACTGATGTGGTACCCGGCCTACCAGCGCTTTTTGGGGGTTTCGGCGGGCTGGAAAGGTGAGCGCAGCGGGGCCGTGGCGACCGACAGCGTCCGCTTTGAGGCGATCGGCTCGATTGTGTTTCCGCAGTCGCGCTGGTGGCTGCGCGGCAACCTTGGCCTGGAGGGCGTGGCGGGCCGCACCGTGCCGTGGGGTCCGGCTGGCGGGGTGACGTTGATCCGGCTGCTCTGACGGCGGGGGATTGGCGCCGCTCAGGCGCCGCCGTCGTCCCAGAGGTACTCGACGTCCAACAGGGTGCCGCGCCAGTACGGGCGCTCGGCGCCATCGAGAATCCACGCGGCCTCACCACGGGTCGGCACCCGCATGCCACCCAATTCGACCCAGTCGCCAACATGAATGACCCACGGGGTCGGGATGGCGTTGCCGTCGACCAGCCGACCCCGATTCTCGCCTTGTATATGCGTCGGCAGTCCGTCCGCACCAAAGTGCATCACGAGCGCTGCTGTCACTGCACCGTCGTAGACCTCAACTTGGGCGGCGTTGTCGCTCACGGCGTTCCAGCGGACGCTGCTACCCGGCAGTAGGGCGGTGGGATACCAGATGGCCTCAGCGAGCCAGCGCATCAATTCACCGTGTGCCATCGCCGGTGTATCGGCGGCCTCCGCAACTGTGACCAGCCCCAGCAGTGAGGCGCGTAGCAGGCCTCGCCCAGCGACGTAGGCATCGTACACGCGAACGTTCACAAGTGGCGATAGCCGGACACGGGCATCCCAGACAAAGCCCGGACGCTGCATTGTGACCGTTTCGCGGGAGCGCAGGCGCGCCCATTGCGGCTCAACTTCACCGAGGTCCATCTGACCAACGTGGTGAAGTACGGCCCCCTGTAGGTGCTTTTGGCCGGGCACAAGCACCTGCCCGAGGTAGCGCGCGGCTGGTGCCGGCAATTCCGTCAGTACAGCCGAATCAAAGGTCCGGCCTGATAAGGTGGCACGCTCTGCTGCGAGTGCTTGCTGCAGGGTGTGCACAGTCCATGCCCAGTGCAGGGCGGCACCGGCAAAGACCAGTGAGGCGGCGACGGCGAGCGTGAAAAGGGCTGCAAGCAAGATTTTCACGAGGGCTCCGGACGAAAAAAGAGGAGGATCTGTGTCCACCATGATGGCACGTCCGTGGTGCCACGTCCATTCCCTGCCGGGATACTTGACAGCGAGACTGATTAGAAGTAGTCTAAGAACTAATCGACCGTTCGTTCAATTGGTGCTCCGGGGGCATCATCCCGTACCTCAGGGAGGTCAAGATGTGGAAATATCTGCGCTTCTTCTCAATTACCGGACTGCTGGTCCTTGCTGCTTGGGGGACCGCGATGGGTGGGTACCATCTATGGCTGACCTTTCTTGTTGGCTTCGTCTTTGTCACCGGCGGAGATGCCGTATTCGGTGACGACGACAGTGAGCCGGCCTACGCGCATCCGTGGATTCTCAACCTCAGCCTGTACTCGACATTGCCACTCTTGCTGCTGATCAGTTTCCTGTTCGCGTGGCAACTATCGGACCGTGATCTGTTCGGCCTCGGAAATGCCGTCGCGTCTTTGACCGGCCGGGATGTTCTGGCCATCCGGGCAGCCAATAGCTGGTTTGATATCCTCGGTGCCGTACTGGGAATTGGCCTAATCTACGGCGGGGCCGGAACCGTGGTGGCCCATGAGCTTACGCATCGGACCTGGTCCAAGCCAGCCATGCTTGTCGGCCGGTGGATGCTTGCGCTGACCGGCGACGCCTCATTTGCGATTGAGCATGTCTACGGCCACCATAAGAATGTCGCCACGCGGCAAGATCCGGCCACGGCCCGGCGCGGAGAGTCCGCCTGGGCCTTTGTGCTGCGATCGACCATACAGAGCTATCTGCATGCTTGGACGCTGGAGACCGAACGGCTGGCTCGCCT
>CAZUAB010000234.1:0-3082 GCA_964617795.1 uncultured bacterium
CCTGCGCTTGGCCGGCCTTGAGGCCTTCGAATTGACGCCCCAGACGAACTTCGTCAATATCGGGGAGCGAACCAACGTCGCCGGTTCGCGCAAGTTCCGTGACCTCGTGCGCGAAGGAGACTACGCGGCGGCAGTCGAGATCGCCCGTCAGCAAGTCGACGCTGGCGCACAGATCATCGACATCAACATGGATGACGGCATGCTCGATGGACCCGCCGCCATGACCACGTTCCTGCGGCTCATTGCAGCCGAGCCGGACATTGCCCGCGTGCCGATCATGATCGACTCCTCGAAATGGGAGGTTCTTGAGGCGGGCCTTCAGAACATTCAGGGCAAAGGCATTGTCAATTCGATCAGCCTCAAAGACGGCGAAGCCTTGTTTCGTGAGCGGGCACAGGCGATTCAATGCTACGGCGCCGCCGTCGTCGTCATGGCCTTCGATGAACAGGGCCAGGCCGACGGCTACGACCGCAAGGTGGCGGTTTGTCAGCGTGCCTACCGGATCCTGGTCGACGAGGTCGGGTTTCCGCCCGAAGACATCATCTTTGACCCCAATGTACTGACCGTCGGCACGGGCATCGAAGAGCACGATGGCTACGGCGTCGCGTTTATCGAGGCCGTGCGGACGATCAAGGCGGAGTTGCCATGGGCGCTCACCTCGGGCGGCATTTCGAACGTCAGTTTTTCCTTTCAAGGCAACAATCCCGTTCGCGAGGCGATGCACGCGGCCTTTCTCTACCACGCGATTGCCGCCGGCCTCGACATGGGCATCGTCAATGCGGGCCAGATTGCGGTCTACGAAGACATCGAACCGGCCTTGCTCGAACATGTCACAGACGTCCTCTTGGCACGTCGCCCCGACGCCACTGAGCGCCTCGTGGCCTTCGCCGAAACGGTGCGCGGGCGGGCGACTGCCGAAGGGCCCACGCAAACGGCGTGGCGCGAGGCGCCCGTTCGCGAACGTCTGCGCCACGCTCTCGTCAGCGGGCAGGACGGTTGGGTGGTCGCAGACACCGCAGAGGCGCTCAACGAGCTTGGCGACCCGCTGCTGGTCATCGAAGGGCCGCTGATGGATGGCATGAACATCGTCGGCGACCTCTTTGGCGCCGGCAAAATGTTTTTGCCGCAGGTGGTCAAGTCGGCCCGCGTGATGAAAAAGGCGGTGGCCTACCTTATCCCCTACCTGGAGGCGCGGAAGGCAGCCGCTGGTGACAGTGGATCGGCAGCCAAGATTCTACTCGCCACGGTCAAAGGTGACGTCCACGACATCGGCAAGAACATTGTCGGGGTCGTGTTGGCCTGCAACAATTACGAGGTGATTGACCTCGGCGTCATGGTGCCGGCCGCCCGCATCCTCGAGGAAGCCCGCAAGCAAGCCGTGGATATCATTGGTTTGTCGGGTCTGATTACGCCGTCGCTCGACGAAATGATCCACGTAGCCCGCGAATTGGAGCGGGAAGGCTTTCAGCAACCGCTCCTGATCGGCGGTGCGACGACGTCGAAGCGCCATACGGCGGTGAAAATTGCGTCGGCCGTCAAATTGCCGGTCGTCCACGTACTCGACGCCTCCCGTGCCGTGGGCGTGGCCAGCGCTTTGCTTGGCAGTCAGCGCGACACATTCATCCACGACACACGTGAAGAATATGCGCGCGTGCTCGAGACGTGGCGCTCGCAGCAGACGGCAAGGCCTCCGATTTCACTCGCCGCTGCGCGAGCCAACCGTACGCCGATCGACTGGTCGGATCGGCAACCCGTGGCGCCCATCTTCACAGGCGCCCGCAGCATCGACGATGTGCGGGTAGCCGACCTTGTGGACTGGATTGACTGGACGCCGCTATTTCAGACCTGGGAACTCAACGGCCGCTTCCCGCAGGTTCTTGACGATCCGCACAAGGGCGAAGCAGCGCGCCAGCTCTACGCCGATGCCCGCGAGATGCTCGACGAGATCACGGCTGGCGACTTGCTGCAGCCACGCGGTGTCGTCGGCTTCTGGCCGGCGGCTGCCGACGGTGACGATATCCGGATTTATGCTGCACACGGAGACGCGGAGCCGATTGCCGTGGCGCATCACCTACGCCAGCAGGCCGAAAAGTCACCGGAACAACCGCACCAGTGCCTCAGTGACTTCGTAGCCCCCGTGGGCAGCGGCATTACGGACTGGGTTGGCGGCTTCGTGGTGACGGGGGGGCACGGCCTCGACGTGCTAGTGGCCCGCTACGAGCGTGATCATGACGACTACCGAGCAATCATGGCCAAGGCGCTGGCCGACCGGTTGGCCGAGGCCTTCGCCGAGATGCTGCACCACCGCGTCCGCACCGAGTTTTGGCCCTACGCCGACGCCGAGCAACTCAGTACAGATGAGCTGATCGCAGAAAAATATATCGGCATCCGGCCGGCACCGGGCTATCCCGCCTGCCCCGACCACACAGAAAAACCTGGTCTGTTTGCGCTACTCGATGCCGAGTCGCGGGCCGGCGTTCGCCTGACCGAATCCATGGCCATGTGGCCGGCCGCGGCGGTGAGCGGCTGGTACTTCTCCCATCCACAGTCTCGCTATTTCAATGTTGGCAAGCTCGGACGCGACCAGATCGAAGACTATGCTCGGCGCCGCAACTGGACCATTGCCGAGGCCGAGCGCTGGCTGGCGCCAAACCTCGCCTACGAACCGTAAATCAATCACTGCACCAGTGCGGATACCGTTCTATTTGCCATATTTCCAAGATGACATAAGGCCATTTATTCCCCACCTAACCAGTCGACAATCAACCATTGCGGGCGCGTCCATTGTGCTACAATGTAGATTTCCGGACACTGGGCTTTCGTCCACGAGGAGTGTTCGCCCATGAGTAAGCAGTCCCTACCGTCCGCCGTGGTCCGCTTTGCCGGAGACTCCGGCGACGGAATTCAGGTCATCGGCAGTCTGTTCACGACCGAAACGGCGCTGGCCGGTACCGATTTGGCCACCCTGCCCAACTTTCCGTCCGAAATTCGTGCGCCCACCGGCACGACCTATGGCGTATCTTCGTTTCAGATCCAGTTCGGCTCGGTAGACGTGTGGACGCCGGGTGACCGCCTGGATGCA
>CAZUAB010000235.1:0-3047 GCA_964617795.1 uncultured bacterium
ATGCTTTAAATAGCCTTCGATGGCTTGACGCTCCGCTGCTGCATCACCGCGCTGCAGTCGCAAGGTCCCCGAAACAATCACGGCACCGGCGGGAAGACGGCTGGTGCGGTAACCGTATTGCAAATCGGCACGGCTCAAGCACCGCAAACGACCCTCACGCGTCACCACGTCAACGGATTCGACGAAATCCCCGATCCAAACTTGGCGTGCTCCGGCGTTCATTCGCAGCGCGCCGCCAACGGTGCCGGGGGTTCCAGCCAACGGGGCGACACCTGCCCAGCCGCGCTGTTTGGCCTCCTTGATCAGGTAGCCGAGGCTGAGCGACGCACCGACGGACGCGACATCGCCATCCTCGTCTTCACGAACAATGAGCTCTGCAAATTGCGTACCGAGCTGCAATACGACGCCCCGGACGCCGCCATCAAGTACGAGAAGGTTCGAACCCCCACCAAGGACCTCAACTGGCAGCCCGGCCGCGGCGATCTTCGGCTGCAGCATTTGCAACGTGGCCAAATCGGGCACAACAACCAGAACGTCGGCGCCGCCGCCGATGCGCAAGGTGGTATGACGCGACATTGGCTCAGCAACGCGCACATTCGCCGGGCCGCACATTTGCTGCAGCTCTGCTACAAAGGCATCGGTGACGCCCGGACGATCGGCGGCCTTGAGCCGACTACGCCAGAGATTCGGCATACGCCCGCGCCTTCTGTGTGATGTTCCCGGCCCCCATAAACAATACGACAGCTCCATCCGGAATCTCGCTCCGGAGCGATTCGACGAGATGATCGATCGGGATATGGCGGGCATCGGGATGCCCTGCCGCATGGATCTCCGTAGCCAGCCGCTCGGAATCAATACCTTCGATTGGCGGCTCTCCGGCTGCATAGATATCTGTCAGACGCACATGATCCGGTGTCAGCATGGCTGCACGAAAAGCATCCCACTGGTGGGCCGTTCGCGAATAGCGATGCGGTTGGAAGATCGCCCACAGCGGACGGTCGAAGCGCTCTTTGGCGGCGGCAAGTGTCGCCATCAATTCCACCGGATGATGGCCGTAGTCGTCGATGACCCATTGGGGCTCACTGCACAGCACTTCGAAGCGTCGTTCGATACCGGGAAACGTAGCCAGGGCGGCAAGTGTGACCGGCACTTCGATGCCAAGCGCATCGGCAACGGCTATGGCCGCCAACGCATTACGCACGTTGTGCCGCCCGGCGAGCGGCAACTTCAGCTCTCCCACGTCTTTGCCGAAGCTCCGAATACGCACCGTTTGTGCCGTGGGACCCACGGCGAGCACGCGTCCCTCAATATCGGCTGGGCGATCGAGGCCAAAGGTGAGGACCGGCCGGCGGATCTGTGGGCGCAGATCGGCCAGATTGGCGTCATCCTGCCCCAGCACGACCGTACCCCAAAACGGAACACGGTTGGCGAACTCCACGAACCCGGCCCTGACGCCGTCGAAATCTCCCCAAAAATCGAGGTGTTCCGCATCGATATTGCCGAGCACGCTGATGACCGGATTGAGTCGCAGAAAGCTCCCATCCGACTCATCCGCCTCGGCGACCAGCCATTCGCCCTGCCCGAGCTTGGCGTTGTCGTCAAGGGTTTTGACGCGCCCACCGATGATCACAGTTGGGTCCATCTGGGCCTGCTCAAGTACGTGCGCGATCAAACTGGTCATGGTGGTCTTGCCATGCGCGCCACCGACGGCAATGCCATGTTTGAGACGCATCAGCTCTGCCAACATTTCACTGCGATGAATTACCGGGATGTGTCCGGCGCCGGCGGCGATCACCTCAATGTTGTCGTCGAGCACCGCCGTTGAACGGACCACAACATCGGCGTCCACCACATTGGCCGCTGCGTGTCCGACGGCAATGCGGGCGCCTGCGGCAGCCAAGCGCTGCACGACGCTTGAGTCACGGGCATCGGAACCGCTCACGTCGTAGCCCAGGTCAAGCAGAACTCGTGCAATGCCGCTCATGCCGCTGCCGCCGATCCCGACGAAATGAATGCGCCGGATCTTCCCGAACTTCATCGGCCACCCCCTTCGAGGACTTCAAGGAGACGGCGTGCATCCGTCAGAATCCCCCCCTCACGGAGCCTGTTGTGAGCAGCGACGGCATTTCCACCGTGCATGCTGCGTATCGCTGCGGCCAGGCGTGGCTCAAACTCCGCGCCCTCTGCAACGATCATGCCGCCGCCCAGGCGTGCGAACAAACGTGCATTCGCATCCTGGTGGCCGTCCGCTGCGTGCGGATACGGCACCAGCACGGCGGGAACAGCGGCAGCGATCAATTCGGCGATGGTGCCGGCGCCAGCGCGGGCCACGACCAAGTCCACGGCTGCGAGTGCGCCGGCCATGTCGTCGAGATAGTCGATCACCTCGGCGTCGATCCCACGTGCAGCGTATGCATTGCGTGCCTCATCTGTCCGACCGGGCCCCGCGACGTGCAGAATGCGTCCGCTGAAGTCTGCGGGCAACGCTGCCGGTACGCCAATATTGAGTGCGCGTGCGCCTTGACTGCCACCAAGTACTAGGATGCGGCCATCCCCCGAGAGACGACCACGGCGTCCAAGCGCGACAATCGACTCACGCACGGGCATCCCGCCCACGCGCGGCGCCCGCCCCGGTAGATTGATCGTCGTATCGAGCAATACGACCGTCGACGCCATACGGGCCAGCAAGCGCGTCGTACGACCGGGAATGCAGTTGGGTTCGATCAGCACAAAAGGACGACCGGCCAACCGCGCAGCGACACCCACCGGCAGCGCCACGTAGCCTCCGGTAAGCACAATCAGTGCGGGACGCCACTGCCGGATCCAGCGCCAGGCTGTCCATACCGCGCCCGGCATCGAAAGCAACGACTGCAATCGCCCCAGCCAACCTGCGGTCGTAAACCCGTGGACGTGCAGACGATGCCGCTCCCACGGGCGGCCAGCCAGCACGCGATCCTCGATTGGACGATCACCCGTGACCAGGATCGGACGGCGATCGGCAAGCTCCACGGCGGCCGCCAACGCCATAGCCGGCACCAAATGACCAC
>CAZUAB010000236.1:0-2958 GCA_964617795.1 uncultured bacterium
CATTCCCCGCACCTACCTCGAGATGCGTATCGAAACCATCGCCCGTGATAAGCGCGCGCCGGTCATCCTCTATTGCGCGTCAGGCACACGCAGCCTGTGGGCGGCCCAAGCCCTGCATGAGCTGGGTTACACGCAAGTATACAACCTGGGCGCTGGCTTCAACGGCTGGAAAAACGCCGGCCTGCCATGGGAAATGGATCGGCTCGGCGACAAGGTGCGTTCGGCCCGCTACAGCCGCCATCTGCTGATCCCCGAGGTCGGAGAAACGGGCCAGAAGAAGCTGCTCGACGCACGGGTGTTGATGGTCGGCGCCGGCGGTCTCGGTGCGCCAACGGCCATGTACCTGGCGGCCGCCGGCATCGGCACAATTGGCGTCATCGACGCCGATGTGGTCGACGAAAGCAACCTGCAGCGCCAAGTCATCCACCGCACCGTTGACATTGGCCGCGAAAAAGCCGAGAGCGCACGGGATTTCATCCGCAACCTCAATCCCGATGTCAACGTCAAGCTGTACAAGACCCGCATCACCTCCGACAACGCCTTTGCGATACTCGATGACGGCTGGGATGTAATCATCAACGGCTGCGACAACTTCCCGACCCGCTACCTAATCAACGACGCCGCCTACTTGCGCAAGATCCCACTCGTCGACGGCTCGATCTTCCGCTTCGAAGGGCAGGCGATGGTTTACGACTTTCGGCGTGAAGACAGCCCCTGCTACCGCTGCCTATACCCCGAACCACCGCCCCCCGAATTGGCACCGAGCTGCGCCGAGGCCGGTGTGCTCGGCGTACTACCGGGGATCGTCGGGACCCTACAAAGCATCGAGACCATCAAAGTCCTGCTTGGAATCGGCAATCCACTTGTCGGTCGCCTGCTGCTGCTCGATTCGCTGAGCATGAAGTTCCGCGAGATGAAAGTACGCAAAGACCCCGGCTGCCCGCTTTGCGGCGAGCATCCCACCGTAACCGACCTGATCGACTATGAATTTTTCTGCGCCGCACCGGCGCATGCCGGATAGGCAACGTACGTGACCACCTGGAAAGATCACCTCGGCGACGCGATACCCGCCGACTGGGGCGCCGAAATCGACCACTTCGAGGCGCAAATGAATTTGCGCAAGCAGGGCAAGATCGAAGACCGCGTCTTTGCCGAGCTGCGTCTGCGACGTGGCGCCTACGGTCAACGCTATGACAACGGGCTGCGCCATGACGGAGTACAGCAGGCGTTCCTGCCCTTCCCCAACCCCCAGTTGACCAAGGGCCCGGACACGCTGTGGGACGCGCCAGGCATGATGCGCATAAAAATCCCTTGGGGCGGCTTCACAGCCGAGCAACTCGACCTGCTGGCTGACTTGGGCGAGGAATACTCGGACGGAATCCTGCACATCACAACCCGCCAAGACGTGCAGCTCCATTACGTCGACATTGAAGACACACCCGACCTGATGCGGCGACTGGCCGCCGTCGGCATCACCACGCGTGAGGCCTGCGGCAACTCTGTACGCAACGTCACCGGCTGTCCGATGGCCGGCGTCTGCCCCTGCGAGGCCTTCGACACCACGCCGTATGCCGAAGCCACTTGGCGTTTCCTGCTCGGCCACCGCGACGTGCAAGACTTCGGCCGCAAGTTCAAAATCGCCTTTTCGGGCTGTGCCGACGGCGCCTGCGGGCTGGTCAGCATGCACGACATGGGCTTCATCGCACGCACCCGCGAGGTCGATGGCCGGATCGAGCGCGGCTTTGAAGTGCAGGTGGGCGGCGGCCTCGGCGCCGTACCGCACGTAGCCAAGGTCCTTGATCCCTTCGTCCTCGAACATGAGATCCTGCCGCTTACCCAAGCCGTGGCCCGCGTCTATGCGCGGCTCGGAGAGAAGACGAACCGCAACAAAGCCCGCATCAAGTTCTTGGTCGCCAAGCTCGGTATCGACGAGCTGCGCCGCCTCGTCTTGGAAGAACGCGCCGCGTTGGAGCGGGATGAGCGCTGGGACGAATGGGTACCGACGGCCCGCAGGTTTCAGGAAACTCCCCTCGCCAAGCCCGCCGACGACTCGCCGCGCGACCTCGGTGACGACTTTGACCGCTGGTGCGAGCGGAACGTCAAGGCGCAGCGGCAGGCCGGCTTTGTCGCCGTGACGCTGGCCTTGCCGCTCGGCGACCTGACCTCACGGCAGGCCCGACGTCTGGCTGATATTGCCCGCCGGTTCCTGCGTGACACGATGCGCACGACGGTCGAGCAGAATATTGTCCTGCGCTGGGTACACGCGAGTGACCTACCGGCACTTTACGAGGCGCTGGCGGCCATCGGCCTTGCGCGCAGCGGTGCCGAATCGATCACGGATATCGTGACCTGCCCGGGCACCGACACCTGCAAACTGGGCATCAGCGCCTCGCGTGGCCTCGGCGGCGAACTGCTCGAAGAACTGACTGCGCGCGGCCTGCAGCACGACGCCGACGTGCAGAACCTGCGCATCAAAATTAGCGGTTGCTTCAACAGTTGCGGCCAGCACCACGTCGCGGACATCGGCTTCTTCGGCTCAAGCCGCACCGTAGGCAACTACCGAGTTCCACATTTCCAGCTCATTCTCGGCGGCCAGTGGGCCGAAAACGGGCGGCATTTCGGTCAGGCCATGGGGGCCGTCCCGTCCAAGCGGGTTCCCGAGGCCATCCATCGACTGCTCGATCTATACCGCCGCGAAAAGAGCGGCGGCGAGAGCTTTCGCAGCGTTGTCGAACGGGTCGGCCGCAAGGAAATCAAAGCGCTGCTCGACGATCTGACGCGGATACCGGACCACGCCGCAGAACCAGATCTGTACGTGGATTGGGGTGACGCCCGCAGTTATTCGATTGGCGACATCGGAATTGGCGAATGCGCCGGGGAGGTCGTATCGTTGACCGAATTCGGAATTGCAGCGGCCGAGAGCCTGCTGCTGGAAGCGCAACTGGCGCTGGATGATCG
>CAZUAB010000237.1:0-2939 GCA_964617795.1 uncultured bacterium
ATCCCGAATTGGCTGAGCTCACGCTGGGTGAAAAAAAAGCGCGTGCCCGGCTGGTCGGGCCGGCTGACTTGCACAAGTTTCATTCGGAGCAAGATCCCCAGGTTTTGCGTATCTTGTTTGCGCAACCCTCCATGAGCGAGGGCGCCGTGGTACGTTGGCTGGCGCGTCGTCCGCTGGTGCCCGGCGTCGTTGCGGCGCTCTTTGCCTCGCCGCGCTGGCTGGCCGCGCCCGCCGTTCAGCGTTCGCTTATCCTCAATCCGTGGGTGTCGGGCAGAGTCGCAATGAAATTGTTGCCGCTCGCCGATGTCCAGACCATGCGCGAGGCTGCCGCCGCCGAGGATTTGGGCGTGGCTATTCGCCGTTGGGCGGCGCAGTTGCTCAGGCTTCAGCGAGGTTGACGGATACAGCCGTCGCGTCGGTCAGGTGCGGGTGCCGCTGCGGGTTTCGGATTTGGTCTTACTTTCCGCACGCTCGCCGTCCGACAGCGGTTTGTCGGCGTTGTCTGGGGTCACATCGACGTCTTCTTCGCCGCGTGTGGCTCGCTTGAAGTTGCGGATACCCTTGCCCAGTGCGTCGCCGATCTCGGGCAGCCGACCGGCGCCGAACAGCACAAGCACGATGACAAGGACGATGACGAGTTGACCGATGCCGACCTGACCAAGCATGGAAATTCCTTTATTGCCGATCCCGACGGTTCATCGTACCATCCATGGGATGCGAAGGGCAACAGCTTGAAGACCGAGGACACCCTTGCGGGCCCATTGCGGGAGCTCGGTCGTCGCCGCTGGATCGCTGCTGCCGCTCTGCTGCTGGCGGCTTTTGTGCTGTGGCGCCGTTCCGCCCACACGCCGCAACCGACTTGGCGAGTGCTCGGCCCGGTTCCTCATTCGGACGGGTGGTATCCCCACGCGGACGGCATTTGGTTGATCCGCGAAAATGACCGCCTGGCCGTGCTCGAACGGCGCTGCCCGCATCAGGGGTGCCTGGTACACGAGCGCGGCGATGAATTGTGGTGTCCCTGTCACGGTTCGACATTTCGCCGGGACGGTAAGCGTACGGTTGGGCCATCGCCGCGTGGTCTGGCCTGGTTTGCTGTTCGGAAGCGCAATGGGTCTGTGGAGTGGACGCCTGACCTTTCGGCTATGCAGGCCCAATGGGAATCTCTGTGAGACGGGTCGTCGCGCTGGTGGCGCCTTTGCTGGTCGTTGCGGTTGCTTTGTGGGTGATGTGGCAGCACGAATCCTTGCCGCCCGGCGCGCTGCCGCCGCAGGGGACGGCCGATGCGCTTGCTGCGGTTGCCTGCGCTGAAGATCCCGTCGCCTGTCCACCCACGGCGCCAGACACATCGTGCCGCGCCTGCCACGGACAATCGGCGGGCCTTTCCAGCACGCTGCACGGCCGCCACGACGGCGCGGCGTCATGTACGGATTGCCATCGTGGCAGCGGCGCCTACCGCAGTCAGGCCCGGGCCCACGGGCGCCACCCACGAGGGGTCGCCGAGCCGCTGTTGGCGGGTCCGTGGGTACAGGCCAGTTGTGTAGCCTGCCATGTTCCCTGGGGGCCGCCCAGCGGTGCGGATCACTGGCAGCGCGGCGATATACTGTGGCAATCGTGGGGCTGCGCCGGCTGCCACGAAAGTGAAGAAAATCGGTTGGCGCCCGATCTGACCTCCCTGGCCGGCTGGTGGGCACAGGGACGCATAGCACCCCACGTGCCGCTGCCGTTTGCCGATGGCCCGCCGCTCGCCGGGTTCATTGCCGAGGCGCTCGTTGATCCATCATCACACCTCGATCCTGATCTGCCGGCAGCATCGCGGCCTTCGGTGATGCCACCGTTTTCTGGCAGCGCCGATGATCTGCGTGACCTGACAATTCGCGTCATGTCCATGCGCGATTGGCGTCTGCCGACCGACAGTGGCGCACCATCACCACCGCCGACCCGCCCGGCCCCCGGGGCCCGTTTGTTTGCCGACTCCGAGCGCGGATGCAGTGCCTGTCACGCGGTTGACGGCGCCGGAGGGGCGTTGGGACCGCCTCTCGATCACTGGCGGGGCGGGGATGCTGCGGACTTGCGGCGCGACGCGTTCGGGCCGAATCGGACGCCAACGCCCGGCTATCCTCCGCTTCATCCTGACGATCTCACGGATCTACTCAGCGTCACCGAGCAGACCGAACTGGTGGATTGGCTGATCCGCCCATGACGGCACCGTCTCCCGTCGGTCAGGCGGCTGATGACCTTACGCTTCCTGTCGCGCTGGTCGATCACGAAGGTGCTGTGGTCTGGCGCAATGCGGCTTGGAGCGAACTGGATCCGATCACCGGAGTGCCGTTCATCTGGCCCTTTGAATTCGGCGGTCGGATGCGTCAAGTGCTTGAAACGCGCGCCGGCGCCGTTCTGCGGTCAATTGCTCACCGCGAGCGATCACACGTCTACGATCTATGGCTCAGTCCGGTGGATGGCCAAGACCGCCAAATATGGGTTGTTGCCGCGGATGTCACCGTCTACGAACAGACGGCGTTGCAGGATATGGTCGAGCGGCGAATCCGGGAGGCCTCGGTGATGATTCAAGGCATTCTGCACGAGACGCGCAACCCCTTGGCCGGGATCAAAGCGACGGTGCAGTTGCTGCAACGCAACCGTTATCGAGACCCCGAACGGCACTTACAGCAGATGCTCAGCGACATCTCCCGCATCGATCTTGTCCTCCAGGAACTGACGCTGTTGGCAGGGCCGTTGCGGTTGCATACGCGCCGCAGCAATCTGCACGAGGTACTGGACGAGGCCATTGCCAACTTGCATGGCTTGGCCGACGAGCGCGACGTGCGCATTGAGCGGCGCTACGATCCATCGCTGCCCGAGCTGGAGGTCGACCCGCATCGGATGTATCGGGTATACTTGAACCTCCTTCGCAATGCCGTCGAGGTCAGCCCCGCGGGCGG
>CAZUAB010000238.1:0-2914 GCA_964617795.1 uncultured bacterium
CCAACGGGTTCCGCCCGCGAGTTCCAACGCCAGCGGGCCGACGATTGGCAGCGTCAGCTTGACGTTGGCCAGCACGCGCAGGTCATCGGGCCGATCCAAGCGTGGCTGGACATAGACAACACCGCCAATCCGCCGTCCCGCGGTACCGGTCCAGTCACCGCGCAGGTACGCCGAAAGACGAAATACGCTCTCTATGCGTCCGTCATCGGCCAATCCATCACGGGTAAGGCGCTCTTCTTCAAAGATCGGCAGGGCCGCGGCGGCCAGGCGACCGCGCGGATGGTCAACAATGAGCACGCGCGGGCCCAGTCCAGCGACAAAACGACCTTGTAGCCGCTGCGGCTCGCTGTACGCGTACTGAACGAAGGCTTCGGGCTGCCAGCGCTGCGCGGGCCACAGGCGCAGCCGCAGGTGCTCGTCGTGAGCGCGGTCAATCCAGACGCCATCCGATCGTTTCAGGCCGCCCCCGACGGTCAGTGCGGTCAGCCAGGCCGCCTGCCTATGCACGAGCCCAGCCGACAGCGCGCCGCGCTGTTCCTCGACATCGCCATACTCAATGTTGCCGCCCAGGGAGACCTGCCCGCCCGTACCGGGCGTGGTCACGCTATCCACAAATCCCAGAACGTCAAGAATCGGCGACGCCGCGGCGGGCGCGGTGTCGAGCAGAAGGAAGGCGAGGGCAACGACTGCGGGGAGCCGCCGCCGGACGGCGGTCCGGAAGGGCATGACCATTCCATGGTGAGGGATCGGCCGGGTCGTTGCAAATGGACCTGTCCTGGCGACCGGTGCCGTGGTAGCATCATGGCCTGTTGTGCTGCACCAAGAACCGGGGAGGATGCGCATGGATAAGCTTGATCTGCTCGAGGGGATGGCGGGTTCGGATTTGTTGCAGGACACGTTCCTGTTTGCCCGGCTCAGCCTTGACGAGACGGCAACGCTCGCTGCCGAGTTCGAGACGCGCACTTGGAAAGCGGGCGAGACGGTGTTTGAGGAGGACACAGTCGGCGATGCGGTTTACGTGATCCGCGGGGGAGAGGCCGACGTGCTGAAGTCGGACGGCCGCCGTCACGAGTTGCTGGCAACATTGGGTCCGGGCGAGCTGTTCGGCGAGATGTCACTAATTGAGGACGCGATGACCTCGGCAACGCTGACCGCCCGTACCGACCTAGAGTGTCTGGTGCTGCCCAAGGCCCGTCTGCAAGCACTGATGGATGCCGATGACGCCTTTGCACGTAAGGTCTACCAATCGTTCTGCCAGACGCTCTCGGAGCGTCTGCGCAAGACATCGAGCGAGTTGTTCCGGTTGCGCGGGCCGGCGAAATCCTGAATCCGCTGGACAACGCAAGCCGTTCCGCGGGGCGGCAATGAATGCCATAGGCTGCGAGCGCGCCGTGGCTTTCAATAGCCAAAACCGCAGGGTGCCGTGACCCATATTCAACATGCGTGCGTTCAAGGCAACGGCAGCTGGCGTGCCGATTTGAACGCGGCGCGCCGGTGCAGTACAATACTCGTCTGGACTCAGGCCGCGTGGGCGGCCGTCCTGACCACAACGCAGCGTCTTTCGGTTCCCCGGTAGCTCAGTCGGCAGAGCAGGTGGCTGTTAACCACCGGGTCGGCGGTTCGAGTCCGTCCCGGGGAGCCATTGTTTCCGAAACGCAAACTGAGCGGCGTTTCGGGTTGACACCCAAGCGGGGTTTCCGGGAAACCGGGAACCCCGCTTTTTTGCGGCGCTTCTGGGTGGTGGGGATTTGGCGGGTGTGATCCGGAGAATGTCCGGCGGCGGCCGGCACAGGTGATGTCGTCGCCGTTTTCGCTCTCTCTTGGCCTATTTGGGGCGGAGAATCCATTCTCTGAAATTCTCCGTTTTGCCGGTGGCGTCTGTTTTTTCGCCGCGTGACGATAACGGAGAATCTTGGGGAATCGGTGGCGGGACAAGGGGTTATGTGACACGTCATTGGCGGCGGCGCAATCGGCCGCTCGGATGTGATTGATAACTGTCTTGCGAGAGGACGGTGTTGATTGAGGTGCAGGCGACCGTGTCGCACGTCAATCTGGGCGATCATCCCAGGGCTGCGTTTCGGCAACGTCCTTTCCAACCTCGAACTCGATCGTTGCGTGTTGGATGCCCATCGACTTCAGGTGCCCGCGAATTTCGTCGGCGACAGCCTTGGCTTCCGAAACCGAAATGTCGATGTCCAGGACCACGTGCGTGGTCAGGACATGGTGTTCGCCGTCCTGAGACCATACGTGGGTATGATAGACCCGCCCGACGTGTTCGATCCGCCGCAGGGCATCCTCCACGGCCTCGACGTCAACCGACGAGGGGACGCCCTGCAGGAAGACCATGAGCGTGGCCCGCAGATTTGCCGCGGCATTCCAAAGAACATAGCCGCCTATGACCAAGGACAACAGCGGATCCAACCACGGTACATCGGCAACCGACATCGCGCCCGCGACGATGAGAACAGCTATCCAGCCCAATACGTCTTCCAGCAGGTGCCAACTCGCAACACGCTCGTTGAGCGTTCGACCGCCACGGAGCGTGGCCACAGCGACTCCGTTGACGATGATCCCGAACACGGCCAGTGCCGCCATCCCCTGGGTATGGGGCTGGATTGGAACCATGAGTTTCGGGATGGCCTGGGCAGCGACGAGGATCGAGCCGATCACCAAGATTCCCGCGTTGATGAGCGCGCCGAGCAGTGAAAAGCGGCGGTAGCCGAATGAGAATCGACGATCGGGACGGCGCCGCGCGATCCGTTCGAGGATCAACGCGAAGCCCAGCGCGGAGGCATCTCCGAGGTCATGGACGGCGTCGGCCAGAATCGCGGAACTCCCCGTCCAGAGTCCGCCGACGATCTCAATGCCTGCGAAGCCGAGATTGAGGACCACGGCGACGACCAGTCGTCGCGTT
>CAZUAB010000239.1:0-2872 GCA_964617795.1 uncultured bacterium
GGCGCACCCCACAGCGCAAGCCCTGAGCCCGTGCCAATCGAAGTTGAACGCATCGCCGCCGGAACGCCAGCGTTCGGCCATGAGCTCGACAGCGACACGATTCCGATCGAGGCGGCCCTTACCGATTGGCTGTCGGCGGACAAGGGCTGCTATGTGGGCCAGGAAGTGATTGAGCGAATGTGGAGCCGCGAGCGCACCGCGCGACGTCTCGTTGCCTGGCGGCGGAAAGAAGGCGGTCCCCTTCCCGAGTTGCCGGCGGCACTCACGGACGGACCGCACGCCGGCGCGCTGACCAGCGCGGCCGTCCATCCGGAATTCGGCGTGATTGGCCTTGGCTGGCTGCCGACTCGCGCCGCCACAACGGCGCGGTTTCTCGACACGCACGGCGGCCATTGGCTGCCGCTCGATCATCCACCCGCCACTGGGCGTGTTCTGCCCACCCGCCAGCTCCGTGAAGGGACCTGAAGGAATGCACGACGACGAGCCGACCGAAGCGTGGCCGGGATCCACTGATCATCCGCCGCTGGGCCCGGGTGAAGAGCTTGAAGCGCTGGGCGACCATCTGCTGCTAGAAGCGCTGGGGATCGAGGAAGAACGCACCCCGACCGGTCTCGTCCTGCCGCAGTCTGCACTGCCGCCTAGCAACGGCTACCGACGCTTCCGGGTGCTGGCCGTGGGGCCGCTGTGCTCCGACGAACAGACGGCGGAGATTCCCGAGCCGACGGTTGGCCCCGGCGATATCGTGATCGCGCCGACGACCGAGCTGGGCCTGTACCGTGAAGCCGGACTAACGTACTATATCGCCCGCTACGACGAACTCGCGGCCGTCATTCGCCGCCCCCGCTAGGTCAAGTGCTGGGCAGAAGCCGCTCGAGGATGGCCGTCCAGTTGGGCGGCGAATCGGAGGGAGCGGGCTCGGGTGGCCGCTGCAGGACACGATCAAGGATGCCCCGACGCGGCAACAGGTCGATTTCTCCGAGTAGATGCACGATCTCGTCAAAGCGCCGAAAATGGTGCTCGTGGATGATGCTTTGCCAGCTCCAATGGAAGGCCGCGCTTCGCCAGCGCCGATCCTGCAGTTCGCGAATCACATCACGGACGCCGGTTTCACCCAGGCAGCCGGTATCAAATAGCAGCAACGCCAGTTGAAACGCATCGTCATAGACACGGATCCGGCTACCGAATGCGCGATAGAATTCGGGTCCACGCTTTTTTTCGCGGCGGATATAGATACGGTGTACCGATGGCCGCTCGTACAGAGGCGCCGCCAGCACCGGCAGTAGCTTTTCGACCTCGGCGGACGATGGAAACCCGCGCCGCATGCGCTCAAACACGGACTCCGGCAGGCGCCCGCTGCGCAGTTCGGCATAGGTGGTATAGATCAACGGGTCGAGATCCCAGTCGTCGCCCACCAGCACCTCGAAATCGGGATCTTCGACGTCGGCGCCTAGCCGCAGAAGCGCCGCCAGTTTGTAGGCAAACGGATTGACGATCTCGCGCAGGCGCCCCCGGCGGATGAGGCCCCATTGATCCTTGAGTACCAGCCGTACAACCGGCACGCCGTCCAGCGTCAGCTTGGCGCGCAGTTTCTCCTCCATGAAGGTGGGGCTGGCGCTCAGAATGGTCAGGTCCGCCGTTTTGGCCCGCTGCCCAGGGTGGGCGACGAGCCCCCGTACAAGTGCCGCCATACCCGGCAGTGTGCGCTTGGCTTCGGGTGCCTCAAACGGCGTCTTGATCATTTGCAGGCGATGCTCGAACGGCGTCGCCAAGTAGGTTTTGTCGAGATCGAACCTGTACCACGCCTGCGCCATCGCTGCCGCCCTGCTACTTGCCGATACAGAAGGTTGCAAACACGCGGTCGAGTACGTCTTCGATGTCGACCGTGCCGATCAGGTCGGCAAGTGCCCCCTGCGCATAGCGAAGGTGCTCGACAGCAATTTCCGGTGGATGCCCGACCGTCAACGCCGCCGCTGCTGATTCCAACGCCCCGGCGGCGCTCAGGCAGGCCGACTCCTGCCGTCGACCGCCGATACGGGGATCAGGGCCGTCGTAGCGCAAACGCTCGCTGATCATCGCAATGAGGTGATCGACGCCCTCACCCGCGGTCGCGGCGATCGCCAGATCGACACCCGACGGAGCCGCCGCCAGATCCTGCTTGTTCCAGACGACCAAGCGCCGGAGAGCCGGTACGGCAGTCAAGGCATCCACGAGTGCAGCATCTTCCGCGGCATCCGGCGCGCGCAGGTGGATCACCAGATCGGCCTCGGCCATGAGTGCGGCGGCGCGGCGCACACCTTCGGCCTCGGCCTCATCCGGCGTATCGCGTAGCCCGGCTGTATCGATCAGCCGAACCGGAAGGCCATCCAGCACCGCAGGGGCCTCCAGCCAGTCGCGCGTGGTACCCGCCTGCGGACTGACAATGGCCCGCTCAACGCCAAGCAGCCGGTTAAGCAATGTCGACTTGCCGGCGTTGGGCGCGCCAGCGACGACGACTACCGCACCACCCGTCCATAGCCGTGCACGTCGGCTTCGCTCGACCTCGGCGACCAGCAGCCCGGCCAATTCCCGCAGGCGGGCGGCGTGCGTCGCGGACTGCCCGGGATCGATGTCCTCGTCCGGAAAATCCACGGTGGCTTCAAGCGCTGCGCGTACGGCCAGCAGGCGATCGGCAAGTGAGGCCGTCCAATCGGCCAGATCGCCGCCCATGCGGCCTAGCGCAAGCGCAGCACCGCGTGGGCTGACCGCCTCAAGAAGATCGGCGAGCGCCTCAGCCGCCGGGAGATCCATGCGGCCGGCCAGCACCGCGCGGCGCGTGAAGGCCCCGGGCCCCGCCGGCCGGGCGCCAGCGGTGACAAGCAGGTCGATCAGGCGG
>CAZUAB010000240.1:0-2841 GCA_964617795.1 uncultured bacterium
CCCTTCTTGCGCCGCGCCCCCAGAAACGTCGGGGGGGCGGTCAAACGGGATGGGATGCAAGGGGCGCTGAGTCCGCGACGCCGCAGCCCGCCCGGTTCACCGCCCCTTACAGTGCGTCGCGGGGAATCAGGGCGACCGACGCAAACACACACGTCGGCTGGTCGCCCGAAACCGCCTCCACAGCCGTCGAGAGGATCTGGCGAACCTTGATGCCGCGTAGCGCCATCGCCTCTTCGGCCATTTCGCGCACGATGCGGTCGGCGTCGGCCGCCGAGCCGTGGGCATGGAACTCCATGATGACGCCGTTGATGCTCTCGTCCATCGGGACCGCAACCGACACGCTGGCGCTAATGCGATGGCCAGGCTCTTCGACGAGTTGGGCGCCGTAGGCGATCGGTAGCCGGGAGCCGGGAATCAGCGGAATTTCGGTCCCCTCTATGGCGCCCGGGGGCAGGATCGAGCTGACCTTGATCAAATTGTAGTTGCCGACGCCGGCCGATACGAGCGCCGCATCGAAGGCGTTGAGGGCACGGCGGGCGACGCCGGTACCGCTACGCAGAACGAACCGGCTGCCCGGCGCGAAGGAAAGATGGTGCATGGGGTTTCCTGCTTTCGTCGAGTCGCCCCGGCCGTGCCGAGGCACGCGGTTGGCGAGGGTTGGTTCAATCAAGCATGCTACCACCTCGCCTTGCCGGCTGCCATTTGGGGGCGTTGTCCACAGGCCGGTTGCGGGCCTGCGGCAGGGCGTCATTCATGGCCTTTTCGGAATGGGGAATGCCTGTGGAAAAGCCGGGAAAAGGTCGATATGTTGGCCCCGGATCAAGTGGGCCCCCTACATATTGACATTGGTCGGGTGAGGTGTTATGATCGTGCCTGCTACTTCACACCATCATAAAGACGGGCCTTTCAAGCGAGGTTCGTCGGCAAATTGAAATCCAGACAGCGACTGTCCGCGAGGAGGGGGAACATGAAAGTAACGCGCCGGTTTACGGTGGGCAAAGCGACGCCATGGGAAGGCATCGTCTTTGAGACGCGCAAGAGCGAGATCCGCAATATGAACGGCTCGGTTGTGCGCAGAATGGAAAAGGTCGTGGTGCCGGGCAGTTGGAGTCAGGTTGCCAGCGACATCCTTGCCCAGAAATACTTCCGCCGCGCTGGCGTGCCGGTGGCGACCAAGCGCAAGGCTGAGAAAGGTGTACCCACGTGGCTGCAGCGCAGTGTGGCCGACGAAGAGGCGCTGGCCTCTCTTGAGCCGGCCAAGCGCACGCGCAGCGAAGAGGATTGCCGCGAGGTTTTCCAGCGCATGGCCGGCTGCTGGACCTACTGGGGCTGGAAGCACGGCTATTTTGATAGTGAAGATGACGCCAAGGCCTACCATGACGAAATGTGCTTCATGCTGGCCAACCAGATGGCGGCCCCCAATTCGCCGCAGTGGTTCAACACCGGTCTGCATTGGGCCTACGGCATCGACGGCCCCGCACAGGGGCACCACTATGTCGATCCCAAGGACGGCAAGGTGCGACTGTCCGAGAGTGCCTACGAGCATCCGCAGCCGCATGCCTGCTTCATCCAGGGTGTTAGCGACGATCTCGTTGGCGAGGGCGGAATCATGGATCTGTGGACCCGCGAGGCGCGTCTGTTTAAGTATGGCTCGGGGACGGGGTCCAACTTTTCGGCGCTGCGTTCGGCCGGTGAGTCGTTGTCGGGTGGTGGTCGTTCGAGCGGCCTGATGAGCTTCCTCAAGATCGGCGACCGTGCCGCCGGTGCGATCAAGTCGGGCGGCACCACGCGCCGCGCCGCCAAAATGGTCATTGTCGATACGGACCATCCGGACATCGAAGAGTTTGTCAACTGGAAAGTCCGCGAAGAGAACAAAGTCGTGGCGCTGGTGACCGGTTCAATTATTGCCGAGCGGCACCTGAACGCAATTATGGCCGTCTGCACGGACGGCAGCGTCAGCGGGGCCGACCGCTTCGACGCCAAGAAGAATGCGGCTTTGGCCGACGCGGTGCGTGCCGCGCGGCGCGACGGTGTGCCCGACAATTACGTGGTTCGTGTCTTGCAATACGCCAGGCAGGGCTACACGGGCATGAAGTTCGAAACCTACACGACCGACTGGGACTCCGAAGCCTATAATACGGTCAGCGGGCAGAACTCCAACAACACGGTGCGTATCACCGACCAATACATGGATGCGGTCAAGAACGATTCGTGGTGGAACCTCACCTACCGCACAAACGGCGCCGTGGCCAAAAAACTCCGTGCCCGTGACCTTTGGGATCAGATCGCACAGGCCGCGTGGGCCTCGGCCGACCCAGGCGTACAGTTCGACACGACCATCAACGACTGGCACACGTGTCCGGTTGATGGCCGCATCAATGCGTCCAACCCATGCTCCGAGTACATGTTCCTCGACGACACGGCCTGCAACCTGGCCAGCCTCAATTTGATGAAGTTCGTCGACATTGAATCGGGACAAATCCTGCTCGACGACTACATCCACAGCGCGCGCTTGTGGACCATTACGCTTGAGATCAGCGTATTGATGGCGCAATTCCCGAGCTACGAGATTGCGCGCCGCAGCTACGACTACCGCACTCTCGGTCTTGGCTACGCCAACATCGGCACGCTTCTGATGGTGCTCGGCATGCCTTACGACAGCCACGAAGGCCGCAATTTGACGGCGGCTTTGACGGCTGTCCTGACCGGTGAATCTTACCGTACCAGCGCCGAGCTGGCCGGTGAGCTGGGGGCTTTCCCGCGCTATCAGGCCAATAGCCAAGCCATGCTGCGCGTGATTCGCAACCATCGCCGGGCCGCCTATGGCGAGCCGGCCGCTGC
>CAZUAB010000241.1:0-2835 GCA_964617795.1 uncultured bacterium
CTCACTGGCCGTTCTTGCGCGATCGACGTATTGACGCATACGGCGACCTGACACGACGCTTTATCGATTGAGGCCCCGCACCCAGATCCGAACCGGTCGTGAACCGACTCCGATGGCCCGCAGGTGGTTCGCGGATGGAGAAACGAGATGCCTGCCGTGAACGAAGTCACCACGCCTCGCCTGAACGGCTGCCGCTGGCCGGCCGACTGGGCAGATGAGGCGTCCGTTTCTGTAAGCGGACAGACGCGAGGCGTCGCCGCCACCGGGGCTCTGCGTGTACACTACAGGGATCCCATGATTCATCTGGCTGGCCTCAGCAAGCGCTACGGCGCCCAAGAACTGTTCCACGACGTTGCCGTCCAGCTTCCGTCGACGGGCGTCGTTGGCCTTGTCGGACCCAACGGCGCCGGCAAATCCACCCTGTTTCGGATCATCGCGGGGCAGGAAAGTCCCGATGCCGGAGAAGTTCGCGTGCCGCGCGGGACACGGCTGGGTTGGCTGACGCAGGATATCGAAACGGCCGGCGCAGGCAGCGTCGTACAGACCGTACTGGCTGGCTTTGCCGACGTACTGGCGATGGAAGAGCGGATGGTGGAACTTGCCGAACGCGCCGCCGACCCAGCGCAGACCGATGCGGCGCTGGCGGCGATGGCCGATCTACAGGCGGCATTCGACGCCGCCGATGGCTTCCGGCTCGAAGAACGGGCCCGGACGATCCTTGATGGGCTGGGCTTCTCACAGGAGGCCATGGATCTTCCCTACACCGCGCAGTCGGGTGGCTGGCGAATGCGCACGATCCTTGCTCGCCTGCTGCTTGAGCAGCCCGACGTGCTGATGCTCGACGAGCCGACCAACCACCTCGATATCGACGCCATCTACTGGCTCGAAGGTTTTCTGGCTCGCTACCCGGGACTCGTACTCCTCATTTCGCACGACCGCGAGCTGCTTGACCGCGGCACCGATTGGACGCTGGCCATCTTCGACCAGCGTGTCAAGCTGTACCGCGGCAATTATAGCGCCTTCGAGGACGCTAGCGAACTGGAGCGCGCCCAGGTCGAACAGGCCGCCGCAACGCAGGCCCGCGAGCGCAAGGAAACCGAGGAGTTCATTGCACGGTTCCGGGCCAAGGCCTCGAAGGCCAAGCAGGTACAGAGCCGAATCAAGGCGCTGGAAAAGCAGGAGGTGATCGAACCACTGGCCCGGCGCCGCCGCAAAATGACCATCCGTCTCGTGCCGCCCAATCAGGCGCCGCGCGTGCTGATCGAATGCAGCGGCGTCAAAAAAGCCTATGGCGAGAACGTGCTGTTTTCGGGCTTCGATTGGCGCCTGCAGCGTGGCGAAAAAGTAGCTGTCGTCGGGCCCAATGGTGTGGGTAAAACGACGTTCCTGCGGCTTTTGGCCGGCCAGGTCGCGGTCGATGCGGGTGAGATTCGCGTGGCGCCGCGCGCCGAGGTTTCTTACTTCGCGCAGCACCATTTGGAGGCCCTGGAGCCTCAGAAGACCGTCTTCGAAACGCTGGCGGGCGCCCATCCGAACGTGCCGCAAGCCGAAGTGCGGGCGATCTTGGGCGCTTTTTTGTTCTCCGGACCCACGGTCGACAAAAAAGTAGACGTGCTATCCGGTGGTGAGCGCGCGCGCCTGAGCCTCGCACGTATCTTCCTGCGGCCGCGCAACCTGTTGCTGCTTGACGAGCCCACGAACCACCTCGACATGGAGAGCCGCGAGGTTGTCTCGTCGGCGCTTTCGGCGTACGAGGGTACGCTGATCGTCGTCAGCCACGACCGTGCGTTCATCAACGGTTTTGTCAACCACGTCGTGGCGTTGCACCCGGGCGAATTCGTCACCTATCCGGGCAACATGGACGCCTACCACTGGAAGCAGCAGCAGGATCAAGCCAAGCTAGCGGCCGAGGCAAAGGCCACACCCGCGCCGGCACCAACTGCCAAGGCGCCCGCCCAAGGCGAGGGGCCACGCGGCGGCGAGCTTCGTCGTCAAAAGCGCGAACTCCAGACGCGCTATCGCAACGTGGGTCGACGGATCGCCGAGCTTGAGGAAGCAACGGCAGCCGCCCGAACACGTCTTGCCGATCCCGCCATTGCCGACGATCACCAAGCGCTCTGGGATACGCAGAAGGAACTCGATGCGCACCGCGCCGACATGGATGCCGCGATGGCCGACTGGGAATCGCTGATTGCCGACGGCACAAAGATCGGTGTCGATCTGCTTGGCGAGGGCGGCGAGGCCTAAGCGTCTACGAGGTGGACGCCCGGCCGCGCTTGGACTAAGATGACGGGCAGGAACCCCGGCCACCCACTCGCGGAAGGCGAACGCCGCATGCAAGATAAGAAGCGACGATTCCCCCGTGTCGAGCGGCATTTGCTGGTCAGCTATGACCATTTCAATGTCGACAACGTCAAGGACGATGTCGGCATGGCTCGAACATTGGACATGAGTGTTCGTGGCCTGCTGCTCGAGCTGGTGCGACCTGCTGAAATCGGTTCCTCGTTGCGACTTTCGCTCGACCTCGACGGCGAAGTCGTCGAGGCGTTCGGCGACGTCGCTCGCTGCGAAGAGACTCCTGATGGCCTCTATGCGGTCGGTGTCGATCTTCGTTATGTGCCGGAGCGTTTCATTGAGCGGGTCGAGGCCCACTTCCGCCTGCGCGAGACGCCTACATGAGGAGGCGCGTTGTCGCGACGGCCGCGATACTGCTCGTGCTGGGCATGCCCAGCGCGTCTGTGGCTTTGCCGGTCGGCCTCGGGGGCTCGCCGACGCCTGCGTTCAGCATGCGGCTCGGCGTCGGTCTCGGTTACGGCTTGCGTGAACTCGACAACG
>CAZUAB010000242.1:0-2831 GCA_964617795.1 uncultured bacterium
CCGGCGCCGGTTTCGGTCGTGATGCGCTTGACGCCCTCTTGGCGGTTGTACCAAGCCTGCGCCACCGCGGTGTTGGGTTTGTGCGAGCCGGCCGGGCTGACACCTTCGTACTTGTAGTAAATACGCGCCGGCGTATCCAGCGCTTTTTCGAGGCCACGGGCGCGCACCAACGGCGATGGCCGCCACATGGTGTAGATATCGCGCACCTCTTCGGGGATTTCGATATAACGCTCGGCCGAGACTTCCTGGGCGATCAGCGCCTGCGGAAAGAGCGGCGCCAACGCATCGGGTCCGATCGGCTCGCGCGTACCAGGATGCAGCGGCGGCAGCGGCTTATTCGGCATGTCGGCAACAACGTTGTACCAGTGCGTCGGGATCTCGCTCTCGGCGAGAATAATCTTGCGTGGCGTGCTCATGCTCGGGTTCCGTCCCTTTCGGCTGCAGCGGCCGTCCGTTCGACCACTGTCCAATGGTTTACCATGCCGCGCCCCGTGGGCGCATATTCGCGTGCGCCCACGTGCCGGGACGGGCCGCGCGTTTACGGCCTATCGATGTCGAAGCAGGAGTGGGAAATGGTGCCCAGGGCCGGAATCGAACCAGCGACACGAGGATTTTCAGTCCTCTGCTCTACCGACTGAGCTACCTGGGCGACCGGAAGAAATCGATCGGCGGGAAACCCACGAGGGGGTCGGTATCAGCGGGGCGGCAAAGCGCCCGCGAAGGGCGTAAGCGCCCGATCTGAACCACTTTACCCGATCGCTCCGGCCTTCGCCACTCGCCGTGCCCCGATCGCGGCCGCCGCGCTGCTCGCGAGAAAGAGCGCCAACATCAGCGCCGACACGATACCAGCCGTCGTGCGCAAACCGGCGAGGCCGGCGAAGTCCGCCGTCAAGCGCACGATCGTGGCGACCTGAAAACCGACCATGTGCACCCAAAACCGCGGCCGATACGGCAACCGGATACCCAGTACCGCCGGCAGCACAACCGGCGCATGCGCAAAGATCATTGCAAACGTAAACCCCGCAAACACCGCATGCCAGATTGCATCGTACACAAGCCCCACCTGCTGTGGGCCGTGCCATGCCAGTAGCGCACCGGCTGTCGTGAGCCATGCCGCGCCGAGCAGCAAACAGACCCCCATAAAACGAATCAGCCCGGTCTGACGCACTGTGATCCGTGCGACGTCATAGCGCAGCAGCCACAGGCCCATGCCCAGCCAGCTCAGGCCCAGCACCCGGTCCGCCACGCCCGGCGCCCACGCGGCAACCACCGTCGCCAGCACCGACAGCACGGCCAACGACGCAACCTGCCTCAGCGCCATGGTGCCGTGCGTCCGCATGCGGGCCAGATCGATCCGCTCGCCAACAATCGTCAGTACGAGGTAGCCGGCCCAAGCCTGCACGACGCCATCGAACACGGGCCGCCCCAAGACCAACAAGAGACCGCCGAACGCCAGCATGACGGCGCCCGCGCCCTCAACCGCCAGATGAACGCTGAATTGGCGAAGCGAGAACGAGATATACACGGCAACCAACAGAAGGCCCGCCGCGAAGGCCAGCGGCGGGAACAAAGCGGGTGCGACGAGTGAAGCAATCCCGGCTGCTGCCGCGCTCAGCGGCATCGTCCAAGACCACGCGGCCCCGTGCGCGACGGCACGCTCGACACCAATCAGTGTGCCGAGAAAACCGACGATCATCAGCGGGCCGTGGACGGCGATCGGCTGCGTCGACCACCACGTGGGCCACGCCATACCCATGCGGCCCAGACCACCGAATACGCCGATGACCAACAACAAGCCCGCCGCCGCCAGTGGCGGCAGGCGCCAGGGCATCATGAACCGGCCTCGAGTCCCAGCCCTATGCGCCCTTTTTGTGTGATCATATCGGCGGTCCAGCGTGGCTCCCAGACAATCCGCAAATCAATGGCGTGGTCGGGGAGGACGGCACGGATCGCCGCCTCAGAGTCACGCTGCATCGGCTCGCCGAGCGGGCAGGCCGGGGTCGTACGGGTCATGGCGACGTGCACGACCCCGTCCTCGACAACGACCGCGTAAACCAGCCCAAGATCGACAATACTGATGCCGAGTTCGGGATCTGGAACCTCGCCGAGGGCCGCCCAGACGAGCTGCCGCGCGTGGGCCGCGTCGCGGTCGAGATCAGCCTTTGCGGGCGATACGGATTCGCCAGACATCGGGGCCCTCCTCAATGGGATCCCAAGTATACAGGTCCGGACGTTCGTGGGCGAACTGGTACATCAGCGGGCGGGGGTCGTGGTCGTTGCGCAACTCAATGGCCTGCCCGACCGCAAGCGCGTCAAATGCGCTGAAAATACGTGGGTGCCGCTCGCGCGGGGGAATCGTTCGAACATCAATCACGAGGTCTGACATCGGAGCCCTCCTGTGGGTGTGTGTACTCGATGGCTTCAGCGTACACCCTCCCGAGCGGCCATTCCTTGCGCAAGCGCAAAGAACAATTCGATCATGGATCTTCTATGTCCAATTTCCAGCATCAACTGGCGCCGGGAAGGTGCGACCAAGGGCCGGGTGGATGCCAGTCAAAGGTACGGCGAAATAGATCCGACAGCAGGCGTCCCGTCGCACCCCAGATCACGCGGGGGCGCCCCGCAGTCTCCGGGTAGTGAAAATAATGAACGACGCCTCGCCAGTCACCGGCTTCGACCGGGCGCCCATCATAGCGCAGCGGATCAAGCAGCGTCGCCAAATCAGCAAAGAAGGTATCGTCGACCTCGTCCGGGTTGGGCCGCAGATCGGGCGGCTCGTCGAACCAGGCCACGATGGGGTGTACGTAGTAGCGCGTCATCGTGGATATGCC
>CAZUAB010000243.1:0-2801 GCA_964617795.1 uncultured bacterium
GTGGTGGTCAACCATAGCCCCGATGACTTCCTGATCGACTTTTGCTTTGCCCAGCCCGGCTTGCCGCAGGCCGAGGTCCGTGCGCGGGTGGCCGTGTCGCCGGGGCATTTCAAGCGTCTCGTCGCCGCGCTGCAACAGAACCTCAAGCGCTACGAAGACTCCTACGGAGAGATCGCCGACCGGGCGCCCGGAGGACCGACGAGTGGCAGCGGCCCGCAAACAGTGAACTAAACGCCCGATCGCTGGGGTCTCAGCGGTTTGTGTGGGGAGCCTGCCAGGCGTCGATGAGTTCCGCAAAGTCGACTTGCCAGGCGCGGGCGGCAGGCGGCAGCGCCAAGGCGAGCCAAAGGGCCAGCGCGGTGATGGCACCGATGCGCCAGGCCCAGCGGCGTTTGCCGTCGCTGAGTGCCGCCAGCTTCCAGACCGCGAGCGCCGTCGCCGCCAACACAAGGGCCACGAGGGACCGCCACAGCAGGCCTGAGGTCATCGTGGCGGTTAGCGCCAGGACCAGCAATTCTTTGGTACGCGGCGCCGATCGCGCGGCTGGCGCAAGGCGCGGCGTGGCGGACAGGCCGTCGGCAGCGGGCGCACCGGCGTCGACGGCCGGCCCGGCGCCGCCAGTTCTCGGAGGCGAACCGTTGCGCCACGCTTCACGGGCAGATGCCGCCGCTGTTGCCGCGTCATTCGCCTGCTTGAGCAACTTTTCACGCTCGCCGCCCGAGGCTGTCGCCGCAGGATCGGTGGCTTGTGGCGCAGCGGCACGCCCGGCAGCGGCGCGCTCGTCGAGCCAGCGACGCAGCCGCCCGCCCCATTCCGATTCAGCGGCGGGTGCGGCATCGGGCAGCTCGACGCGTTGAATCGAGCCTGCCCCGGCGGGAATCTTTCCGTAGTCGTCGGTCATGCCGACGCTGCCATCGGGCATCAGGTATCGCCAAGCCTCGGCGGCCAAGGCCGGAGCGGTCGTCAAAACCAGCAGCAAACCGGCGCCAACAAGTCCACCCCAGCGCATGGTCAGGACTCGACAAAAAGCCGCAGGAAGCGGCGTTTTCCGGCCTTGATCACGTAGCACCCTGGCGCTTGGATTTCCCCCGGCTCATCAAGGCGGTTGTCGTCAATACGGATACCGCCTTGTTGCAGCAGCCGGCGGCCTTCGGCAACCGAGGCGACAATCCCTTCATCCGCCAGCAGGCGCGGCAGCCAGACTGCGCCCTCGGCGAGGCTGCGGCGCACCTCGGGCATGTCGTCGGGCGCCTGCCGGTCAGCAAACACCTGCTCGAAACCGCTCCGTGCGGCGGCGGCAGCTTCGGCCCCGTGGAACCGCGTCACCAACTCACCGGCCAGGCGCTTTTTGGCCTCCATCGGGTGCAGGGTTCCCGCTTCGACCTCGGCCCGAACCAGGCTGGGATCGGCGTCGCTGAGCAACTCGTAGTAGCGCCACATCAAGGTATCGCTGATCGACATCAACTTACCGAATTGATCGCCCGGGGCATCAAGAATGCCGACGGCATTGCCGAACGACTTCGACATTTTGCGCTCGCCGTCCAAGCCCTCGAGCAAGGGCACCGTCAGCACAGCCTGTTCGGGCATGCCGTGGGCGCGCTGCAGGTCGCGTCCAACCAGCAGGTTGAAGGTCTGGTCGGTTCCGCCTAGCTCGATGTCGGCCTTGAGCGCCACGGAGTCATAGCCCTGCACGAGCGGGTACATCAGTTCGTGCAGACGGATCGCTACGCCGTCGGCGTAGCGTTTGGCAAAATCCTCCCGCTCAAGCATCCGCGCCACGGTCAGCACCGACGCCAAGCGGATCCATTCGGCCGGCGCCATCGAAGACATCCACTCGCTATTGTAGCGGACCTCGGTACGCTCACGGTCGAGAATCCGGAAGACCTGATCGGCGTACGTGTCGGCGTTGGTGCGGATCTGCTCCTCGTCAAGCGGTGGTCGCGTCTCGTTGCGCCCGGTCGGATCTCCGATGCGCGCCGTAAAGTCGCCAATCAAAAAGATCACCTGGTGCCCAAGCTGTTGAAAGTGCCGCAGCTTGGTGACCAGCACCGCATGGCCCAGGTGTAGATCGGGCGCCGTTGGGTCGAAGCCAGCCTTGACCCGGAGCGGCCGTCCGGCGCGCAGAGCTTCGAGCAGTCGCACCCGGAAGACGTCCTCGGGGATCAGGTCGACCGCCCCACGCTTGATCAGCGCAAGTTGACGGTCGACTTCGCCGCGCTCGGCCGCAGTCGGCGCGAGCGCAGCAAAGAGATCGACGGTCGGCGGCGCGTCGCTCATCCGCAGCTACTTCGCGAACGCCGTGGCCCGCGTCTCGCGGAGCACCGTAACCTTGATCTGGCCGGGATAGGTCATTTCGGCCTCGATCTCGGCCGCAATCTCGCGAGCAAGCATGAAGGCGCCGTCGTCGCTGGTCTGTTCGGCATCCAGAACGACCCGCAGCTCGCGGCCGGCCTGAATCGCGTAGGCGCGCTGCACCGAGGTATGGCGGCGGGCGATGTCCTCAAGCTCTTCGAGGCGTTTGACGTAGCTGGCCAGCATCTCGCGGCGAGCGCCGGGGCGGGCTGCCGACAGGGCGTCTGCTGCCTGCACGAGAATGCCGTAGATGGTGCTCGGTGAGTCGTCATGGTGCTCAGCGACGGCACGAACGACGGCATCGGATTCCCCATACTTGCGGCACAGGTCGGCGCCGATCTGCGCGTGGCTGCCTTCGAATTCCTGATCGACAGCCTTGCCGATATCGTGCAAGAAGCCGCAGCGACGAGCCAGCGCCCGGTCAAGTCCCAGTTCGTCGGCCATCATGC
>CAZUAB010000244.1:0-2800 GCA_964617795.1 uncultured bacterium
GGTCACATCGGGATAGATCTCGATCCTTAGCGGCAACACCTCGGCCGGGACCACGATCCCCAAATCGGCGATCAAGGCATCGAGCGCCCGCTCCATCGTCTCGAGTACGAACGGCGCCAGCATGCGGTCGGGGCCTTCGGCCGTCCAGACCTCGAAACGCGCGGAGCGCTGAGCCTCCATGCCGGCCGTGGCCGCACGGGTACGTACGATCAAACCACCCAAGTCGGCGTAGGCGGGCAAATCCCCGGCCAAGGCGGTCAGTTCGCCCCAGGCAGCCTCGGCGCCCGCGTAGTCCCCGGTTTCGAAGCGTAGCCGCGCCGCCGCCAATAGCGTCAACGGATCGGCGGCATCACGGCGCCGCATCGCTTCAAAAATCGGCTTCGCCCGCTCGGGGCGCCACGCGTCGAGCGCGGCGGCAAGGGCCCGGTAGTCCTCACCCTGCCCAGCCGGTGCAGCCTTCGGGGCGACCAAAACGAACGCCGCCAACACAAGCAGAAGCACTCGCATCGTGTTCAGAAGCCCTCGCGCAACTTCCAGGTTCCCTCGCCGACGTCGGACCACGTCTGCTCGATGCGCCACGTCTCCTGAATCAGCCGCCGAACCGGAAACCCTTTGCGCTCAACCTCAACCGTCGCCGTCACGGGCGACACCCAAGTGATCTGGCGGACACGCCATTCTTGCAGTTCGATGTCCTCACCGTAGGACTCCGACCAATCTCGCCACGTCGTCAGTACGCTGGGGTCCACGTACGGCATCGCCAGCTCGGGGCGCTTCCAGCGGATCATTTCGTTGTAGCGGTCGACGGCTGGCGCCAAGCTGTCTTTGCGTTTTTCGGTCGTACTGCAAGCGGCCAGCATCGCCACAAGGGCGAGGCCAATCACATACGTGCGGGGGCGGAAGCTCAGCATGCCGACAGTCTAGCAGGGCGTGGGTACGAGCGGCGAATGCCAACCGCCCGAGGCCTGCACTCAGCCGCGCAGGCGCGCGCCAAGCCGCTCGGCCGCAGCGGCAACAGCGGCCTGCACATCGGCCTCCTGTGCCTCGTGGGCAACGGGCGCCGCGGCATCGCGCCATGTCAGACGGACAGCCAGCGATCGCTCGCTTGGTGCCACACCCTTGCCCTCATAGACATCAAAAACGTGCACGTCGACGAGTGGGCCCGTAGCGGCCGCGCGTACGATCCGCAGCAGTTCGGCTGCCGGTACGGCGCGGGGCAGCAGAAACGCCAAATCGCGCTGGCTGGCAGGAAAGCGCGGCAGGGCCTGCGCCTGCGGTGCGGCCTGGGCCGACGCCGCAACGAACACGTCAACATCTAGTTCGGCTACGGCAATCGGCCCTACGAGGTCATGCGCCGCCGCCCAATCGGGATCGACTTCGGCCACGAATCCCAAGGGGCGTCCAGCAAGGTGCAGGTCGGCAATGCGAACCGGGTGCCAACGCGGATCACGCAAATCGCCGGAGTGCGCCTCGAGCACGGCCGCCGGTGCAACCAGCCCGACCAGCGATTCGACGATACCTTTGAGGTCCCACAGTTCGACCGGGCGCCGGTCACGCCAGGCACGCGGGTCGACCTGCCCACTCCAAACGAGACCGATCCGCCATCGCTCGTCCACGGCGGCGCCGTCGGGACGAAAGACCACGCCGGTTTCCACCAAGCGTACCTCGGTCTCTTGGTGGCGATGATTGTGTGCCAGTGCGGCAAGCATGCCGGTGAGTAGATCGTCGCGCAGCGCGCCGGTCTGCTCGCCCAGCGGGTTGGCCAGACGCACGCGCCCTTCGGCGGCTGGCGCAAAAGCCAAATGGATGCCCTGTTGAAATCCGCGGCCAACCAACGCATCGACAAGCCGGCTACGCAGCCCCGCACGAGACCGCCCGCGCAGCGCAACCAGCGGCGCCGAGGGTAGGGTCGGCGCAAATCGTTCGAAGCCCCACGCCCGCGCAACTTCCTCAACCAGATCGACGGACGCCTCGATATCAAACCGCCAAGACGGAACGATGCGCCGTTCGCCGTCACCGTCTAGGGCCGCAAAACCAAGGTCGGTCAGCAGTCGGTCGACCTCCTTGAGGGTCGGCAAGGCACCGAGCAGCCGGGCAGCACGGTCGGCATCCCAGCGCACATCCCGTCGTCCGGGCGTGCGTCCGGCACGACGCACCGCCGCAATACGCATGCCGTCGCCGACCAAAGGCGCCAAAAGATCGAGGAAACGCGCCGCGGCACGCACACAGCCCTGCGGATCCACCCCGCGCTCGAAGCGCATGCTGGCCTCGGTGGACAAGCGATGGGGCCGGCGGCCGCGCATCACTCGGGCTGGCCGAAAATGCGCACTCTCCAACAGGATGCGCTGCGTCTGCGGACCAACTTCGGCACGAGCGCCACCAATGACGCCAGCCAGCGCAAGCACGCCGATCCGATCGGCAATAACCAACTCACCGCCAACCAGCGTCCGCACGACACCGTCAAGCGCTTCGAAAACCTCGCCGGCCTGGGCCGCCCGTACGGCGACCGGACCTTCGATGCGGTCGGCGTCGAAGGCATGCAACGGCTGGCCGAGTTCGAGCATCACCTCGTTGGTCACATCAACGACCGGATGGATACTACGCATACCTGCGCGCTCAATGATCTGCACCGTTGCTTGGGCAGCAGGCCCGATCAGCGGCGCCGACAATTCGATGAGTACGCCAAGATAGAACGGACAATCGGCATCTTCGATCGACAGGTCCAATGCCCCGAAATCCTCGGGCAGCGCGGCGGTTGCCGGTGGGGACAGTTCGCCGCCTGTGGCTGCGGCCAATTCACGGG
>CAZUAB010000245.1:0-2795 GCA_964617795.1 uncultured bacterium
GCATATCGAATCCCCAATACGCTGCGGCGCCTGCTTGCCGAAGGGGGCGTGACGGTGGCTGTCCAGCCCGTCTACGCCGGCCTGCTGGCCGACGAAGAGGCGCGTCGGCGTTACGAGCGGGCCGTATTCGGCCTGACGCGCCTTGTGCTAGGGCTTGTCGGGCTGCTGCTGTTTGTCGCGGCACCCTGGATCGTACCGCTGTTCGCTGCCGGATTCACCCCGGGAGGTGCGGCGCACACCGAGGCCGTGCTGCTACTCCGGTTGCTCGTTCCATACGTCTGGTTCGTCGGTCTTATGGGATTGGGAATGGGGCTATTGGCCGTGCTGGGTCGTTTTTTTAAGGCTGCGGTCGGACCGGGGGTGCTCAACTTGGTGTTTATCGCCGGGGCGCTGTCTGTGTGGTGGTGGGTACCACCGGGTTGGCCGGCGACAACGATGCTTGCCGTGGCAAGCGTCATCGGCATGGGACTGTGGTGGGCCATGATCTCGCGCGACTTGCATCGGGCGGGGGTAGGAACCCGCGGCTCATTGGATGTGCATGCCCCCGGCATCGGCGAGGCCGCCCGCCTGCTGTTGCCGGCTGTCGCCGGATTGGCCGTCTATCAGTTGCAGGTCGCCGTAGGTACGCAGTTCGCCAGTTTTCTGCCGGTGGGCGGCGTATCGGCGCTCAGCTATGCCGATCGGCTCGTCCAATTTCCGCTTAGCATGCTTGGTACGGCGGTCGGCACCGTCGCGCTGCCGCTCTTTTCTCGGGCCCGTTCCGAAGGGCTGGCGCTGGCGGAGCCGCTGGGCGACGCTCTCGGCTGGGTGATGTTCCTTGTGCTGCCGGCCACGGTTGGTCTGTGGCTGGTCGCCGATCCGCTCGTCACCGTCGTTTTTCAACATGGCGCTTTTGACGCTGCGGCATCGGCTCGCACGGCAGCGGCGCTGGCCGGTTATGCTGCGGCCCTTGTGCCAGCCGCGTTGTCGCGTGTGCTGATGCCTGCACTTTACGCCGACCGTGATATGAAAACGCCCGTGTTCGCCGGGCTGGCCGCGTTGCTCGTGCAGGCAGCGCTCAGTTACCTTTTGTTCGAGTACGACGTGCTCGGGCTGGCATTGGCAACCGCCGCCGGCAGCGCCGTTCAGGTGCTTTGGTTGAGTGGCATTTTGTTTGCCCGCGGTCAGCGCCCCCGTGGGATGACGGCATCGCTTATTCGCACAGCAGCGGCCACCTTGGGGATGACCGCCACGGTGTTTGGCTTGCGTGCTCTGGCCGGCGGCATGGCGCCGTGGTTACAATTGCTGCTGCTGGCCGGGGGCGGCGTGGCCATCTATGGCCTGGCCTGCCTGGCCCTGGGACATCCCGAGATGGGGCGCCTGCGAGAGGTCGCGGCGCGACGCCAGCGGCGCATGAGCACCTGATGGTCGAGCAGATCCTACCTGTCCTGCCGGGGCTGTATCTGTACGCGCGCGGCGACGAAGCTGAGTTGACGGCACTGGACTGGCGGCTTACGCCGGCTGCGGTCTCCGGGCACGGCAGCGCCGCGTGGATCGCGCCCCTGCAGGAATGGCTGGTCGCCTGGAGGGATGGAGGCTTGGCGGCGTTGCCACCACTGGCGGCGCCACGGGGCGATTGGAACGCGGCGGTCCGGAAGGCCATGCTCGCCATCCCGCGTGGCGAAGTCCGTACATATGGCGACTTGGCGCGCTGGATCGGTCGCCCCGGAGCGGCGCGTGCGGTTGCCGGCGCGTGCGGCCGCAATCCGTTTTCGTTGTTGGTCCCTTGCCACCGCGTCGTGGCGGCAGGCGGAATCGGCGGCTACAGTGGGCTCGGAGGGACGGCCACCAAACGGGCAATCCTGCGCCACGAGGGCGTCGTGATCCCGGTTTGAGCGGCAGCGAGCCCGCTCAGCCCGCCCGCGACTTGGCGTCTTGCCAGGCCTGATCCCAGGCCGCAGCCACCTCGGGGCTAGTCGAACGGGGGCTTTCCGGCTGGGTCATGGCGTCGAAGCGGGCGGCGAACTTATCGGTTGCGCGGCGAAGTGCCGCTTCAGCGTCGAGGTCAAGCCGGCGCGCCAAGTTGACGAGCACAAACAGCACATCGCCCAGTTCGTCTTCAAGACCATCGCGGTCGCCTGGGGTATCCAGGTGCACCTGCAGCTCCGCGAGCTCTTCGGTCAACTTGGGAAGCAATTCGGCCACGTCGTGCCAGTCGAAACCAAGACCGGCCGCACGCGCGGAGATCGTCTGCGCGCGGGTGAGAGCAGGCATCGCACGGGGCACGCCGTCGCCGATGCCGCGCCGCGGCTTGGCGGCTCGCTTGCGTTTTTCCCAGGCGCCCAGCACGTCCTCCGCCGACGCGGCGGTTTCTTCGCCAAACACGTGAGGATGGCGCTCAACCATCTTGGCGACTTCGCGCTCGGCCACGTCGTCGAGGTCGAAGCGGCCGCCTTCCGCCGCAATCTGCGCGTGAAAGACAACCTGCAGCAATACGTCGCCGAGTTCTTCGGCAATAGCTTGGTCGTCGCCGCCATCAATCGCGTCAATCAGCTCGGCCGATTCCTCAATCAGATAGCGGCCGAGTGAGGCATGCGTCTGTTTGTGGTCCCAAGGGCAGCCGCCCGGGCCGCGCAAAATGGCCATCAGACGCGCCAGACGCGCGACTCCGGCAGGTTGCGCATACAGCGACCGCAGGCGGGCCGGGCCGTCTGTCACGCGTCGCCGAGGCCGTAGAAGTTGGCTTGCGGCACAAACCCGTGGCGTTCGCCCGACAGGCTGACTTCGTGGGCCGCCGGCTTTTCCGACCGGAAACC
>CAZUAB010000246.1:0-2792 GCA_964617795.1 uncultured bacterium
TTGGTTACAGATTACTCCCATTCCAACTGGTAGCGTTTGCTTGGGGCAAGCCCCAAGGGCCGGCTGGCGGAGCGACGCACGCAACCGTGAAGGTCCGCTGGACCGAGCAAGCATTCGAGCGGCTCGCGGAGGTTCAAGCGTACATCGCGCTCGACAATCCGGTCGCCGCGGCACGGATGATCGACAAAATCACCGATCGCGCCGAGAAACTTGAAACGTTTCCGGAGCGGGGGCGTATGGTTCCCGAGATAGGCAACCCCGACATCCGCGAGGTGTTCGAGGGGAATTATCGGATCGTGTACCGGGTTCACAAACGGCACGTTCAAATCCTCACCGTCGTTGAAGGCCATCGCCTCTTTCCCGAAGATGATCTAAAGAAATCTAGATAAGCCCAAGATTCCCCTGTGACAGTCTCCAGCCATAAATTGGAGACTCAAAGTCTCCCCCGGATGGGTCTCCGGGAGACCGAAAAACCACCCAGTTTGCGACTATTTCGACCTCGGATGTGCGGTCACCACCAACTCGGATGCAACCGCGGGCGATGTGCCGCGAGCCGCACCGCCGGCGTTCTTAGGCATTGAAATCGTTGGATAAAAAAAGCCCGCGAGTTAAACACTCGCGGGCTTGGTTGGTCTAGGACCAAAATTGGCTCCCCGGAAATCGCCCTACGCGGAATGGAGACGTGGTTCTCGGGTTGTTGACAGGGAGACCTGCGGCGGAGACGCGGTTAACAGAGGACCGTTTCGGGTCCTCCTCAGACCACCTGCAAAAATCCCGCCGGCGCCAGAATGCCGCGCTTCTGTAACGGTGCAGGCGACTCCCGGTCGCAAAGCTCGCGTACGCTACGCAAGCGCGATGCGGCAGCCAAGGCATAGAACGGTTGGGGCAGTGCACCGACCCTGGCTGTCCACGCTGGCGGCGCGACACCGGCCTGCATCGCCAACAGTTCGGCCAACGCCGCAGCAGCGACGCGGACGTTGTGGTCTGCGCTCACCGGCTCGGCCCACGCCATGGGATCCTCGGACTGGCGCCACCAGTCATGGACTAGCTCGCGCAGCTCAAGCGCCTGGCGCTCAAGTAGCGCCTCGGCCATCTTTTGTAAGATCGGTTTCACAAACTGCTCCATAGCTCATTGTAGGCGTATTTAGCCTTGAGTTCCATACCGGGCGAAAGATAGGGTTCGATTGCCGCCCAGGCATCCGCTTGGGTCGTTCCACCTTGCTTCATGGCGCGTAGGATCGTTTCGGCATCGGCGATATCCACATCGTCGCGCCACGCCGACAGTTTCAATGCGGCCAATTGCTCAAGCGCCGGCACCACGGCCACAAGCCCCGCGACTTCGAAGACGACCGTTTCGCGAACGGGTGGCCGCAGATACCCCTTGACGGCATCGTTCAACCAGTCGTCCGGGAGGCTCAACTTTCGCGCAACGCTCAGTGCCAGTCGCCGAACCAGAACAGCATCGGCGGGCTCCAAGAACATGGCATCGACGTCCTTTGTGCTGTCGCGATTGCCAAAGCAGAGTGCCATCGCGGCGCCGCCAACGATCAGAAGGCGAATGCGGGTGCCTTTGGCCTGAGCTTCCTCGCCGAGCATGGTCAGCGCGGACTTGATTTGGTCGGGAGTCAATGGCATCGGGTTGGTCCAGTTTCGATCATCGAGTTTAATCCTCTCACCGGTACCCGGGCGGCAAGTACTGCCACGGGTAGATGTCGCGGCCGTCGCGGCCGCGTAGCTTGACGATGATATCGTTCGACAGCGTGTCGTCGATGGCTTCCAGTGCGGCATCGGAGGCTCGGCTGAGTGCGACACGCTTGTCGCCGCTTTCTGCCGACAACATCGCTTCGAGGGGGCCTTGCACCTGGGCGCGCTCGGCCAGAATCCGCGAATGGTTGAACAGCCAGGACATGAAAGCGAGGAAATCGGGGTGGCGGTCCCAGAGGTCTCGGCTGGCGCCGACATACTCCTGGGCAGTCTCGGGCATTGCGTGGTTGCTCGAATGCCACATGGCGCGGAACTGCGGAAACGTTACGCCGCAGAGCATCTCGGCAATGTAAGGATTAGTGCAGAACCCCAGCCGCAGCGCGGTGGCGGCTTTGACCCAGGCGCGCTTCTGCAGGTAGACAAACGCCAAGTCGTAAGCGCACGGCGGAAAAGAATGCTTCTCGGCTTCCAGCGCCGCCTGCGCCTGCTCGATCTGGCCCGCCCGCAGGTAGACGGTGCCGAGCAAGTAGCGAATCCCCTGGTTGTCGTTGGGGTTGTACTTGAGGATTCGTTCCATGGTGGCCGCCGCGTCCTTGTAACGGCGCAGGCGCAGGTAAGAGAGAGCTGCGCCGTGTAACGCGCGCAGAAACGGCCGGTTGTCGCGGTCGACCCATTCGATCATCCCGGCGAACCCGGGTGGGATCACACGCTCGCCGACGGCGACGCCCTGCAAGTACATATCAAGCGCGCCCTTGGTCTTGCCCTTGTCCCAAAGCGTGTTGGCGACGTGAGCGTAGCCGTCAATGAAGTCCGGCTCCAGCTCCAGCAGATTCTTCAACTCCCGCACGTAGACGGTTTCGGCGATCCTCCCGCCGTCGCGTTGGTCGAGTAGTTCGTGAAAGGGCTGGACGATGCGTTCGTACATCTCGCGCGGATAGACGAAACTGCCGCGCCCGTCGGGGTCGATTTCGAATAGTGCTCTGGTCACGATCCACCCTTTTGCATTTCACGCTGGACGCGCGTAGTCGACACTCCCTCTCTGCCAATATAGCTGAGACACCGTGGTCAAGGGAAAATAAACTCCTAGA
>CAZUAB010000247.1:0-2791 GCA_964617795.1 uncultured bacterium
GGCGAAAGCAGAACGCGAACATCGACCAGTCCGGAACCGATGTCGGCGACCGTTACACCGCCCCAAACGCGGGCGCCGCCGGTACCGGCCTCGGCGCCAAGCGCCTCGACCTCGAAGCGGCGCCTCGGGCCCGTTTGTACTTCGATTTCCAACTCCCCGGAGACCGGGACGTCGTGTACCACGGTGTCCAAGCCCTCACCTGAGACTCGAACTCGCACCGCGACGATACTCCGCTCCGCAAACCCCGCGCCAGCGGCCGGCAGGAAGCCAGCAGCAGCGGGATCGGCAAGCGCGCCCACGACCAAGCGTACCCGGGCGGCGTCGCCCGGCTCGGCTGCCGGCAAACAACCAACGGCCGTCAAGACCCACGCAACAACGAGCATGAGAAACGGGTGGCGGCGTGTCGTGGCTGTCGTCGCGGTCATTTGGCCGATCCCTTCAGTCCGCAATCCCCAGCACCGCTCCTCGAGCGGCGCACCCCCGCCGACTCCGCATGGCGAAGCCACGGACAGGCGATCATATTATACCGCCCCGTGCAAGTGGATTGACGGCTGAACCTCACCTCAGCAATCAGCCAGGTTCACCTCAACACGCCCGTCGACGAGCCGAACAGGGAATCTGCGAAGCCCGTGCTGGGCGGGTCCACAGTGCACGGCGCCTGTCTCAATGTCGAATGCCGCACCGTGCCAAGAGCAAACAATTTCACCGCCGTCGACGCCGCCGGATGAGAGTGGAAACTCAAGGTGCGGGCAGGTGTCGGCAAAGGCCATGACCTTGGCGCCACGGCGCACCAACACAAGCGGCATGCCGGCCACGACAATCGGCAGCATCTCATCCTCACAAACCGCGTCCGCAGCGGCGATGTTCAACCAGCGCTCGTCCATCACGCCGGCTCATCGGCGAGCGCAAGCCACAGCGCCTTGATCGGCAATACGGCGCAAGGCACGCGCGCCCGAATCAGCGGCACACCGAGAAGCTGTACCGCATAATCTTCGCGCCGGCGGCGCGCGTCCGCCAGTGTACTGCCGATAAGGTCGCCGCAAAGCAGCGAGGCCGTGGCCGAGGCAACCGAGCAGAGTTCACCGTCGAAGCCAGCCGCGGCAATTCGCCCGCCTTCAACCGTAAGCCCCAATTCCAGGCGATCGCCGCAAAACGAGCTGCGCACCTCGGCTTGGTGCGTTATTCCGGACGGCAGGCCACGGTGCAGGCCAGCTCGATGCAGCAAAAGAATACGCTCGACGTCGGCAGCGGGTGGAACGGCGTCCATAGCGTCATCGTACACGGACGGGTTGGACAGCGCCCGGTTGGCCATGGTAGAAACAAGTGAGCGAACACTCACTTCCAGCCGGAGGCCGTCCATGACCGATAAAGCCGTCGACAGTTGCGCACTCACCGGTGTGCTCACCAATCCCGAGAAATTCCCCGTGCCCGTGACGCCAGCCCAGATGGCCGCCAGTGCACGCGAAGCCTTCGATGCCGGTGCCTCGGTGATGCATATCCACGTCCGCAATCAGGCGGCGGGGCTGGGCCACCTCCCCTCGTGGGATCCCGATGATGCCGCCGCCGTCTGCGACGCCATCCGCGAGGCCTGCCCAGGGGTCATCCTCAATCTGACGACGGGTATTGTCGGTGACGACATCAGCGGGCCGGTTGCTGGCCTTGAGCGGGTCAAGCCCGAAATGGCCGCCCTCAATGCGGGTTCGCTCAACTACCTGCGCGTCACCTCGGCCGGTACGTGGGCTTGGCCACCGATTATTTTCGACAACTCGGTGGATAAGATCGAGCGCTTCCTCAACATTATGTACGCCAACGGCGTCCTGCCCGAGTTCGAGTGCTTCGACACCGGTATCGTACGTAGCGTAGACTTGTTTCAGCAGGCCGGCATGACCAAGGGTCACCTCGACTACTCCTTCATCATGGGCGTTCAGAGTGGGATGCCTTGCAAGCCAGCCTGGATTCCGCTGCTCGCCGAAGAACTGCCCGAGGGCGCCACCTGGCAGGTCATCGCCATCGGCCGCGAAGAGGTCTGGGCCGCGCACCGCAAGGCCGCCGAACTCGGCGGCAACCTGCGCACCGGCCTCGAAGATACCTTCTACCTGCCGGACGGCAGCCGCGCCGGCAGCAACGGCCAGCTCATCGAAGCGCTCGTCAAGACCGCCCGCGAGGTCGGCCGCGACATCGCCTCGCCAGCCGAGGCCCGCCAGATTCTCGGCCTGCGAGGCGCCTGAGTGGGGGTGCCGGCAACTAGTGCCGGGTTTTACAGTTTCACTATTCGTCGGCTCCGCCGTGATGGCGAGGACCGCTGCAACGCCCCATCCAGGCGCAGCCGAGGTCGCGGCGTGGCGGGGGCGGCAGCTTTCGCGTAGGTGACGAGGGAAGGACACGGACCGCGGAGTTACGCGGCGCAGGCGGTCGTCCACGGGCACATATGCCCCCCGGCTCGCCGCGACGGTGCACGTGTGGGCGCTGGGAAAACTGTGAAACTGTAAAACCCGGCACCGCTCCCTTGAGCCGGTAAGGCAAGGCGTCGTCGCACATTACGGCGACCTTGGCCAGGACTGTGCCCGGGGTCTCAAGCTGCGTCACGACCACGGCTCCCAGTACATGGCCCGGGACTTCCAGCGCGAAATCCATTTTCTCGGCATCGAAAGCTCGCCCGCCTTTGTGCGGGCACCCGAGGGCAACGGCCTCGCCGAGTGGTACTTCAAGATCCTCAAGGAGAACCTGCTGTGGGTCGGGCTTGCCCCAAGCAAACGCTACCAGTTGGAATGGGAGTAATCTGTAACCAACT
>CAZUAB010000248.1:0-2785 GCA_964617795.1 uncultured bacterium
ATATCGGCTCGCGCTTGGAGGTTTTGTTGTTCGAGAGTGAGTTCCTTGACTTCCCGGGGTTTTTGCCAGCGTTCGATCAGGCCGATCTGCATGATATCGAGCGCGAATTTTTCTTCGCCAACCTGAAAAATCGCGACCTGCCGCTCGTTTCCTGGTGTCATACGCGATCCTCCCAAATGAGAATCTCCGCCAAATCAACGATGGCCAGAAGATCCGAGCCTTCCTCGCCGTCCTCGTCGTCGGCCTGACGCACCAGCCCCGACAGGAAGCGCCCAGTTGACCCCGTCAGTCCCGCCGGCACGGACTCGACATCCTGATCGGCGATCCGTTCGACGTCGCGTACCTCGTCAACCAACAAACCGCACAGATCCTCTCCGTCGCGGACGACGATGATACGTTGTCCGGCCGATTCACGGGCACGGAAACCAAGGCGGCTTGCGAGATCAATCACCGGTATCATCGTACCGCGCAGGCTGAGAATTCCCAAGATCCACTCCGGTGCCCGTGGCACGTTCGTAAAGTGGCGCGGTTTGATGATCTCCTCGACGCGGTCGAGGTCAATCGCAAAACGCTCGTCGTGCAGACGGAAACGTAGGATCTCACGGCGCCGAACAGCCGCGTTTTCGACCGTCGGGGCCGCGGTGTCGGCGGCCGGCGCCTGCGCGGCTGGGGATGCTGCCGCGACCGTGGCAGGTAGCCGTTCCTGCTTCTCGGGTAGGCGCGGCTGCTCGTCAGTGGTCGGCGCCGCGCGGTTCGTCGCGGCCGTCGGTTCACCTTTGCGCATCCGGCGGCGCAGTTCTTTAAAGTCCACGCTCAGCCTCCCAGACCCAAGTCGTCGATGACCGATTCGATCGTTACACGGTCGATGGGGTCACGTCCGGCGATGAAGCCCGCGAGGAGAGCTTGGCCGCAGAGGTTGTTGAGCACGCGCGGGATGCCGTGTGAAGCGGTTGCCAAAAGGGCCGTGGCTTCGTCGTCAAACAAGGGTGTCGGGCGCCCGGCGGAGGCCGCCCGTGTTTTGAGGTAGGCGGCGACCTCGTCGTCGCCTAGCGGGCCCAAATGAAAGCGCACACCGATCCGCTGTGAAAGCGGCGCCATGCGTGGGTGGGCAAGCCGCTCTTCGAGCTCCGGCTGCCCGACCAGCAGCACCGCCATCAGGTTCTCACCGTCCCCTTGCACGTTGGTCAGCAAGCGCAGTTCCTCGAAGGTTTCGGGAAAGGGCAGCATCTGCGCCTCATCGACGAGCAGCACCACCGGCCGACCAGCGGCCCAGGCATCGACGACGGCCTCGTGGATGGCGTCAAGCAAGGTCACACGGTCGCGCGGCAGGGGCTCGATCTCCAGCCGCATGGCCATTTGGCGCAAAAACTGGTTGGGGGTCAGGCGCGGGTTCATGATCCAGACGATCTGCACCTCGTCGCCCAGCCGATCGACAAGGCGACGCGTCAGCGTCGTTTTGCCGACGCCGATGCCGCCTGTCAGAACCGCGATTTCGCGCTCGCTCGCCGCATATTCGAGGCGCGCCAGCGCCTCTTCGACGCCGGCTGACAGATGCAGGTGCTCGGGGTCGGGCGCCTTGCGGAAGGGGTTGCGGTCGAGGCCATAGAAGGCCTCGGGGCTATCGGTGAAGGTTGCTTCAACCACGGATGGACCCCGTACGGGTGGCTTCTTCGATGATTGAGGCGACGTCGAGGACCAAGACCGTACGGCTGTCGCCGAGATCGGTGGCGCCAGCTACCCCGGGTAGCTTGCGCAGCAGCGAACCGAGCGGTTTGATGACGACATCCTGTTGCCCACGCAGGCCATCGACGAGCAGGCCGATGCGCTTGTCGGCAAGGCCGACGACGACGGCGTTGACATCGGTGGGCGCATCGCCGCTGCGGTGGAGCTGGAAAATCTCCTCAAGGCGGACCAGCGGCAACGTGCGCTGCTCGAACTGGATCACCTCGCGCCCGTCCACCTTTTCGATCTCACTCGGCTCGAGGGCCAGGCTCTTGAGTACGGCATTGATCGGCACGGCGTAGGTTTCGCCCGCCACTTCGACAAACAGCGCCTGGATGATCGCCAGCGTGATCGGTAGCGTCAGAATAAAGGTGGTGCCTTCGCCGGGCTCCGAGACGAGATCAATCATGCCGCCGAGTGCCGCCAGGTTGTTCTTGACCACATCAAGGCCAACGCCGCGCCCGGAAATTTCCGACACCGTGTCGGCCGTGCTGAAACCGGCATCGAAAATCATCATGCGCAGCCGGTCTTCGGACGCCTCTTCGTCGGGGCGCAAAAGGCCGCGCTCAATACACTTGGCGCGGATGCGTGCCGTATCGATGCCTTTGCCGTCGTCGCGTACCTCAATGACGACGTGATCGCCCTTTTGGTAGCCGCGCAACTCGATATGGCCGCGTCGTGGCTTGCCCGCTGCCGCCCGCACGTCTCCCGATTCAAGACCGTGGTCAATGGCGTTGCGCACGATGTGCATCAGCGGGTCAGCCAGGTCTTCGATCAGTAGCTTGTCCATCTCGGTCTCGGCCCCAAGGATGGTCAGTTCGACATCCTTGCCGAGGTCGCGAGCAATTTTACGGATGATTCGCTGCAGCTTTTCAAATACCTGCCGCAGTTCGACCATGCGCACGTCCATCACGTTGCCCTGCAGCTCGCGCAATTTGCGATCAAGCATGTTGGTCTGCTTGAACAGTTCGCCTACCTGTATCTGCAATTCGCCGGGCGGGATCTCGCCGCGTCCGGCCAGCCGGTTGCGCAGTTCATCGGTGATGCGTGAGAGCGCGCCCTT
>CAZUAB010000249.1:0-2736 GCA_964617795.1 uncultured bacterium
CTCGAAACGGGTCCGGCCATTACGAGACTTTTTCGCGTGAAGGGCATGCCCTTCACGCGAAACCCGCCGCCGGCCGGGCGACGTACTCCAAAGGGGCCAAGTGGCCCAAGCTGGAGTGCGGTCTAACGCTATTGTACTCCTCCCTCCAAACGTCGAGCCGGTGCTGTGCCTCGGCCGGAGATTCGAACCAGGGCAGATTCAGGCATTCGTCGCGCAGCTTGCCGTTGAGCGTTTCGATCATGGCGCTCTCGGTCGGCCGGCCCGGCCGAATGAAGTCGGCCTGGATCCCGCGGGCATAGGCCCACGCGTCGAAGGCATTGGAAGCAAACGCCGTCCCGTTGTCGACGGTGATGCAGGCCGGCTTGCCGATCTTGGCGATCGCCTGATCGAGCGCCGCTGTCACATCGTGGGCGGTCTGCCGCCGGCCGGCCGCGAGCACCACGCACTGTCGGGTGAAATGATCGACGCCCGTAAAGACCCGGATGCACTGCCCGCTCGTAAGCTGGTCGTGGTCGAAATCGATGCTCCACCGATCCTGCGGGGCATAGGCCGTCGCTGGAACCACGCGAACCTCGGAGGCGCGCTTCTTGCGCCGCTTGATGCGGATCTGCAGTCCTTCCTGGCGGTACAGCCGGTGGACACGCTTACGATTGACGAGCCAGCCGTCTCGGCGCAGCAACACCCAGAGTCGATTGTAACCGTAGCGAGGACGGCTCAGGGCCAACTCGCGCAGGCGCATGCGAAGGTCGGCATCGTCGCCGCGCCGCGACCGGTAGCGCGCACTTGATCTCACCATGCCCATCAGCCCGCACGCCCGTCGCTGGCTGATCGCGTGCTCGTGCTGAAGCGACTCGACCAGCGCTCTTTTGGCGACGGGCTTCAGAGCTTTTTTGCAGCACCTCCTGCAGGATCTGCTTGTCCAGCGTCAAATCCGCACCGATCCGCTCAACCGCGTGTTCTCGGCCTCCAGCTCCTTCAGCCGCCGAAGCTCGCCACCGCTCATCCCGCCGTACTGCTTGCGCCAGCGATAAAACGTCTGCTCGCTGATGCCGTACCGGCGGCACAGCACCGCCGGCGTCGCCCCAAGCTCGTTCTGCTTCAAAACCGAGACGATTTCCGCGCCTGAAAACCGCGATTTCGCCATTGATTCGTCCTCTCATTTTCAGGTCCATTTTCTCACTCTCGATGAACCAGTCTCGAGGGACAAGGTCACGTCGCCGGACTGGACGAGTTCGACGGCGGGGGTTCCCACGATGATCGTGACGGGCGGCTCTTGCCACGAATCGGTCCAGCCTGGCTCCTCGTTCCCGAAGAACAAACAGCCAGCGGGCATCTGCAAAGACGCGACCAGTGCCGCTCCGCGAAGCGCAATCGACGTGCCGCGAACCCGCACGTTCATCGGCGGACCCTCCCAGCGCATACCCCAATTCTAGCCCTGTCCACGCAGCACATCAACAAGGCAACTGGTGCCGGGTTTTACAGTTTCACAGTTTCACTATTCGCCGGCTCCGCCGTGATGGCGAGGACCGTTGCAACGCCCCATCCAGGCGCAGCCGAGGTCGCGGCGTGGCGGGGGCCGCAGCTTTCGCGTGGGTGACGAGAGAAGGACACGGACCGCGGAGTTATGCGGCGCAGGCGGTCGTCCACGGGCACATATGCCCCCCGGCTCGCCGCGACGGTGCACGTGTGGGCCCCGGCAAAACTGTGAAACTGTAAAACCCGGCACCGCTCCCGCGGGCGGCGCCCGTTGCCCTACGGCACGTACATGCTGCGGCCGGCGTCGTAGCCGACCTGTCGCCAGGAGTCGGCCAAGGCCCCTTCGACGGGCGTCGGGATCCCATATTTCGTGGCGTAAACGCGCAACTCCTTGTCGTAAGGAACCGCCAGCATCCACTGCTCATCCGGGCCCCGCAAGGCCACGGCCGAGGGGAAGGCGCTCTGTGCCGGGTAGATCGAGATGCGGTTCTCGGCAGGGTTGAAACGGTACCAGATCCAGGCGACACCCGATTCGTCGGCGGCGAGCAACCCCACCATGAAATGCATTTGAGGCTCCGTCGGTAGCCACGGCGCGTAGGTATCTATGACCTCACCGTCACACAAACTGATCCGCGCTCCGTACCAGTTCCGAAAGGAATCCGACAGATTCAGGCTGCGCCACCAAATACTTTCGACCGTCAAATCCTCATACAGATCCCCAACCATCCAGACGGTCCCGCCCGTTTCGACCTTGACGGCAAACGCCCGACCCGTGTCGGTCGCGAAAGCCAGCGGCACGTCGCATCGGCCATAGGCGACCACCTGCCACCCGTAGTGCGGCGAACCTCCGGCGCTCGGGGGATTGGGCTGGATGTCGCTGCGCCGCCAGATCTCCGCACCGTCGGCAAGATCCATGCCGACCAGATCCCCGCCCCGGGTCGTCACGTTGATGACGCGGCCTCCGATCTGCACAACCGCGCCACCGCCCCACTTGGCGTCGTCCCGGGTAATCTCCCATTTCAGTGCGCCGGTTGCACCATCGTACCGCCGCAGCAGTTCGGCACAGGTCAGGAGCAGATCATCGCCGGTCGCGTCGGTTGCCGGAATCGTCTGCAACTTGGGGGTTCCGACACAGCTGTCAATCGGCGCCGAGGCGATCTTCTCGCCGTCGACGCCGCGGTATACCATCACTTGTTGGGCGTCTTCGGTCCAGCGGATGGCCGCAATATCCGGGCGCGGATCCGTGGGCTCAAAGTCGCC
>CAZUAB010000250.1:0-2708 GCA_964617795.1 uncultured bacterium
GGCACTTCCGGCTGATTGAAAGGTTCCGCGTCGGCTGATTGCAAGGTCAGGCATCGGCAGATTGAAAACTCTGGCCGCCCATCACCAGCCGCCGGCGCGCCGCAAACGCCGCCCCCACAGCCATCTTCACTCCGTCTGCCGCTCAGCGCGCCTTGCCGGTGCGGCGGTCGAGGTCGGGGCAGCGGTAGCGGTCGGGCTTGGGGCCGGCGCAGGCCTTGGCGCGGGCGCGGGCGGCCAGGTCGAGCCAGTATAGGGCGTTCGGCGGCGGGCCGTGCCAGAAGCGGCCTCCGCCGGCGCCGGCCTCGAACCACGACTGGGCCTGCGGCGTCCAGGCGATCGCCAGTCGGTCGCACGACGGGGCCTCGCCGCGGCGGCAGCGGGCAACCAGTTCGACCGTCGCGTCGGGATCGGCAAAAAGGATCTGCCGCTCGACCAGCCCCTCGGCCGCCGTGATCTCGCAGGCGGCGGCAAGCCCGAGGGCGCAGGCCGCCGCGTTGTCCTCGACGATCCAGCAGGCCTCAGCGCGGCCGGCGGCGCAAGCCGCGTCGCAGGCGCTGTCATCGCCGGCCCGGCAGGCGGCGAGCGGCGCGGAGTCGGCCGCGGCGAGCGGGGCGGCAGGCGCGAGGGCGAACGCGGCAGCTAGGGGCAACAGACGGGGCGTCATGTACATAGCATACCCTACGGCAGGGTCAGGAGACGTCCCCGAAGGCCGGACTGGCGACTTGCGCACACGGAGCACGCATGCCAAAATACATGCGCAGCACTCGAAACGGCACTTGCATGACGAATGCACACGGGGGTAGAATGGCGTACATGGGCATCGAACCAAAAGGGGATCACGAGGCTCGGCTGCAAGCGCTCGAAGTGGGCTTTGGCAGCGCCGACGCGCAGCTTGAGCGGATCGAGGGCTTTGTCGTTCGCGTTCTCGACGCGGTCGAAGTGCTCGGCGAGCGGATCGGCCGTCTGGAACAACGCATGGACGGCCTTGAAATGCGCATGGCCGGTATCGAAAAGCGCCTCGACCGCGCCGAGAGCCGTCAGGACATCGCCGACGGGCGGCTCGCGAGCATCGAGAAGATCCTCGGCGAGCACTCGGTCATGCACCACAAGCACGACCTCAACTTCCAGACCGCCGCCGTGACTGCCGACTTCACGCTGCGTGAGGCCAAGGGCATCACCGACCGCCAACTGGCGCTCGAACGAGACCTGCGTCGCTACCACCGGATCGCCTTCGGCGTCGCCGCTTCGGCTGCCGGGGCCCTAGCGCTCGGCCGGGGGCACTAAAGGCCGAAGCAGAGCGCGACGGCACGCGGGAGCTTCCCGAGAAGGCGCGGGCGCAGGCCGGCCTCGCCTGAGCGCCCCCTACTCCGCCAGCCAATCCCCGACCGCCACCCCCACGAGCGCCCGCGGCCCTTCGACCACCCGCTCCGCCCCCGCCGCAACGAGCTCAGCCGCCGGGTGGCTGGTGGCAAAGCCGATCGCCCGGCAACCGGCGGCGCGGGCGCCGCGCAGGCCGCCGGGGGCGTCCTCAAGTACCACGCAGGCGGCCGGCGGCACGCCGAGCCGGGCGGCCAGTGCCAGCCAGCCGTCGGGCGCCGGCTTGCCCTCGGCGACGTCGTCACCCGACAGGATCACCGGCAGGTGGGCCGACAGCTGCAGGCGGTCATCGAGAAAATCGAGATTGGAACGCGGCGTCGAGCTGAACAGACCACGCGGCACGCCGGCTGCAGCGAGGGCTTCGAGCAGCGCCTCGGCGCCGGGCAGCCAGGCCACGTGGTCGCCAACGACCTCGCGGAAAATCGCCTCTTTGCGCTCGCCGAGCGCCCTCAGCTCAGCCGCCCCGAGCGACCGCCCCGGAAACAAACGCGGCAGGATCCGCGCATTCGGCAACCCGAACGTCTCGGCAAAGAACCCGGGCGGCAACGCCACACCCTCGCCCTCGGCAAACCGCGCCCACGCCTCGGCATGGGCGGCCCCACTGTCGATCAACACCCCATCGAGGTCAAAAAGGACGGCGCGAATGAAGGTCATAGCTCGCAGTATCCTCCCAAGGAGCCACGCATCCCCGCGCTCAGCGCGCGGGGATGCGGCTCCGCACACGCCACCTCGTGGGGCCGGTCAAACGGGATGGGATGCAAGGAAGGGCCGCCGGCGAACGGCGCAGGTGTACCGGAGGTACATCGAGCCGGGCGCCAAGGGCCTGACGCCGCAGCCCGCCCGTTTCACCGGCCCGCTCACAGGCCCATGGTTTTGGCAATGATCACCTTCATAATCTCATTCGTGCCGGCATAAATGCGCTGCACACGTGCATCAAGATACGCCTTGGCGATCGGGTATTCCATCATGTAGCCATAGCCGCCGTGGACTTGGACCCCGTCATCGACCACCTCGCAGAGCATGTCCGAGCACCAAGCCTTGGCCATGCTCGTCTCGGCCACAATCATCTGTCCCGCCATGTGCGCCTCGATCAGGCGGTCGACAAACACGCGGCCGATCGTCGCCTTGGTGTGCATGTCGACCAGCGTGAACTGCGTATTCTGGAACTTGGCGATAGGCCGGCCAAAAGCCTTGCGCTCCTGGGCGTATTTGATTGTCTCGGCCACCGCGAACTCCATGCCGGCCGCTGAAGCGATGGCCACCACGAGCCGCTCTTGCTGTAGCTTCTGCATCAGGTACATGAACCCCATGCCGGCCTCACCGAGCAGGTT
>CAZUAB010000251.1:0-2703 GCA_964617795.1 uncultured bacterium
ACAATCGCCGTGATTGTCAAGCAGGAAATTCTGTTGGCGCTGATCGGGGGCGTGTTCGTGGCCGAGACGCTCAGTGTGATGATCCAGGTTGCGGTATACAAGCGCACCCGTCGTCGGGTGTTTCGCATGGCGCCGCTGCATCATCATTTTGAATTGGCCGGCTGGGCCGAAACCAAGGTTGTCATGCGCTTCTGGATCGTTTCAATCATTCTCGCGATTGCCGGGCTCGCCACCCTCAAGCTGCGGTGAAAGAACGCCAAGGCGAGCGTTGGTTGGTTCTGGGCGCTGGCGCCACTGGTGCGGCGGCGGCATCGCGGCTTGTCGCCGCCGGGGCCGTTGTCGCCGTCACCGATGACCACGCCGACGCGCTGGCTGCGGCCGATCTGCCGGCTACGGTGGGGCGGCTGGTCGCGGCAGATGTGCAGGTCGATGATTGGACCTGGGTGCTTAGTAGTCCTGGTCTGCCGCCGTTTCATCGGCTCGTATCAGCGGCCGAAGCCGCCGGAAAGCTACGCGGCGATCTCGACCTCTGGCAGGACGAGCGTACCGCGTGCACGATCGCAGTCACAGGCACCAACGGCAAATCTACCGTGACACGGCTGATTGCGGCCATGCTTCGCGAGGCCGGCCTCGTGGTCGCCGAGGGCGGCAATCTGGGCACACCGGCGCCGGCACTTTTGGATCTTGAGCACGATCGGGCCGTGTTGGAGGTCAGTTCGTTCCAGTTGCACTACGGACGCAGTTTTCTGCCCGAGGTCTTGGTGCTGACCAACATAGCGCCTGATCATCTGGATTGGCACCCGGATGAGAGCCATTACATTGCGGCCAAGCGCGGCGTTTTCGAATGCCTCGGCGCCGAACAGACGGCTGTGCTGCCCCAAGGGCCTACTTTTGACGACTGGGCCGGTCGAGCCATGCGGGTGCGCTACGGCAATTCCGCCACGGTGGATGTTCGTGTCGATGACGACGAAATTGCCGTCCGGATTGGCCGGAATGACTGGCGCCTTGCTATCCCTTCCCGCTTTCCGATGCCGCACCAACGTCAGAACCTGGCTGCTGCTGTTGCTGCCGCCGTGGTTGTCGGCATCGATCCGGCGGCGATCGGTCGCGCGGCGCAGTCTTTCGCACACTTGCCGTATCGGCTATGTCGGGTGCGCGAGGTCGGTGGCGTGGAGTATTGGAACGACTCCAAGGCGACCAATTTACACGCCATGATCGCCGCTGTACGTGCGTTTCCGGAATCGGCTGTGCACCTGCTTGCAGGCGGCAAACGCAAAGGTTTGGACTGGGCCGCCGCGGCGCCGGCATTGCGGCCGCATGTGAAGCATGTCTACGCTTATGGTGAGGCCGGTGACGACATTGTGGGTGCGTGGCAGGGCCTGCTTCCCGTCACCCGTTCGAGTGATCTGCCGATGGCGTTTGCTGCCGCAGCAGCGGCCGCGCGATCGGGTGAGGTTGTGCTGCTGGCCCCCGGCACCAGCTCATTTGATGCATTTGCTTCGTATAAGGAACGCGGCGCTGCCTTTGACCGGCTCGTGGCCGGGCTTGCGGAAGGAGGGGCTGCGTGACCGCTTCACCGCGATTCCTCTGGCCCGCCGCATTTTTGGTTGCCTTCGGGCTGCTCAACGTGTACAGCGCGAGCATGCCAATGGCCATGGAAAACTACGGCGATCCGATGCACTTCTTCAAACGGCAACTCTTGTGGGTGGCCGTGGCGGGGATTGCGTTTGCCGTGGTCGCCAGGGTCCCGCTGGATCGCTGGAAGACAGTTGCTTTTTGGCTTTTTTTTGCGACCCTGATCGTGCTGTTGTCGATGAAGGTTTTTGGCTTCGGTATGACCCGCAACGGCGCCACGCGTTGGCTCAAGATTGGCCCTTTCGCCTTGCAGCCGAGCGAGTTTGCCAAGCCGTTGTTGGCGATCTATCTGGCCAAAGTTTTGAGTGCCGATTTGTTCAAGCGTGAAGGCAAGGTCAGTCATTATCTGTCGGTGTTGTTCGTGGCGGGATCACTGATGCTTGCGGTTGCTGTGCAACCGGATTTTGGCGCGGCAGTTCTGCTGGGTCTGATTTTGGTTTCGGTCATTGCATTGTCGGGTGCGCCCGTCGGGTTGCTCGCATCACTGGCCGTACTGGGGCTTGCCGTGGGCCAGGAAATGGTGTTTTCGAGCGGATATCGTAGTGGCCGCGTCATGGCATTTCTTGACCCATGGAAGGATTCCCAGGCGTTTGGGTTTCAGTTGATCCAGAGCTACATCGCCTTCGGCAACGGCGGCCTTGCCGGTCGCGGCGTCGGACTGGGCACGCAGAAGCTTTTCTATCTCCCCGAGGCCCACACCGATTTCATCTTTTCGGTGATCGGCGAGGAATGGGGCTTTCTCGGGTCGATGCTTGTCATTGCTGCGATCGTCTGGTTGCTGGTGGAGCTATTTCGACTCGTCGCCCGGAGTGCGCACAACCGTTTCGCCCATCTGCTTGGAATGGGGTTGTTCATCGCTCTTGCCGTCGGATTCGCGCTCAATCTCATGGTCACCACGGGGCTCGTGCCGACCAAGGGCCTCGCACTGCCACTCGTGTCATATGGCGGCTCCGCGCTTCTTTCCAGTGCGCTTATGCTCGGCATCTTTCGCCGCATCCAGTTGGAGGTGGCGTCGTGAGCAACGTCGTGGTGCTGGCCGGTGGCGGTACAGGTGGTCATTTGGTGCCG
>CAZUAB010000252.1:0-2690 GCA_964617795.1 uncultured bacterium
GGGCCGGGTATCCCCCCGGTAACCCGGGCCTCTGCCGCGTCGGAACCAAGCGCGGTATCGTCAGGGCTTGCGGAAGCTGAACGCCATCGTGACGGCGGCGCCCGCGTAGGGGATGTGGCCGCGGGCAGCTGAAACCACCGCGTCGATGACGCAGGTGCTAAGCTCGCCGTCTTCGGTACTGTCCGTTTGGACGGATGCGGTCTTGACCTCGGCGTTGTCATCAAAGTGGATTTCCACCTCGATGCGGCCACTGGTCGCGGCATCTGCACGCAGGCGTCGTTCGTAGCATGCTTGGGCCCGTTGCTCAATGCCGACAGGTGCGCTGTTTTCCGCCAGTGCTGCGAAAACATGGTCGCGTTGGACGATCGTCTCACCGGACAGCACGGGGGTCCGGCCGGCGCCGGGGGTGAGGTCACCGCTTGCTACGGTCTCGGGGCCATCTTGCTCGCGGCTCGTGCGGACTGCCGCGCGTTGGTGGGCGCGATGTTCGATACCCGCCACGGCACGGTCGAGATCGGCGAGGCTACGATCCAGGCGGTCCTGAATCAAAAGGCCGCGTTCAGAGCGCAGCGCTTGCAACAGGCCGGTCGCCTTGACGCGGTCACGGGCGCCGTCTTCGGCGTACGCAAAGCCGGCAGGCACGGCGACGGAAACGGCGATCAACAGGGCAGGGATCAGTTGGATACGAGTGTTCATAGTAGGTCTCCTTGAGGGCGGCGTGGCCGCCAGTTGTTCATGAATGGGTTCAGATGGCCAGAGCGGCGGATTCATGCGTGTATCCCAGGTCATCGGTTGGAAAGGTCAAGCGCATCAAGCTCTCGGAAAACAAATCATGGATCGAAGTCGCCGCGGATGCCTCGCTGTGCGCCAGACCGAAACGGCAATCGATTCGCGCATCCGGCGAGGTGCACTCGGCAATGTACTGGCGCAGGCCATCGGCCAATTCGATAGCAGCGGCAAGCGTGCGCGCCGGATCGGCCTGCACGACGACCATCGGTTGGCCGTCCTCGGTGGCCACTGCAATATGGCCGACGCCGACGTGCGACTGCAGCCACATTCCGATTGCGGTCGGAATGCCGTGATGATCCTGTGGCCCACCGTGCCGCTGCACATCCAGGGCAATGACACCGAGTGGGCGATCTTCAAGTTGACCAAGGTCCCACAAGCGCTCGAACAGCGGCCGCAGTTGGCCCACCGAGGGGAGCAGGGTCTGCTCCATCGTACGGGCTTGGCGCTGCAGGCGGTCACGCTCCTCTTGCAAATGAAGCATCCGTGTACGCTCGGTCAGCACCCGGTGTACGCGGGCCAGCAATTCTTCGGGTACATACGGCTTCACCAACACATCCACGGCGCCCAGGGTCAGCGCCCGGATCCGGTCGTTGAGATTGGTGCTGCCCGACAACAGGATCACTGCTGTGGCCAGCGGCTGTGCCGGCCGCGCACGCAGGATGTCGATCCCGTGTCCGTCGGGCAGTTCGTTGTCCAGAAGCACCAGGCCCGGCTGCCAGTCCGCGATCTGTTGGCGAGCCTGTGCCAGCGTGCAGGCCGTCTGGACGGTATAGCCGGCCGCCTGCAATTCGTCCGCGAGCATCGTGCGGAAGAAATGGGTGTCGTCGACAATCAGGATACGGTTACAGTAGGTCTTGCTTTGCATCGTGCTCCTCCTTCGGGGCGTACCCAGCCTCATGCAATGGCCGTGCCAACACAGCCGTCCCATTCCGAAACAGTCGAGTTGGCACGGCCATTGCATGAGGGCGGTCGAACCAGACCACAGAGGAGGATTCCAGATGGTCAAGTCAATCGCCCAGATTCGCAATATCCTGTTCTCCCTTACGCTTGGCGCCGCCGTCGCAGCTTGTGGCGGCCCGGCTGTTCCAACCGCACAAGACAACGGCCCCTCGGTACTCGACATGTTGGCGGCGCTGCGCCTCAGCGAGGCCGAGGCGCGCACGGTTGTTGCGGATGAAAGCAGCCGCCGCAACCCGGTCCAACGCGATCTCGCCTTGGCGCCTGAAGGCGTCACGTTTTCGCTGGTCGAGTTGACGCCGATGATTCTGCGTGCGGACGGCTCGCTCAGCCCTGTCGGCCCTGGCGACGGCGTCAACACGATGGCGGCCGGTGAAATGGTCCTGCTGCCCTATGACTTCGCCTACGCCGACGCCACCACGTCGCTGTCCGGGCAATTCGCGATGCGCTGGGTGTGGGATCCGTCGCAGTACCTGTTTGTCGAGGCCAACCCGCCCATGGAGTTCACATTCGACGGTCCGGCAACCGGAGTGGCGGTATCTGGCAGCGTATACAACGGTTTTCTCGACATGCTCGAAGGCGGTGAGTTCGACAATGGCGAAATCGCCGGCGCCCGGGTTGCTTTGATCGATCCGACGACCGGAGACGTGTTTACTGCGCGTAGCGATGTTCAAGGTAATTTCAGCTTTGATCTCGTGCCGGGCGACCGCGCCTACACGTTGCAGGTTGATGCGGCCGGCTACTATCCGTCCACGAGCAATCTGGCGCTGCCGGTTTCCGGCGCTATCGAAGGTCTGCGCGTCTCATTGATGATTATGCCGAGCGATCTGCAGCGGACGACCGTTGTCCACGGTGTGATTGCCGATCTCGATGGGAAGCCTGTCGGCGGTATTATTGCCCAGATTGTCGACCTCGACACCGGCACGCCGCTCGACATGCCCGGC
>CAZUAB010000253.1:0-984 GCA_964617795.1 uncultured bacterium
GGTCAGCAGCTTCTCGCCGCGGATTGCAAAGTCGCCGTAGCCCGGCAATTGGCTGTAGGTCCGCAACTCGCCGCGCCGCAACTGGAAAATATGGCCACCCAGATAAAACTCATCCCAGGTGCCGACGTCGGCGGGAATCCAACCGCCCTCGAGCCGGCCTTCGAGTGTGAAACGGCCGAAACCCCGGGCGCCAAGAAGCTGCGCCGAGGCACGGGGAAACAGACGAACGGAAGGCTCCGACCAAGCGGTGAGGTTTACAGGATCGAACATCAGCTCGTTCGTGCGGCTCCAGCGGCCGGCAAGATCGACCCAGACCCAGCGCCCTCGGAAATCGACATCGTTACGTACATAGGGGGCGGCATCGACCCAAGCGGCACGGGCGGCCAGCTCACCGGCACAGAAGAGCATGACGTCGCCGCAGGGGCCCTCGAAGCCGTCCTCGCCAGCGCCCGCAAAGAAGGGCCAGAGGGGCGTTGCCGTCAAGCGGTCGCCACGCAACGTCGCACCGACCGACCAGGCGTCGCCGATCGGGCGGTCGGCGTCCCAACGCGCGCTGTCGTAGCCGTAGGGTAGCGGCAATTCGCCACCGGCACCGTCATCGAGTTTGAGGATGCTGCGGAAACGGCGGATCTCCATGCCCGTCGATGCGGGATCACCGGCGAAGCTCCATGCCAGGCTCCACTCGCTGGCGCGTCCAATCAAAACTTCCGCCTCAAAGGCATGGCGCCCGGTCTCATCGAGTACAAAGGCGACGGCGCCGGCGGCAGCTTCGCCATAGAGCCACTGCAATTCAGGATAGATGAGCGGCGGTCCGAACCGGAAGCGGGCGCGCCGGCCTGTGGGCAGCGCCGCGTCCGTGCGGCGGGGCGGCGTCAGCGGCACGAGTTCGTCGGCCGACGCCGTCGCAGGGGTGCTCGATGCTGTGGCGGCCATGGCCGTGACCTCGACTCCGTCGATCCAGACTCGCCCGCTAGTTGGCCGGTC
>CAZUAB010000253.1:994-2671 GCA_964617795.1 uncultured bacterium
TCGAAAAGCGATGCAAGGCGAAGCGGTGGTGGCGGTAAACAGTTGCAATGACGTCGGTGACGCCCGGTGCGACATCCAGTGCGCCGCCCGCTGCGGCACTCGTGCGGACAATACGACCATCGCGCTCGCGACGGTAGATCTGCCAAGTGCCGCTTTCGTCGCTGGCAAACCACAGGCGGCCGTCAGGTCCGAAGCGTGGCCGCCGCTCGTGGCTCCCCGGCCGATCAAGCCGCTGCCAAGTGTCAGGGTCGTCGGGATGCCAGCGGACCAGATCGAGGTCGTGCCCCGGCCGCACCAACGTGCCCCACAGCGAGCCGTCACCGGCCCAGGCGAGATCTTGTACGCCCCAGCCCCAGGGCAGCGTCGTCACTTCGCGCAGCGAGCCATCGCGGACCGCAACGAGGGCCAATTCCCAGGTGCCCGGCCCGCGGCGGGCGACAGCCACGGTCTGCCCATCGGGGTGCGGCGCTGGCCAACGCGTGCGGCCGGCGGCGACCACCGTGGACACGGCACCGCTGGCCACATCGATGCGCACGAGGTCCCAGGCCTCTTTGCCGCGCGGGCCCGACCAGCCGAGGCGGCTGGCCCAGATCGTACGGCCGTCGCTGGAGAACGCAAAGTCGGCTACGTCGTCGGACAGCTCGCGTAGCTTGGTTGGTTCGCTGATGGCGGCAAGTACCAGGCGGCCGCCCGGAAAATCCGCATCCCCCTCGTCGAGAAATGCAATCACTGCACCATCTGGGCTGCGGGCGGGGCTGCGCACCCAAGCGCCGTTTTCGCGCCAGATCGAGCCTTCGTCGGTGACGCCGAGGGCGGCGAGGGCGGCCTCGGCGCGCGCAGCAACGGCGCGCCGCCACGCACCTTCCAATTGGCTGACCGGTTCCCCGTACGCGTCGGCCAATGCGCCGCCAAAACCGCCGCCGGTGCGTAGGCGGGCGGCATCCAGCAGGCGGCCGAGGCCGGCTTCGCCATCACGTTCGTACAGGTAGCGGACGAACGAGTAGCCCTGATTGTAGACCTGCTCACCGCCCAGATAGGTTTTGTCGGCGACGCTAGACATGGCGTTCAGGCTGAGCATAGACTCGGCTTGCCACGCAGCACGTTCGAGCATGGCACGCGTCGAGTCGAAGCCGTCGACGCCGGCCAGTTCTGCGTCAAGCTGGGCGATGCCTTCCGAAAACCAGCGCGGCGTTCGCTCGGGCGGCACGAAAAAGGACAGACCGCCCTTGTAGGGTTTTCCGCGAGAGCTCGGCCCAACGTCGTCGACGCCCCCCACAATCAGCCCACCCAGCCAGCGTGGCAGGCGGCGGCTGCGGTCGAGCGTCGCCAAGTGCGAGTATTCGTGGGCGACCACGTCCGCGGCCCAATCCACGTGGCCACGCAGCTCGAATTCGGCTGTTTGGCCCACCAATTCAATGCGGTCAAGCAGCGTATAGGCGGCCCCGTTGAACCATTCGCCGCGGTCCTGCAGGACCCAAACGGTCGGGCGTTGCCGCGCGTAGCCCCAACGGGAGGCGATCGGTGCGGCCAGGTCGGCAACCTGCCGCGATACCTCGGCGGCGAACGGCAGCAGTTCGCGCGGTGCATAGATACGGTGCCCGGGCGCCTCGATCTCAATCCAGTCGACCGCTTTGGCCGGGCCCGCCCTGATCGGGGTGCACTCGCGGCCCGGACCCG
>CAZUAB010000254.1:0-2650 GCA_964617795.1 uncultured bacterium
GCTTTGCGGCGATCTTCGCGATTGGAAACCCGGTCGCTTTCGACGCCAATGCCGAAGAACGCGACACGCGTGGATTCATCTCGATGACGACAAACTCACCATTTTCCGGGTTGATGCCAAACTGGATATTGGAGCCACCCGTATCGACACCAATTTCGCGGATGATCGCGATCGAAGCGTCACGCAGCCGCTGGTACTCACGGTCGGTCAGTGTCTGGGCCGGGGCCACGGTAATTGAATCACCCGTGTGGACACCCATCGGATCAAGGTTCTCAATCGAGCAGATGATGACAACCTGGTCTTTGAGGTCACGCATCACCTCGAGTTCAAATTCCTTCCAGCCCAGCACCGACTGATCGATCAGGATCTCGGAGGTGGGACTGGCGGCCAGACCGCCCGCACAAATCTCACGGTATTCCTCGAGGTTGTAGGCGATGCCGCCGCCCGTGCCGCCCAACGTAAACGCAGGGCGAATGATAGCCGGAAATCCGATCTCTTCGGCGAGCGCCATGGCCTGGTCGATCGTCGTCGCGATGCCGGAATTGGGCATCGCCATACCGATGCGGTTCATCGCATCGCGGAATTGCTCGCGACCTTCGGCCTTGCGGATGGCCTCAACATTGGCGCCGATCAATTCGACGCCGTATTTTTCGAGGATGCCACGTTCGTGGAGTCGTACAGCCAAGTTCAGTGCCGTCTGCCCACCAATCGTCGGCAGAATGGCCTGTGGCCGCTCTCTGGCGATGACCTTCTCGGCATACTCAACGGTCAGCGGCTCAATGTACGTGGCATCGGCGAACTCCGGGTCGGTCATGATCGTCGCCGGATTCGAGTTCAGCAGAACGACACGGTAGCCTTCCTCCTTGAGCGCCCGCACGGCCTGGGTGCCCGAATAGTCGAACTCACAGGCCTGCCCGATGATAATCGGGCCGCTGCCAAAGACGAGAATCGTATTGAGGTCAGTGCGTCGCGGCAAGGCGTGCCTCCATCGGGTTCAGAAACATTCGCTGCCAACGGTCTAGTACTTCGTCACGCGTCGCCACGGCATAACGCTGCCGAATCAGCATCAACCGCAACCCGGCGATCCAGAGGCCCTCATCATCCCCCGACTTGCGCAGCGCCCTGAGCGCTTTGCGCAGCGGCCGTAGATATTCCGGACCCAGCACCTCGGCGGAAGGGGATGCAAAACGGCGACCATCGATCCCAAATACGCGCAGCATGATGACAGACTTGCGCTCAAGGCCGGCTGTCGTGCCAACGGCGACATCGAACTTATCGTCGTTGCCCCAGCGGCGAATCCGCAGCCCACCTTCATCCACCCGCTCAATGGTGCCCATCAGCACTTGGTTGGCACGCAACGGGCCTGCGTAGCGCACGGCGGCTGCCGGAGCGCCGGACGCCGCACGATGCATCGTCTCCTCGGCGGGCGTACGACCGGTCGCGACCAATGGCCGATCGAAGACGAGCCATTCGAGAAAGGCCATGTTGCGGCGCTCGTAAAGTGGCTCATCACCAAACGGCTCGCCGACCCGGGCCAAAAATACCTTGCGTGCTTCCATCGTCTCCTCGGCCGTCGGTAGACCGGCCCCGTATTCGATGACCGCGCCTAGGGCCGCGGCAAACCCTTCCCAATCTTCGGTCAACGGCGTGCTGCCATCATTGCGGCAAAATCGCCGAACAGCACTTGCGCGTCGGAAGGACCCGGCGCCGCCTCGGGGTGATACTGGATCGCCAGTACACCGGCTTCGTCGCTACGGAAGCCCTCGAGCGTACCGTCATTAAGATTGATGTCGATGGCTTCGAACCCTGCAGGCAAGGTGTCGGCCTGTACGACGTAGTTGTGGTTCTGGCTGGTGATCCAGACGCCAGTGGCCCCCCGGTGTTTGACCGGATGATTGCCGCCATGGTGACCAAAGCGCAGCTTGACGATCGAGGCGCCAACAGCGGGCCCCAGCACCTGAAAGCCGTAGCAGATTCCGAAAATCGGCTTGCGCCCGACCAATTCGGAAACGGTGCGGCTGATGTCGGCGCGGCGTCGCGGGTCGCCAGGCCCGTTCGACAAGAATATCCCATCGGGATTGCGGGCCAGCACCTCGGCTGCCGGGGTGTCGTGCGGGACAACCTCGACCCGGCAACCGGCCTCGACCAGCAACCGCAGGATATTACGTTTGATGCCGAAGTCGTAGGCAATAACGTAGTATGGCAGATCTTCGGGCCGGCGGACAGGGAACCCCTCGCCAAGACGCCACGCCCCCTCGGTCCACTCGTACGGTTTGCGCGTCGAAACCTGCGCCACCAAGTCGCGCGCTTCAATCGGCTCCGCTGCGGCCAGCTCGGCCTGCATTTCTTCCTCGGTCAGTTCGTCGGACACGATGCCCATCATCGAACCGTGGTCACGCAGCCGCAGTGTCAGCGCCCGCGTATCGACCCGCTGAATGCCAACAACGCCATGTTCGGACAAAAATCCTTCGAGGTCTCCCTGTGAGCGGAAGTTGGACACGATAGGCGATACATTTCGCACAACGAAGCCCGAAAGCCACGCGCGGTTGCTCTCCATATCTTCGGCATTGATGCCTGTGTTGCCAATCTCGGGGTAGGTCATGGTGACCACTTGCCCGCAATAGCTCGGGTCGGTCAGGATCTCCTGATA
>CAZUAB010000255.1:0-233 GCA_964617795.1 uncultured bacterium
AAGGGCCCAGCGAGGGGATGCCGATCTGGAGCCTCCACGTCGGCGACCCGATTCTGGCTCGTAACCGTACACGCCGCATCGACTATGCCGCCTTTATGGTCGACACCCTCACAAATGACGCGCTGGTCGGCAAGGCGCCGGCCATTTCAGGACGATCGGAGGACCCCTGATGCGACAAGTCGGATCCATTCTCCTCGGGATCGTCGGGGCGCTGGTGGCCCTTTTTACACTTC
>CAZUAB010000255.1:243-2613 GCA_964617795.1 uncultured bacterium
TGCAAACGGCCAGCGTGACCTTTCTAACCTGGAGCCTCCAGCTGCCGATGGCGCTATTGACCGCATCCGTCTTTGCCTTGGGGCTGCTCACCGGACTCCTGCTTGCCGTACTGTTGCGATGGCGGCGCGCAGGCCACACAACCGAAAAGCCTGCGGCACCGTAAGCGAGCGACGGGAGGCCAGCAGCTTGGCCTAGAGCCCTCCATACGGCCCCTATAGTCCCACGCCACCCGCATCTGGCTCAGGTGCCCCTCAGCGCCGCCGCCCAGTGCAGCGTAACGTGGAACGCTGTAAAATTGGATAATTGGATAACCCGGCACCTCTTCGTTTTCGTTCCTGGAGTACGCGCTTGAACTCGCCCTCACAGATACATCGTCTGCTTGCTTCGTTCTTCCTGGCGTTGGCCGCCTGTTCCAGCGATGCGGTGCCGCCTGCCACGGCTCACCGCGCGGTCGATTGCGAAGCGCCGGTACGAGCAGGGGGCGCAACCTACCTCGGTACCCGTGAACTCGGCGCCTGCGTCTGGAAAGGCATCCCCTATGCCGCGCCGCCGGTCGGCGCGTTGCGGCTGGCGCATGCCGTGCCGTCGGCGGCCGAGGGCACTGTTGATGCGCGGCGCTACGGCCATGCCTGCTTGCAGTTGGAGGGCGGCGCTGTCGAGGGGTATTTTACGCCGCTAACATTCGACGAGGACTGCCTCAATCTGAATGTTTGGGCACCCGGAGAATGGATCGATGGACGTCCACCCGCGGGCCTGCCGGTCATGGTCTGGCTTCATGGCGGCGGCAATAATAACGGCACCGGCGGCAGCACGATCTATGGCGGTGAGCGCATCGTACGTCGTGGCGTCGTGATGGTGTCGATCAACTATCGGCTGCGCGCCCTTGGCTGGCTCGCCGTCACCGACGGCACCAACGGCCCTCCACTGAGTAACTTCGGGCTCTCCGATCAGATCGCCGCACTGCGCTGGGTACGCGAGTACATCCGCGCCTTCGGTGGCGATCCACACAATGTCACTATTTTCGGTGAATCCGCCGGCGCCTACGACGTCTGTGCGCTCATCGCCAGCCCCGAAGCCGAGGGCCTCTTCGAGCGTGCCATCATGGAAAGCGGGTTCTGCCGTGCCGCCGATGCAGAAGCCTTTACCGAGCCCTCGAAAGACTGGTTTGCGGCGATTGGTTGCCCGCGCGGTGGTCGTGAAGGGCTGGCCTGCGCCCGCTCGATCGCGGCGGAGCGGATTCCCAACTTGACCAACAGCGCGCTGGGTGGGTTGCGTTTCCCCGTGGCTGGCGATCGCCTTGTACCGCGGCAACCGGCAGATAGTCTGCGCCAGGACGGCCGCCGGATTCCCTTGCTGGCTGGCTATAACGCCGACGAGATCAAGCTACTCGGACTCGCCAACCGCCCTTTGCAGGATAAGCGGGACAGCCCGCGCGGAGAGCTTTGGGGTACCGTGGCCCAAGTGATCGGCAGCGAGGACAGTGCACGTCTTCAGGCGGTCTATAACCCCGTTGACTACCCGAACCCGCTCGACGCGCTGCTGCAGGCGGCCACCGATGCGATCTTTGCCTGTCCAAGCCGTCGGGCGGTGGCAGCCGGTCCGGCCCCAGGTTACCTGTACCGCTTTACAGTCGCCGAAGATTCAACATTCATCGAACCGGTCGTCGGCAGCTTCCATGCGTTCGAGATTCCGTTCGTGTTTGAGAACCGAGAGTTGCTCAGCATCGTATTTTTGCGTGAGGACGCACGCCAAGATGCCCTCTCCCTCGCTGAGCAGATTCAGACCTATTGGACCAATTTCGCCAAGCATGGCGACCCCAACGGCCCCGGCCTGCCACATTGGGCGCCATTTGTCGATGGGAATTTCATGATGGAATTGGCCACACCGCTACGCGGAGGTCACGGCGTCCTCGACGAGCGCTGTGCGGTCTGGGATGCCGTTTCACCACTCGATGCAGACGTCTTTATGAACGACTTCCTACCTGCACTGGCGGGGGTCGACGAACTACTCTAGCCAAACGGCCGCGCCGCGAATGCGTCTTTCACTGCCACCCGCAACCAGGATCAGCGCCCGGCGACCTTTTCACCAGCCTCCCAGACGCGTACGAATGACTCTGCGGTGCGGAACAGTGGCTCCAAATCGGCATCGGACATGCCCTCTCGGCGTACATCTTCAATAAGCTCAGGCAGCAGGCCGATGTGCAGCATCCCCTCGGTGTTAAAGTCGATGCTGCGCTCGCCCATACGGGGCCGAGTGAATTCGACCCCACCATCGAATGAATGGAACGGGTATTCGACAGGACGAGTCTGCGGCTGTGCGCAACTGCTGGCCTCGCCGAATCGCGGACCGCGGCTACCGGCAAAGCCATT
>CAZUAB010000256.1:0-2585 GCA_964617795.1 uncultured bacterium
GAACGAGAACGACTCCACCACGTTGCCCGCGGCATCCTTGGTGGTCATTTCGAGGTTCGCGGTGTAGCTGATCGTCATGTTGCCGGACTCGGGGTCGCCGGAGGCCTGCATGCTGAGCGTGCCGTGGACGAACCAAGAAGAGCCATCGGCTTCCTGCTCGGTGCAATTGTCGGCCGTGAGCGAGACACTGTTGCCGTCTTCTGATTCGTCCATGGTGACCGATCCGCCGCCGGTGCACTGCTCGGTTGCCGCCGCCTGCGCCAAAAGGCCCGGCGCGCCGTTGGCACCGCCACCGACGTCTTCCAGCGCCGAGATGCCCCTCATGGCGGCGCCGATGCCGTTGAGCGACCCCTTGACGTTTTGGGCCGTCACTTCTTTCTTAACTTGCGCAGCCGCATCCTGCACTGCACCTTCAATGGCGTCGGCCAGTTCGATCAGGCCGCAACCGCCCAGCGTAAATGCACCCGCAACCGCAATGCCCAGTAGTTTCTTGGAAACCATCGTAACCCCCTTGATTCGGTGTCTTGCCGATCGTTGGCGGGAGCCCCATTGCCCCTGCCCATACCACAGCACTCCCAATGATTTTACCACGCGCAAAAGGTGGAAATCAAGGTCCGCGCGACGGCGGTGCCGCGACTATGGCAAAATGAGGGTCATGCAGGTGCCAGAATCTCTTTTTCTTGCCGCCCTCGCCGGACGCAACAGTGGCCCACCGCCAGTCTGGATGATGCGCCAGGCCGGTCGCACGCTCGCCAGCTATCGCGCACTACGCAGTGGTGTTGATTTTGTCGACTTCTGCAAAAGTGAGGCGCGGGCCACCGAGGCAACGCTGATCCCAGTCCGCGAACTCGGTGTCGATGCGGCCATTTTGTTTGCCGATATCATGCTGCCCATTGAGGCACTCGGTACCTCGCTGCGTTTTGAGGAGAAAATCGGCCCAATCGTCGAGCCAGCGCTCGCCGATGCAAACATCCTGGCCGGATTGACGAGTCGCCCGGTCGAAGAGGCCGTCGCTTATTTGCCGCCAATCATTCGCCGCATCCGTACTGAATTGCCGCCACATGTGCCGCTGATCGGTTTTGCGCCCAGCCCGTGGACGCTGGCCGCCTACGCGGTCGAAGGCCGAGCACGGCGCGGCTTTCCCACCCTCAAGCGTTGGTTGTGGGGCGACCCCGCTGGCTTCGGCCGCCTGCTCGACCACCTCACCGATCTCCTGATTGCCTATGGCAAGATGCAAATCGCGGCCGGGGTGCAGGCCTTCCAGATTTTCGACACCTGGGCCGAGCTGCTGCCGCCAGCAACCTTCGACGCCGTACTCAAGCCGCGCTTGGCCCGTCAGCTTGCCGCACTCGACGTACCGCGCATCTATTTTCCCAAGGGCACGGCGGCCTTCGTCGACACCTGTGCCGATTTGCCCTGCGAGGGGATCGGCTGCGACTGGACCGTCGATCTCGCCGACGTGCGGCGGCGCCTGCCCGGCAAGGCGCTGCAAGGGAACCTCGACCCTACGGTATTGTACGCGCCGCCAGCGGCGATCCGCGAGGCGACTTGGCGTATGCTCGACACCATGGCCGGCGACCCCGGCTACATCGTCAATTTGGGGCACGGCCTGCAGCCTGACATCCCCGAGGCGCACGTGCACGCCTTCGTCGAGGCCGTGCGCGGCTGGAAGGGCTGAGCCGGTCATGCGAATTGGGCTGCTGCTGCTCAACATGGGCGGACCCGAGCGGCTCAAGGACGTCCGCCCTTTTCTCTTCCGGCTCTTTCGCGACCCCGACATCCTGCCATTGCCGCGATGGATCCGTTGGCTGGCCTGGCCGCTGGCCTTCCTGATCAGTACCTTCCGCGCCCCCAAAAGCCGCCACGCCTACGCCTCGATTGGCGGCGGCACCCCACTCGTGCGGAACGACAAGGCCGTGGCCAAAGCGCTCGGGGCACGGCTGGCCGACGTGGGCGTGGTCCAATCGACGGTGGCCATGCGTTACTGGCACCCGTTGACCGACGCGGGCCTCGACGTGCTTGAGTTTGCCGACGTCGAGCGGATCATCGCGATCCCCATGTATCCGCAGTATTCGACGACGACGACGATGTCGAGCTTTCGCGAGCTGCGTCGCCGGCTGACCAAGCGGCGGCGGCGCTGGGCCCCGCAGCTCAATGTGGTCGTCGACTATGCGGACGACCCAGGTTATCTGGCCTGCGTCCGCCGCCGGCTCGAGGCAGCGATCGCCGACCTTCCGGACAACCGCGGGCGCACGGTGATCCTTTGCAGCGCCCACTCGATTCCGGTCGACCGCGTACGCGACGACGGCGACCCCTACCCGCAGCAGATCGAGGCCTTCGTCAAGGCGATCACCGCGGGCCTGCCGACAGATCTCGAAGTTGCGCTTGCCTACCAGAGCAAGGTCGGCCCAGTCGAGTGGGTTGGCCCGGCGATCGGCGACGAGATCGTGCGCCTGGCGGCAGACGGCGTGCGGAGTCTTGTCGTCGTGCCGGTGAGTTTTACCAGCGAGCACGTGGAGACATTGGAGGAGCTGGACCAACAATACCGACAGGTTGCCGACGAGGCTGGCATCGTCCACTGGCGC
>CAZUAB010000257.1:0-2566 GCA_964617795.1 uncultured bacterium
ATCGTGCCCTGCGCGGTAAAGCGAATGGCGTTGCCGACGATATTGGTCAATACCAGCTCATCGCGGGCCGGGTCGGTTTGTAACCACAACTCGAGTGGTAAATCGGCTCGCAGTGCGAGCCCTTTGTTTGTGGCAAGCACACCGAGCAGATCACACACGTTTGCGACGGTCTCGGCCAGGCGGTGCGGTATCGGTGCAAGGGGTAGGCGGTCGGCCTCCAGGCGTGCCAAATCAAGGATATTGTTGAGCAGCGCCAGCAGGCGCGTGCCGCCGTCGCGGATACGGCGGGCGTAGCGGCCGACGGGCACATCGGCAGGCAATTCGGCCACCAATAGCTCCGCAAAACCTATAATGGCGGCCATCGGCGTGCGTATTTCGTGGCTCATATTGGCCAGAAAGGCATCTTTGAGACGGGCCGCCGACTCGGCGGCCTCTTTGGCTTCGCGCAGTGCGGCCTCGGCTTGTTCGCGCAGCGTGACATCGACGACAACAGCCACCGCACCGGCTGGAGCTCCGCTGTCGTCGAGTACAGGCGTCAGGCGAGCCTCCCAAGCGGCACTGCCCACTTGCAGTGTTGCCGTTGCCGCCTGTCCGCCGAGCGCCGAGTCCAATGCCGGCGCCAAGCCTGGCAGATCGCGCGCCAGATCCGCAGTCTTGGCACCCAAAAGATCGGTCGGCAGCAGTCCGTTTCCCAGCGTATCAAGGCCACGGCCTTCGGCCAAGGTGATGCGGCCAGCGGCGTCGAAGGCGACGACCAAGATCGGCATGACGGTGATGACCGCCTCCAGACGCGCGGTCGTGACGCGCAGCGCTTCACGGGCGTGGGTGCGCGCCGCAGTTTCGCGCCGCATGCGCTCACTGACGTCACGAACAAGCACGAGCGCACCCGGCGGCGCGGCGGAGACACGCAACTCGTAGTTGCGCAGGATGCCGGCGATGCGGCGCTCCGTTTCGACGGTCTCTACACGTCCACTCGCGGACGCTCGCTGGACGGCATGACGCAGAGCGCGAGCCGCATGGGCGGGCAGCAGATCTTCAATGCTCTGCCCGGCGAGCACCCGCTGGATCTGGAATGTCGGAAAACCGGCCGGGATATGTGCGTCTACAACGGTTCCCCCCTCATCAAGGCTGACCAGCATGTCGGGCAAGGCCTCGACAATGGCCGCAGCACGGCGTTCGCTATCCTGAATGGCCTGCGCGGCGCCGATCAGTGCGTTGCGGTGGTCGTGTTCGCGCAGGAGCAGCCGTTCACTGCGGATGGTGGTACGACGGCGAACGAGTTGGATAAGGACCGCCAGAAACGCCGAGTTGCCCAGGGCAAATCCATAATGCGTGCGCAGGCCGTGCCATTCGAGACCGGGGGCCAGCGCGATCCAAGCGCCAATCAGTGCGAGGGCAAAAAACAAAAATGCACGTGTCGAGGCAAACAACACGCCGGCGCCGACCAGCACCAGCATCAGGTTGGTCGTCTGCCAGCCTTCACCGCTCACGCCGAGGTGAAGCAGCGCCAGCAGGGCGGCGATCGCGGCCACGCCCAGTGCAATGACGTGGCTGTGGCGCGGGCTCGGCAGACGGCGCAGATATACGGCGAGGACGAACATCGTCAGCGCGGCGGCCGCATCGGCCGGTGCGATGATTCGCCAGACCCGTTCCGGCAGGAAAAACGGATGGGCACAGGCAAAAAAGACCCACAGGCCGCCGATACCCCAAGTCACAATGCGTAGCCATTCGTGGAGATGGCGCTCCAGTGCCGGCGTTACGTCCGTCGGCAGGCCCCAGCGGTCATAGGGGATCGCCGCGAGTTCGCGGATGGCAGGTAAAAAGCGCGACAGCATTCATCCAGTCTAGGGCCTGCCGGTACGGGGCGCAAGATGGGTCGATCCGTGCTACCCTAAAGGCACGAGGAGCCGCGTCCATGGCCCATTTCGATCCCCAAGATCCATCTTCTGTTGCAGCGGCGCTAGCCGGTGTCGGCTACATTCCCGACCCGGCGATCGCAACCACCCTGTTGCTTGCGCTTCGCTTGGGCAAACCACTCTTGCTCGAGGGGCCGGCCGGCACCGGGAAGACAGCGCTCGCCCAGGCCGTGTCCGAGATCACCAGCCGGCCGCTCGTGCGCCTACAGGGCTACGAAGGCCTTGATGAGTCCAAGGCGCTTTACGAGTGGGAATACGCCAAGCAACTCCTCTACACGCAGATATTGCGGGACAAGATCGGCGAGCGTCTGGCCGGAGCGGAGACGCTGCACGACGCCATGGAGTTGCTGGCCGATGAGGAGGCTGTGTTCTTTCAGGAGCGTTTTTTACTGCCGCGTCCGCTGCTGCGGGCTCTGCGTGAGCCTGGGGGCGCAGTCCTGCTGGTCGACGAAGTCGACAAGACCGACCCCGAATTCGAGGCCTTTCTGCTTGAGGTGCTTGGGGAATACCAAGTGACTGTGCCGGAATTGGGTACCCTCAGGGCCATCGTACAGCCGATCGTGCTTTTGACCTCCAACCGCCAGCGCGAGCTGTCCGAGGCGTTGCGTCGCCGCTGCTTGCACTTGTGGCTTGATTTTCCCGACGCCGAG
>CAZUAB010000258.1:0-2560 GCA_964617795.1 uncultured bacterium
CGGCGGCTGGCAGCGACGACTTCGGTTTTGACGACTTCGGCGGCGATGCGCCCGCAGCGTCGGCGCCGGCGGCTGGCGCTGACGATCCGTTCGACGACTTCGGCGGGTTTGTCGACGCTCCGGCTGCGCCGACCAGCGACAACGCCCTCGATGCGCTGTTTGATGCGCCGGGTGGCGGTGATCTCGACGAGGGTGCGTTCGGCTTTGATGAGTCCGAGCCGGCGGGTTCGGCCGGCGGTAAGGTGTACTACGAGGAAGACTTCGATCATGAGTTCGGAGACGAAGTCGTCCGGCAGGTCGAGGCCGCAGCCGAAGCCCCACTCGAAGAGCCGGCTAAGGCGGCTGACCCGTCCTACGGTTGGCAAGATGATACCACCGAAGAGTCGGTCGATGCGCCGGTCGCCGACGACGAGTTGATCACAACGCTGGAGCAGCTTTCAAGGGCGCGTCCAACCAGCAAGATGCCAATTTTTATAGGCGTTGGCGCCATCATTGCCGTCGTTGCGACTGTTGTGGGATTGGTGATTGCGCTGCCGAAAGTGGCCCGTAAACTGCCGGGGCTTGAATCCGTGGTTCTCGACGTGCACGAGTCGATGAACAGCGAATTTCATAAGGAACGGGTGGTTGAAGAGCTGCTCGGTGCTGCCAAACCGCAAATCGAGACGTGGATTCCGTCCAAGGTCAGGGCCGGCTTGCCCCCGCTTGAAATGGTCGTGCGCGATGTGCCCGATCGCACCGATGCAATCGATTTGTTGGCCCGCGCGCGGTTTTTCTTGGCATTGGCCGATCCGCGTGCTGCGCGAAAACCGCCCACTGGGACGCCCGTCGCCTCTGCGTACGCGGCCGCACTGGCTGGCGCGCCTGTACCAGAAGGTATCGAGCCCGCCAGTGACCGCATGCTCGCGCAGGCTTATGCAGATTGGCAGGCCGGACGTGTGACTGAGGCCGTTGCGCCATTGACCATGGCGACGGGCTTGGCGATGCCGCAGCGGCTATTCGCGCCCTTGCTTTCCGCTACAATCGCCGCCGACAATAAAGATATTCTGGCCGAATTGAGCGCGTGGCAGCAGGCCATCGAGGCCGCCCCGGACAATCCGTGGGTGTCGCTGCGGGCCGCGTGGGCCATTTGGAACCAGGGTGAGCGGCCTGCCGAAACAAAGGCCGCCACTGAGGAGGCACGCCGGGGGATGGCCCAGTTTGATGCCGCGGAGGCGGTTTCCTTGCACGAATTGGCAGCCCGTGTCGCGCTGCGGGAGGGCCGTCATGCGGATGCCCAGCGCGAAGCCATCGAGGGCCTCAAGCGGCAGCCGAAAAATGCAGTACTCATGACCCTCAAAGGGCGGGCCCATCTCAACCTCAAGCAATGGGCCGAGGCCAACTTGGTCCTCGATGATGCGCTAGCAGCCAAACCGGGTCTGCCTGAGGCGATTGTGGCCAAAGCCGATGCGTTGATCGGCATCGATCGTACCGACGAGGGATTGGCGATGCTCGAGGCGGCCAATCGCGAGTATCCCGGCGAATCTTTGTTCGCGCGCCATTACCTGACCATGCTCGTCGAGCGGAATCGCCTGGACGAGGCCGAGCGAGTCTACGTCGATGCGGCGCGCCGGTTCCCCAATGAATCTCAGTTCGTACGTATTGGCGCCGATGTTGCCTTGGCCCGTAACGATATTGAGGCCGCGCAGCGGCGGCTTGATGACTTCCGGCAATCCAATCCCAACGATTTGTCCGTGGTCGTCAAATTGGCCGAAATCAGCCTGCGTCGCGGCGAGCTGACGCAGGCCGAAAGTCGTTTGCGCGAGATCGTCGACGGGGATGCCAAAAATGTCCCTGCTCGTATCAAGCTGGGTGAAGTGCTGCTTCTACGCGGTCGCCCCGAAGAAGCCGAAAAAATTCTGCTTGATGCGCGCGATTTGGCGTCCGACAACCCGCAAATCTACGGACATCTTGCCCGGTCTTTTCTTGACCGCAAAGATACCAAGGCGGCCATGGAAATGCTGCAGGAAGGAATGCGGTTGAATTCGTCGATCTGGCGCCTGCACCTGTTGACCGGCGAGGCCCTGTATTTGGACGGGAAGACCAACGATGCGATCTACTCGTTCGATAAAGCGGCGGAGTTGAGCAGTGGTGCGGTCCCGGTTCTACTTTGGCAGGCCAAGGGGTATGCTGCATCGGGGCGGCCCGGAAAAGCCATGGACTTCTACCGTGCTGTTCTCGACAAAGAACCTGGCAATGTGGAGGCTCTTCGTGAGCTGACGATTGGCGAGATGCGTGTTGATCAGTGGGCAAGTGCCCGCGAACTCGCCGATCGTTGGCGCACCGCCCAGCCCGGTAGCGCCGAGCCGTATCTGTGGGCGGGGCGCGCGCGGTTGAGTAGCGGCGACATGGATGGCGCCATCAAGGTCCTCGAGTCGGGCTTGGCGCATCGCGCCCGCAGTGCTGATCTGCACAGCGAGCTGGGCTGGGCCTGGCTACAGAAAAAGCAGACATCCAAGGCTGCCACACACTTGACCCAGGCCCGTAAGCTTGCGCCCAACGATGGGCTCGTACTCCTAAGGGT
>CAZUAB010000259.1:0-2548 GCA_964617795.1 uncultured bacterium
GGAGCCGATGAATCAATCACATGTGACCCCGCTCAAGCGCTGGCAAGGCCGTCTCGACTGGGATGTCGTCGTCATCGGATCGGGGCTGGGCAGCCTGACTGCGGCGGCGTTGTTGGCCAAGCATGGCGGCAAGCGCGTGTTGGTACTCGAGCAACACTACATGCCAGGTGGTTACACCCACGTCTTCCATCGCCCCGGCTACGAATGGGATGTCGGCGTGCACTATGTCGGTGACTTGGCACCCGGCTCGGTACTGCGCGCGGTGTTCGACGAGGTCGCCGAGGGGCGTCTTGAGTGGGCGTCGATGGGTGAGGTTTACGATCGCATTGTGATCGGTGACGATGAATATCCGCTACCGGCTGGCCGTGAGAAGCTCCGCGCCATGCTGAAGACGCGATTTCCCGCCGAAGAGGCGGCCATTGATGGCTATTTTGCGGCGGTCAAGGCGGCGCTTCGCACCTCGCTGCCGTTTCATGCCGAAAAGGCGATGCCTGGCTGGTTGGCGCGCTTGGTGGGAGGCCGGATGCGACGGCCGTTTCTGAAGGTGGCCGGCCGCACGACCCGCGAGGTTCTTGCCGAGCTGACGTCGGACGAGAAACTGATTGCTGTGCTCACAGGACAGTACGGCGACTATGGCCTGCCGCCATCCGAATCAAGTTTCATGATCCATGCGATGGTCGCCAACCACTACTTCGAGGGCGGCTGGTATCCGGTGGGTGGCTCGGGCAAGATTGCCGAGTCGATTATTCCGACGATCGCTGCTGCCGGTGGTGAGGTCTTGATCAACGCGGCCGTCGCCGAGGTTGTGGTTAAGAAGGGTCGGGCAACAGGTGTGCGTCTGGCCGATGGCCGCGTACTGCAGGCACCCGTCGTGGTCAGCGGGGCCGGGGTGATGAATACGTTCGGACGGTTGATGCCCGAAGACTGGCGCCGACGCCTCGGTCTGGATGAGCGCCTGCGGGAAGTCTCGCCGTCCTACGCCCATCTTTGCCTGTACGTCGGGATTGATGCACCGACGGACGAACTCGGATTGACGCCAGCCAACCTTTGGATTTACCCGGATGAACACCACGACCACAACGTAGCCCGCTGGCTGGCCGACCCCGAGGCGCCGTTGCCGGTGACGTACATCTCGTTCCCGTCGGCCAAAGACCCGGATTTTGCCAACCGTCATCCCGGCAAGACGACGATAGACATCATCACCGTGGCCAATCCGGCCTGGTTTGAGGAGTGGCGCGGAACACGCTGGAAAAAGCGGCCCGCCGAGTATGAGGCCTTCAAGCAGAAGCTGGCTGACCGGCTACTCGAGGAGCTGTTTCGCTTCGCACCGCAATTGCGCGGTCGCATCGACGTGGCCGAGCTGTCGACGCCGTTGACCACAGCCCATTTCTGCGCCTACGAGCAGGGCGAGATCTACGGCCTGTCGCATGACCCAGCCCGCTTTCGACGCGAGTTCCTGCGCGCCCGCACGCCCGTTAAGGGCCTCTACCTGACGGGGCAAGACATCGTCACCGCCGGTGTCGCTGGCGCCCTGTTTGCCGGCGGCCTCACGGCCTCAGCGGTCCTCGGCAAGAACCTTATCGCTGGCGTGGTGGCCAAGGCACGCCGGTAGCAAAAAAAGACGGTGCCGGGTTTTCCATTGGCGATTGTTTCCATTTGGGGTTGAGCCCCGCGTCCCCACAGGACCCCGCCTCCCGGTAGGTGTTGCGTACCGGCTCCACAGTGTCAAAGATGCCGGTGCAAAGTGGGCTTTGGTGCACACAAATTGCGAATGAAGGCGAGCGTTCTCCGTATGCTCGGGTTGGTAGGGGGATATTTGGGATGCGTGTGAGTTGGGGGCGATCCAGTTGCGTAGATAACACTCTGCGAGACCGGAAAAACCCAGCTGAGTTCTGGGGGCAATGAGGAGCAACATGCCATCAGAAGTGGACCCCATGTTTCGTACAGAATACACGTGTAGTTAAGGTGGAGCACGCCTCCTTTCAATCGGCCTGATGGCATGCCATCAAGCCGCAGCTGCCCAGGCCCCTATGTAGGCCTGGTCCGGGGTTAAATCGTCGATCCCCGAATGGAATCGTTCGCCGTTGTAGTAGCCGAAATACCGCCCGATTCTGGCCTCGGCCTCGCGGACGTTGTTGTAGGCATTCAGATACACCTCCTCGTACTTGAGGCTGCGCCAGAGGCGTTCGACAAAGACATTGTCCAGCCAGCGGCCCTTGCCGTCCATGCTGATGCGGACCTGGGCCTGCTCGAGCGTTTCGATGAATTCGACGCTCGTGAATTGCGAGGCTTGGTCGGTGTTGAAGATTTCGGGCGCTCCATACCGCGCCAAGGCTTCCTGCAACGCCTCGACGCAAAAACCGGCGTCCATCGTGTTCGACAGCCGCCAGCTCAATACCTTGCGGCTGTACCAGTCCATCACGACCACCAGGTACAAAAAGCCGTGCGGCATCGGGATGTAGGTGATGTCGGCGGCCCAGACCTGATTCGGGCGGTCGATCGTGAGATTCCGCAGCAAGTACGGAAACACCGGATGCTTCTTGCCCGG
>CAZUAB010000260.1:0-2466 GCA_964617795.1 uncultured bacterium
GGGTGGCTACGTACCGGGTATTCGGCCCGGCCGCCCGACCGCTGACTACTTGGATGGCATCTTGGGCCGATTGACTTTGATCGGCGGCTTGTATATCGCGATCATCTGTGTGCTGCCGACGATCCTTATTGCGGAGTTCAATGTGCCGTTCTACTTCGGGGGCACCGGGCTGCTGATCGTGGTTGGCGTAGCGATGGATACGATGCAACAGATCGAGACACAGGTCATCCAACGTCGTTACGAAGGTTTGACTGGCGAAGGCCGCGCGCGTCTGCGCGGTCGCCGGCGCTAAGGGCGAACAAGGTGCCACGTCTCATTCTCATGGGCCCCCCCGGTGCGGGCAAGGGAACCCAGGGCAAGCGGATCGCTGCTGAATTGCGCATTCCGGTTGTTTCGACGGGTGATATCCTGCGCGAGAAGAAGAATGAGGCGAGTGAGCAGGGCCGCCAGATCCGCGAAATCATGGCCGAGGGCCGTTATGTCCCGGACGACGTTGTCATCGAGATGCTGCGCGAGCGGATTTCGCAGAACGACTGTACCGATGGCTTCATCCTCGACGGGTTTCCGCGCACGGTGGCCCAGGCCGACGCTCTTGATCATCTGCTGGAGCGCTTGGGGACACAGCTCGATGGCGTGGTGTTGATCGAGGTGCCCAAAGCAGATCTACTCGGTCGCCTGACCGGTCGTCGTATCTGTTCAGCATGTGGCCGTGAGTACCACACCGAGTTTCGGCCTCCGGCATCCGAAGGTATCTGCGACGCCGATGGTGCGGCTTTGATCCAGCGGGAAGACGACAAAGAATCGACGATTCGCAACCGTCTGGACGTCTATGAACAACAAACGATGCCGCTTGTCGACTACTATCGCCGCAAAGGGACATTGCGTCCCATTGATGGGGTCGGCGAGTTCGACGAGGTGTTTGCCCGCGCCATGGCTGCTGCGGGGGCTGACTGAAGTCGGAGGCGATGCGGCAGGTTGCCGGGAATCGCGCGCTAGTGTACGATAATCGGATTGCCTCAGAGCCCGGGGCTCGCCACGGCCGCACGGCCGTGGGGGTTGGTCCAAAGGAGTTCATCATGAAGGTTCGCTCGTCCGTCAAGAAAATGTGTGGGAAGTGCCGCACGATCCGCCGCAAGGGCAAGGTGCGGGTGATCTGCGAGAACCCGCGCCACAAGCAAATCCAGGGCTAAGGCCTCAAGGAGTCTCGTAATGGCACGTATCGCCGGGGTTGATCTCCCGAACAACAAGCAAATCGTCATCGCGCTGACAACGATCTACGGGATCGGTCGCAAGCGCGCGGAGCAGGTCGTCACGGCCGCCAATATCGACGCAACCGTACGCACGAACCAGTTGTCGCCCGATGAAGTTGCGCGTTTGCGCAACATCATCGAAGACAGTCACAAGGTGGAGGGCGACCTCCGCAAGGACGTCTCGATGAACATCAAACGTCTGATGGACATCGGTTGCTACCGCGGCTTGCGTCATCGCGCTGGGTTGCCGGTGCGGGGGCAGCAGACGCAGTCCAACGCGCGGACCCGCAAAGGCCCCCGCCGGACCGTGGCCGGCAAAAAGAAGGTCACCAAGAAGTAATGGCAAGGAATAAGTAGCATGGCCAAGCCCAAGAAATCAATCAAGAAAAAGGTCCGCCGTACGGTGGCCCACGGTGTTGCGCACGTCTACGCGACGTTCAACAACACTGTGATTACGATCACCGATCCGGCTGGTGGGGCCCTGATTTGGTCGACGCCCGGGCGCGTTGGCTTCAAGGGCACGCGTAAGAGCACGCCCTTCGCTGCCCAGGTGGCGGCCGAAGACGTGGCTCGCCAGTGCAAGGACTTCGGGATGGAATCGATCGAAGTCAGCCTTCGTGGCGCGGGCATGGGCCGTGAAATGGCGCTTCGTGCCCTCAGTGCCGCCGGACTCAAAGTTACCCGTATTCGCGACGTTACGCCCGTGCCGCACAACGGTTGCCGGCCCCCCAAGCGTCGCCGCGTTTAACGGAAGGATAGCACCATGGCTCGATACACCGGTCCCGTCTGCCGACTCTGCCGCCGCGAAGGAAGCAAGCTCTTCCTCAAGGGCGAGCGTTGCTACTCGGCCAAGTGCAGCTTCGATCGTCGTGGCTATGCGCCCGGCCAGCACGGCCGTGCCCGTACCCGTTTTTCGGAGTACCGCTTGCAGCTGCGTGAGAAGCAAAAGGTCAAGCGTATTTACGGCGTGCTCGAGCGCCCGTTCCGCAATTACTTTGAGCGTGCAGACCGGATGCGTGGCGTCACGGGCGCCAACCTGTTGCAGCTTCTTGAGCGCCGTCTGGACAATGTTGTGTATCGCGCCGGTTGGGCACGCAGCCGTTCTGAAGCCCGTCAGCTCGTTCGCCACGGCCATGTACGCGTCAACAACCGCCGTGTGGACATCCCGAGCTTTTCGGTACGCGTCGGCGATGTTGTTGAAATGAAGGAATCGAGC
>CAZUAB010000261.1:0-2457 GCA_964617795.1 uncultured bacterium
CCGAAGCCTGTACGACCACCGTTGTAATACCTTGCCCGTATTCCACATGCTCGAGCTCGTTCGCCGTAGTCACAAGGGAGCTGGACCAGACGCCCGCTACGAGCTGCCATTGCCGAACATTCGGCCCCGACCGTTCAATAACGTGAGGGATGTCCCGATCGTCGAGGAACGGAAACCATCTTGCAAACTCCGCCGCCTGCTCGGGTGCCTCCCAGCTCACTGGGGTTTTGTAGACATCCTTGTACACTCGAAAGCGATACGTACTATACCAATCGGACTCGAAAACGACCGGCTCGCCGTCCGAATCCGCCAATATACGGGATCGATCGACAAACCGATTGAGGCCCGTAGACAGCACGGCCGATTGCTCAAGATCGCGGCGCATCGACACCTGAACTGGCTGATAGCCCGCCGTGCCGTTCTGGTACAGGGCTGTCCATTCAAAATCGCCCCGACTTACGGCATCGCACCCGTAGCCGACCGTGCCGGCGCGATGGATCACCCGCGGCGTCGACCATGTGCCTGCGGTTGTGCGCCGTGCGTAGAGCATGTCCTCGCCATCAAGGTCGTCAAACAGATAGTGCACGGTGCCATCCGCATCGGCTGCCATACAGGGTGCATAGCGAATCTGATGGTCGGAGGTCACGGTTTCGACGACCCAACCAGAACCCGAATTTTCCGCGTAGCGCGCAGTAACGCCTTCGTAAAAAAACGCTCCGCGCTTATAGGCCAGCCGCATGGTGCCGTCTGCGGCAATCTCGAAGTCAAGTCCCTGATCGGGCGTGACGCCATCGACCAATGCGTACACCCAAGGTGTGCTGGACAGATTGACGGTGTAGATGGCCCCCGCGGAAACCAGCGCTGCATAAACCTCATTGGTCGGCGACAGGGCGAGGACGACAGGCGTCTGGCCGCCTCCGGTGGACCCGCTTGTGATCAGCACCGGATTCCAGGCGGAACCGGTAACGTCTTCAGCGTAATAGACATGGTATCCGGTGGGTCCAAAGTTCACGATCGTACCGAAAACGATGTGCATCCGGCCGCCGGCATCGATTAGCCCGTCATAGGATTCGTAACCGTTAGTGGAGTTGGTCAACGACGTGGTCGACCAGTCACCAGGCGACTGTCTCTGAGAGATCCGCAGCTCTTGGTTCTTCCCGAAGACGACGGCAGTCGACGGGTGATTCGGATGCCAAAGCAGGCGAGCTTGGCCCGGGCTTCCGAATCCCGGCCCTAACGGAACGATCTCGGTAGACCACGCGCCGGACTCCTCTTGCCGGAAATACGACACCGACCATCCTTTGTTGACGCCATGGAGCACTTCGCTATCCACATCAAACGCGAGATCCCACCCGTACCCGCCTACCGCGAGGTCCGGCGCCGTTCGTTCGAACGTACCCAGCGGGTACTCGCCCTCATAAGCCACAGAGCGATCGGCGTTCTCGGTCCGCAGGCGTAGCCGTTCGTCTATTTGGAAGGTCGCGGTTACGGGACGGTTCCACAGGGCAACATTCTGAACCAGAGGCACCTCTTCGACGCCTTCATCGAGATTAAGATAGGCGTATGACCAAGAGTTTCCGTAGACACCGCGTTGTAGTGGGATCTGATACTGATAGATGCCATTCCGAAGCCACCAGGCTATCTCTGATTGGGGAAGCATCGGCCGGGCTTCGGCGATTCCCGACCAGCCCGAGAAGTTACCGACGGAATCTATGGCACCAACCCGGAAAAGATGGGGATACCCGGGCGATTCAACGGTAGCGACAAAACGGTCCTCGGCGGCGCTCACGTCGGTAACCGCTGAAAAGTCATCGTCACCACCTGATACAAGCTTCTCTAGGACATATCGGACGGCCCCCGTCGACTTACTCCAGCGCAACTCAACGCTTGTCCCCGAAACGGCAAATCCGTCGCCATCAATATCGATGACCTGCAGGGCCGGTGCGTTCGGGGGGGTTTGGTCGAGGCTGATCGAGCCGCTTGTATCAACCGCATTCCCGGCGCGATCGCGTAGTGCCACGAAGACGGCCTTGGCGCCATCGCCGCTCGGCAAGATCCAGTCGAAGTTCGTTGCCAGCGGCTCCCAGGCCGAGCCCGTGAAGCTGGCAAGGTTGCTGACACGCATCTCGACGACGTCGCCAGTATCGACCCCGGCGAGCGTCACGGTGACAGCCTGGCTGGCCGTGGTACCCGTGCGGCCATCGTGGCCCGTGAGCGATACCGTGAAGCCGCTAATCGCCGTATCCAGCGTCACTTGCTTCGTGTAGCAAGCGCTGGCATTGCCGGCCTCGTCCTCGAAGCGCACAGCCAGCGTCTTGGCGCCGTCGCCGCCGGTAAGCGTCAGCGGCCGCGTTGTCGAGTAGGTCTCGAGCGTGCCGGTGCAGGTCGCGGCTTGCGCCACACGCATCCGCGTCGCGCCGACGGCGTTCATTTGCAGCGTGATTGCGGCGCTCTTCA
>CAZUAB010000262.1:0-2449 GCA_964617795.1 uncultured bacterium
AGCTGTCAAACGCTTCCAGTGCTTTGTCCGCGCTTTGGGGGGGTGGGCTCAGGCCAGCAAGTGCCGGTACAGGCGGTCATACTGGTCGGCGGTGCGCTCGATGTCATACGACTCGACGAGACGTGCCGCCTCGGCTGCCCGATTGGCGGTGGCGGCCGGGTCTGCAAGCAGGCGACCAACCATTGCCGCCAGCGCCGAAGCGTCGGCCGGGGGAAAAACGAGGGCGGTCCGACCGGGGCGCAATAGCTCGGCGCTACCGACGATATCCGTCCCGATAAGGGGCAGACCGAAGTGCATCGCGTCGAGTAGTGTCGTATTGAGCCCCTCCGCGACACTACTCATCACATAGAGATCCGCGGCGGCAAACCACGGATCGGGGTCGTCGAGGAACCCCGTCAGGTGCAGCTTGTCGGCAACGCCGGCACTACGGGCGGCCGCCTCGATGTCGCCGCGGAGAGGACCGTCGCCGACCCACACATGGACGTAGCCCGGCGGCATCCGCGCCAGCGCGGCAACGAGGGTGAGTGGATCTTTCTCAGGGGCCAGCGCGGCCACCGTGAGCCCGAGCACGGCGTCATCCGGTATGCCCCGGCTCTGGCGTAACCCACCGCGCAACGCGGGGTCCAAGCGCCGTGAACGATCGATGGCTGAAGGGATTCGCCGCACGCGCGACGCAGGCAGGCCGATGCCATGGAGCACCTGCTCGACGGCATCGGAGATTGCGACGACCGCATCGGCTCGGCGCAGCAAGAACGGGCGTGGGCGCCAGATGACGCGGCGCGTAACGACGCTGCGAGCCGGCGACCGGCCCGCCCAGACAGCCAGAGGAATGGTATTGCCCGTGTGGGCGTGTACGATGCGCCCCCAGCGCGGACGCGGCAACAGGCGAAATGCGTGCCGGCGATCCGCGGCCTCCAGTACCGGCACGTCCGCCGGACAGCGTTGCGGCCACGGTGACCCACGGCGGCAGATCACAGATTGACTCCAACCACGAGCGGCCAAGGCGACGACCAGCAGATGAAGCTGACGCTGCCCCCCGCGCCACCCCGGTTCCAGATCGAGGTGAATGATTTCTGCCGTCTCGTTCATGCGGCAAGGACCCGGCGGTAGACGTTCAGCAGGTCGACAGCGATTCGCGACGGCGAAAACGCCTCGGCCCGCACCAGCCCACGCCGCCCCATGTCCTCCGCCATGTGTTGATCGCCCAGCACTCGGCGGATCGCATCCGCAAGCGCCTCGGCGTCGGCCGGGTTGACATAAAGCGGCGCCAAGCCGCCGACCTCGCGAAACACCTCACCGTCGGTGGTGATGACGGGGCGTCCGCAGCTCATGGCTTCGAGGATTGGAATGCCGAATCCTTCGCCCAGCGAGGGATACAGGACCAGCCTGGCGCCGTGAACGAGCGCCACGAGATCGGTCAATGGCAAGCCTTGATGAAGCTGCAGCAGCTCCCCAACCCCAAGCCTCTGCGCCGCTGCACGGACCTCCTCGGCATAGGCGGTTGGGCGGCCGACAAGGACAAGCGGGCAGCGCAGATCCGGCGGGAGCGCCGCGAGCGCCTGTACCGACAAAAGCGCATTTTTACGTGCCTCGACGGTGCCGACCTGCAGTAGATAGTCCGCTGGCAACCCAAGCGCGACGCGCACACGCTCGGTGTCGGCTTCAGCAACCGGCTGACGGAACGCCTCGTGGCAGCCTTGATGGACCACATGCACACGAGCCGATGGAAGTGGCCAAGTTTCGAGGACAGCCTCCGCCGTCGCCCGACTGACGGCAATGACGGCATCGGCGGCAAGCACGCTATGTCCGTATTTCCAGTCATAGATTCGCCGATCGGCCCAGCGGTACGTCTGCGGCATGGTGCGCCATAGGACATCGTGCATGGTCACGACCCCGCGAATGCCGCGCCGCTGCAAATCACGGGGAATTTCGTGGGTCAATCCGTGGTAGACGTCGATGCCGTCCCGCCGTGCTTGTGCGCCCAGCCCGAACACGCGAAACACGTCCCGACCCAGCCGTCCGAAGGCCCATTTCGGGGGTGTACGAATGTGGATGTTTGGACGGTCGTCAAGAAAGCGCAGATCGTCTCGCGCTTCCACGCGCGGCGTGTAGAGAACATAGTCGTGCTCGCCAGCGTGTTCGATCAATGCCTGCAGTACGAAGCGTGAATAATTGCCCAGGCCCGTCGAGTTGCGAAAAGCCCGGATCGCATCAAACCCGAACCTCATTCGGAGCCACCGTACCCTCGCTCCGCCGCCCACGCGTACGCGTATCGTAGCCACACGCTGACGCCCGCACCGACAGCGGCCAACCAGCCGTGGACTCCGTCCAGCATGGCTCGTCGAAGGACCAACATGCGTACCACGTGCCAAAGGGGCCGCAGTGTGAGGTCGCGCCAGCGAACGTGGAGACCGCGTGCCCGCTGATCTTGGGCGCCCAGGGTCGCGTA
>CAZUAB010000263.1:0-2444 GCA_964617795.1 uncultured bacterium
GCCTGACTGGTGAGCTGTCCGATGCCTATAACGGGCGCGGCACGGCCGTTCGTAAGAAGCAGGATACGCACCGCATGGCCGAGGCGAACCGCGCCTTCGCCCACTACCGCTGGTAAGCCGGCAAGGTACGAGGAAGCAATCCCATGGCCCGCAAGACCCCGATCGACCACATCCGTAATATCGGCATCATGGCCCATATTGATGCCGGTAAGACGACCACGACCGAGCGGATTTTGTACTACACCGGCGTCAGCCACAAAATCGGTGAAGTGCATGAAGGCGCTGCGACCATGGACTGGATGGTCCAGGAGCAAGAACGCGGCATTACGATTACGTCGGCTGCCACGCAGTGCTTTTGGAGTGACCACCAGATCAACATCATCGATACTCCAGGCCACGTCGATTTTACGATTGAGGTCGAGCGTTCGCTGCGGGTGCTCGACGGTGCGGTGGGTGTTTTTTGCTCGGTCGGCGGTGTGCAGCCCCAATCCGAGACGGTGTGGCGGCAGGCGGACCACTACCATGTGCCGCGTCTCGCCTTCGTCAATAAAATGGACCGCGTCGGCGCCAACTTCTTTGCGGTTGTTGCGCAGATCCGCGAGCGTCTCGGCCACCGCGCGGTTCCGATTCAGATCCCGATCGGCGCCGAAGACCAATTCGCGGGTGTCGTTGATCTTGTGACGATGAAGGCACTCGTTTGGAACGATGAGGCGCTAGGCGCCGCATATGAAGAGGTAGACATTCCGGCAGATCTCGTCGAAACAGCGCAAAAGTGGCGTCGCGAGATGGTGGAAGCCGCCGCTGAGTTCGATGACGAGCTCATGAATGTCTACCTTGAGACGGAAGACCTGTCGGTCGAGCAGATCCGCAAGGGTCTTCGCATCGGTACCGTTTCTATGAAGATTGTCCCGGCTGTACTCGGCTCCGCATTCAAGAACAAGGGCGTACAGCCCATGCTCGACGCGGTCAAGTACTATCTGCCCAGCCCTGAAGACATCGTTGAGGTCAAGGGACTCAGCGAAGATGGTAGCACCGAGTTGACGCGCAAGCTCGTCGACGGTGAGCCCCTCTCGGCATTGGCATTCAAGATTCAGACCGACCCGTTCGTAGGTCAACTGGCGTATGTGCGAGTGTATTCGGGGGTCCTCGAATCCTCCTCGTACGTCCTCAACTCTTCGCAGGACCGCAAAGAGCGGATTGGCCGCGTGCTCAAAATGCACGCCAATAAGCGCGAAGAGGTCGAGCGGCTCTATTCCGGCGAAATTGGCGCCGTCGTAGGTCTCAAGAACGTCGTCACGGGCGACACACTGAGTGATCCCGCCAAGGTGATCATCCTCGAAAAGATGGAATTCCCGGATCCCGTCATTTCTGTGGCCATCGAGCCCAAGACCAAGGCCGACCACGAGAAGCTTTCGTCAGCCCTCGCCAAGCTCGCTGTCGAAGACCCGAGCTTCCGGGTCCATGTCGACCACGAAACCGGCCAGACGATCATTCGCGGGATGGGCGAGCTCCATCTCGAGATCATCGTCGACCGTTTGTTGCGCGAGTTCAAGATCGAAGCCAACGTAGGTGCGCCGCAGGTTGCCTACCGCGAGGCCATCACCAAGACGGTCGAAAAGGTCGAAGGACGCTACATCAAGCAAACTGGCGGTCGCGGCCAGTACGGGCACGTCTGGATCAAGCTCGAGCCGATGCCGGCCGGCGCCGAGGCGGATTACGAATTCGTCAATGGCATCTCCGGTGGAACGATCCCCAAGGAATACATCCCGGCCGTCGGTAAGGGAATCGAAGAAGCCATGGGCAACGGCGTACTCGCCGGATTTCCGCTACGCGGCGTCCGCGCCACATTGTTCGACGGCTCGTACCACGACGTCGACTCGAACGAAATGGCCTTTAAAATCGCCGGTTCAATGGCCTTCAAGGCCGGCGCCAAGCTGGCCGGCGCCCAATTGCTCGAGCCGGTCATGAAGGTCGAGGTCGTGACCCCCGAAGACTTCATGGGGGATGTGATCGGTGACCTCAACCGCCGTCGCGGTCGGGTGCTCGGCATGGAGGCGCGCGGCAACGCGCAGGTCATCAGTGCAGAAGTTCCGCTCGGTGAGATGTTCGGCTATGCGACGGACGTACGTTCGGCAACACAGGGCCGCGCCTCTTATACGATGCAATTCGGTCAATACGAGCCGGTGCCCAATAATATCGCCCAGGAAATCATCGCCAAAAACCGCGGCCGTCTGGCCGAGGAAGGCTGAGGGAGCAACGGTCATGTCCGATCAGGTCATCCGCATCAAGCTGAAGTCGTTCGACTACAAGCTTCTCGATCAGGCCGTCGCCGAAATCGTCGACACCGCCAAGCGCACGGGCGCCCAGGTGTCGGGGCCGATTCCGCTGCCTACGCGCATCGAGCGATTCACCGTCATCCGCGGTCCGCACGTGGACAAAAAGAG
>CAZUAB010000264.1:0-2443 GCA_964617795.1 uncultured bacterium
GAAGCTGCCACCGCAGACGCGCAGCGTAAGACCACTGACGCTGGCGGCAGCCGGTGAGGCTAGGAACGTGATCGCTTCCGCAACATCGCGTGGCAGCCCGCCCTGACCAAGCGCGCTCAGCCGGCGGCCAGCTTCGCGGGTGACGAAGGGAACGGCTGCCGTCATACGGGTCTCGATAAAGCCGGGTGCGACCGCGTTGACAGTGATACCCTTGGCGGCCAGCGTGCCGGAAAGATACTCGACGGCTCCGATCAACCCGGCCTTGGCCGCTGCATAGTTCGTCTGGCCGAAATTGCCCGCGATACCAGCAATCGACGATAGGCAGATGATTCGCCCACCACTGCCGAGACGCCCGGCAAGCCCCTCGCTCAGCGTCAGCGCAGCATCGAGATTGACCGATAGCACCTGCCGCCAACCCTCGGGCTGCATATTGGCCAGCGTACGATCACGCGTAATGCCGGCATTGTTGACAACGATGTGCAGCCCACCGACGCGGTCCGCTGCAGCGCCGATGCGCTCGAGCGCGTCGGCAGCCGTGATATCGGCGACCAGCGCCGCGCCGCCGATCTCGCCGGCCAGCGCCTGCAGTTCAGCGGCGACCGGCGCGATGTCGACAGCCAGCACGTGCGCCCCTTCTTCGGCGAGGCGACGCGCCGTGGCCGCGCCGATGCCGCGCGCGGCGCCGGTTACAAGCGCCACACGCCCTGCCAAGGACCGGGCCCAAATCGGAGCGGCCTGTTTGATGGTAGACCGCTGCACTGTGATGACCTGGCCATCGACAAATGCCGCGCGGGGCGAAGCCAAAAACCGCAGCGGCCCGGCCAAGCCATGCGCCGCATCGCGCCCGACAAGGATCGTGTTGGCCGTCGCGCCGCGCCGACCGATCTCCTTGGCCACGGCCTTGGCAAACCCAACAGTGCCGCGTGCCGCCGCCGCTGCCGCCGCCGTGGCGGCCTCGGCGGGCTGGTCTGCGACAACAAGAACGCGGCCGCCGACAGCGAGACGACGCAACTGGCTCTGGAGGAAAAAGGCGGCCGTATCCAACGTCGTCGAGTCCGGCGCGCCGCGTACATCAACGACAACGATCTCAACCGGCTTCCCCTCGGCCCCGTCGACCACGGCCCCCGCCGCCACGAGCAAATTGCGCAATTCGACCGACGCCGACGGGCCGATGACGGCAACGCGTCCTTCGAGGTCACGGTCGGCAACCGGCCCGACGCTACGCGGCAACACCTGTGGCAGCGGCAACGGCAGGCCGAGCGCACCGACAGTTTTGCGCACCCACGGTTTGCGACCCCATTCAACCAGTACATCTGTCACAGCAATCTCCCTTTCAGCGATCGGTACCTACGCCTTGCGTATTGCCCGATCGTCTGGTACCATTTGACCGATCGTAAGGTAAATGCTAACCGATCGGCCAAGAAATGTCCAATCGCCCGCGCCCATCCCGCCGCCGCCGCGCTGCTAGCCTCACCGAGGCCCGGCAAGCCAAACGTGCGACGGTGGCTGCACCTGGCCTGGATGATGCTGCCGACAGCCGCGAGCGTATTCTGCACGAGGCCACACGCCTGTTCGCCGAACGCGGCTACGAGGGCGCCTCGTTGAGCGCATTGGCCGAGGCTGTGGGCATGCAAAAAGGCTCCCTCGTCTACCATTTTCGTTCCAAGGAAGGGCTCTGGACAGCTGTCATGGACGGCGTCTTCGCCCGCTGGCGCGACGTGCTTCCTGCGATCATGCTGGCGGCCGCCAGCGGTGAAAATCGCTTTACGCGGGCAGTCGAGGAGTTCAGTGGATTTTTTCGGGCTGACCCCAGCCGCGCACGGCTGCTGATCCGCGCCGCCCTCGACCACCCCGCCGAGTTGCGCCGACGACTTGCCGATGAAGTCCAGCCCTGGCTGGCACTGGTCGTCGACCGCATTCGCGAAGGCGGCCGCGAAGGTTCGGTACGGCGCGACGTCGATGCGCCGGCCTACGTGGCCACGGTCGTCGTCGGTGTCCTCGCGATGATCGGCCTTGCCGACCTATCCCCGGCTCTGCTCGGGGACGCCATATCCACCGATTCGGCCACCGACCGCCTGATCGCGGAGGTCGTGCGCGTGGCCTGGGCCGGCCTGTTTGTTTCACCCGCGTCCACCCGCTCTACCGCGTCCGCCGGACGTGCGCCCCACTCGAAAGGACCGCACCGTGGCCAACTTCTTTGACGACAATGAGGATCTACAGTTCTATTTTGACCGCTGGATTCCTTGGGATGAATTGTATCCGGTCGTCGAGTTCAGCAGTGAGCCCGCCTTCGGCAGCGTACCCGAAGCCATCACCTTTTGGCGCGACCTGATGTCGGCACTCGGCGAGTTTGCCGCTGAGGCGGTTGCGCCACACGCCGCGGCGCTTGACCGCGGCCATATGGGGCTGAGCGCCGACGGCGAGGTGGAGGTACCGCCGGCAC
>CAZUAB010000265.1:0-2443 GCA_964617795.1 uncultured bacterium
TACATCAGCGTCAACGTGCCTTGATAGACCTCCCGCAAGGCCGCGTCGTCGGTCCGGGCGCCCTTCGGTGCCGCCTCGACGAACCCCGACGCCAGCTCCCCGAAAATCTCGCCGAACACCTTCTCCTTGAGGCTTTCGCCAAGGGCTTTGGCGTAACTCCGGCTGTCGTCCAGCAGACCGTCGAGAAACGAGGGGGCGTCGGCCTCGTCGGGGAGCCGAAAGGCGTCGGCACGGAAGAACAGCCAGAAATACCGAAACGCCGTCGCGAGGTCGGTTTCCTGACCCGTGCCGAGCGCCAGCGCCTCCTCGATGTCGACCTCGTAGTAGCTGGCCGCTTTGCCCGAGACATGGCGGGTGTAGAGCCGCCAGAGCTTGCCGTTGGTGACGATCACCCACGGCGTCGGGCCGCTTTCCAGCAATTCGACGACGACCGCCCCCGGGTTCTCGTCGGCGGTCTGGGGGTCGCGCCCCAGCGTGTCCTTGCCGTCGAGCGGGCGGTCCCAGGCGTAGGTCAGCACCGCCGCGAGGGGCGCCCCGGCATGCGCGGCGCCGAGCAGGTAGTCGGGTTCGACGGCGGCGCTGTCGGCCGCCTTGCCCGCGGTGACCGTGAAGCCGAGCGCCTCGAACATCGGCTCCAGAAAGCCGGCGCGAATCGCCGCTTCGTCGGCTCCGGCAAACCGGCCGCGCAGGTGCGCGGCCAGCCCGCGAATGCGATGCAACGCCGGCGCGATCTCGCCGTGCCAGACCGGATGCTGCCGGTCGGTCAAACGGTGCAAGAGGAAATAGTCGGAGAACAGGCCGCGGTTGTTGAACCAGGCCTCCGACCAGACGGCGACATCAAAGGCACTGCGCAGCTTGTCGTGCTGGGCAAGGCCGTCCGGTTCGGTGCAACTGCAGCGTCGCAACACGCGCAAGGCGACCTTGTCGGGGCGCGTGCGATCGGCCAAGGTCAGGCGGTGGGGGCGAACAAGGGGAAGGGCGCGGTCCTGCTGCGGAATGCGCTCAAGCAGAACAAAATCGAACCCGCGCCAATCCGAGGTCAGCACCAGCAGCGCGTCGGGCTGCAAGTCCCGAAATCGTTGGGCCAGGTCGGCGATGAGCGTCTTGGTGACGCTGCGCACCTCGAACAGGTAGATCTGAAAGAACTCCGGATCGTCCGGGTGATCGGCCATGCGCTCGATGCGCCGGATCGCCTTGCGCGTGCCCTCGGCCGTGATGCCCAAGTCGTCGGGCTGCTGGACCACCCGCCGCTCGACCGAGTAGCCGAGCCGGGCCCAGAAGGCCGCCAGCGCATCGGGGTCGGCAATATCCCGCAGATCGCTGTCAGTGAGTTGAAGATCGAGGTCGAGCGGCATGATCCTTACCCTTCACAATGCATCCGGCAGCGTCGCAACCAAACCGCCGCCGTCACTTTACCAACTCACGACAGGCTCGCCCACCACGACACACCCTAGCCCAGGCCACAGTAGGGTTCTCAGAGTGCCCCGTCTCGGCAGCTACAGGCAAAGCCGCCCCTGCCAGCCTCCCCACACAAATCCCGGCGGCATCCCAATAGCATGCTCGCACACCCCGCGGACAGAGGATGTCCCCGGTCCCGGAGCAAGCCCGCGCCGATTTCTCGTATTTTTTGACGACTCGATGTATTTACGATACCATTTACGAAGGCTTGCATTTTCTAAACAAGGAACGTATCATGTCTGCCATGGCTGCGGCAGTGCCCACAGACGACGAACTCGCGCGCAAGGTCGACCGCCTTGAGGAACGGACCGCATTGCTGCGCGAACGCTTCGATGACCTGCGGAGCGAAGTACGCCAGGGCCATGAATCGCTGCGACGTGAAATGCAACTGGGGTTCGCAGCGATCGACCAGCGCTTCGTCGCCATAGATCAGCGCTTCAACTCCGTGGAACAGCGCCTCGGCTCCCTAGAAAAGCACGCGGCCTCCGTAGACCAGCGCTTCGATGCCGTAGACCGGCGCTTTGACGCCATGGATCAGCGCCTCGGCGCCCTAGAAAAGCACGCGGCCTCCGTAGACCGGCGCTTCGATGCCGTAGAAAAGCGGCTGGACGACCAGCACGCCCTTCTCCTGCTGTTCCGCGACGACCTAATCCGCAACCATGCCGCCTTGGAAGCCCGGATCGACAAGAGCGACGCCAAATTCACCGTCTTCTTCGGCTCCCTGCTGGCGGCAATCCTCGCCCAGATCGCGCTGCAGTTCCTGCGCTGACGCCCCCCATTGACAACACCGCCCCGGTCATGGCTTCATGCATGGCGAACAAAGGGCGAACGCGCAGATGCAGATCGGTCCACCGCTGGATGTACGCAGCGGATTTTCATTTCTCGAAGGCGCCAGCCGGCCCGATGAGCTGTTTGCCACGGCGGCGGCGCAGGGGTGGCCGGCGCTGGGCGTGGCGGATCGCGACGGCGTCTATGGCCTCGTACG
>CAZUAB010000266.1:0-2353 GCA_964617795.1 uncultured bacterium
TGATGCGGTGATCAAAACGGCGGAAAATGTGCATGGTGCCCCCCCCTCGTACATCTACGGTCAGATACAAGGGGGTCATCTTGGCAGAACCGGAGGCCACAATCAAGGTTTTTGGCGCTAAATCGGCGCTAAATCGGCGCTAACGATCAGCTCGCGGCGGCGGTCACCCTAAGGCCGGGGTGAATCGTTACCGGTATCGCCCAGAAAAGAATAACCCGGCACCGTTATTCTTTTTTCCAGTTCCGCGTGGCGCGCCGCGAGGCGGGCGTCACGAGCGGCGCCAATCTCGCGGGCCGTCGCAAGGCCCTTGTCGCGTACGGCCTGCACGGCCATGCGCAGCTTGGTGGCGCGGAAGAAATGCTTGCCGTGACGACGCAGCGCCCGCGGATCGATCTCGAAACCAAGGCCGGGGCGATCAGGAAGCGTCAGTAGTCCACGCTCGTGATGCCACGGTTCGACGAGCAAGGCATCGCGGGCTTCAATGGTCCAAGACGGCGGATTGAGCGGGTATTCGAGGTACGTCGCCTCGCGCGACGGCGATGCCGCATGGAGCTGGAGGTTGATCGCAAAGCCGATCCCGTTTGTCCAGGTGTGAGGGCTGTACTTGTAGCCGGCTGCGGTGACACGCTGGATGATCTGCCAAGTTCCGGCGATACCGCCGGTAAACACGGCGTCCGGCTGATACCAGTCGTAGCAGCCCTTTTCGAGCATCACCTCGAACTCCGGCAGGCCCTGACTATTGAGTTCCCCGCCTGATATGGCGATCTGCGTGGCCGCGCGGAGCTTGGCCATACCCGCGTAGTCGTCCATGGGTAGCGGCTCTTCGACCCAACGGAAGTTGTACTCCTCGGCGGCCCGGCAAAACGCCAGCGCGCGATCGTAATCCCAACGGGGCGCATCGGCGACCACGGCCACTCGCCAAGCCTGATTGGCATCGACACCCAGTACCACTTCGTTACCGACACCCTGCCGCGTCTCCCGGATCTGCGCGATGTCTGCTTCGAGCGTCCTGTCGTGGACCCGCAGCTTGACCGCTTCGAAGCCCTCGGCCATACGCGCCTCGACCTCACGGATGCGATCGGCGCCCGACTTTACTTCACCGGTCGAGGCGTACAGCTTGACCTGACCGCCCTTGCCGCCAAGCAGTTCATACACGGGCTTGCCCTGGGCCTTGCCGATGATGTCCCAACAAGCCGCCTCGATCCAGCCGATACGCCAACCCAAATAACTCATTTCGCGGATTCGTTGCTGAATCGACTCGATGTCGTCGGCCCGTTCTCCGAGCAGATACGGACCGAGCAGGTCCCCGATGCCCGCCCGCTCCCGGCCCATCGCGGCGCCGGCACTCCAGCCCTCAAGGCCAGACTCGGTACGCAAACGAATCAGCGTAAACCGGTTGGCGGTCTGCGGAAAACCGGGAATCCAACTTGGGTAAAACGGTGCGGGTGTCGGCGCGCTGACGTGCCAAAGGTCGATTTGCGTAATTCTCATGCTTCCCTTTATACCCGCTGCTATGCCGCAATGACAACTCCCAGGCAGGAACCGCTGGCGCAGTCCGCGGTACCGCTTGACAGGCGGGGCAACACATGTAATATCATGGTCCTATGTTCAGGCAATATCAGAGACAGCGCGGATCCGTGCTGCTTGAGATCGCGCTGCTTGCGCCACTGCTGGCCTTGCTTATCTATGGAATACTGCACACCGGCTTGCGCGTATTGGAGCGGCAGCGGTTCGAAATCGGCCTTGATTTCGCTGCGCGCGCCGCCTTCTCGGCGCTTATCGACCGCGGCGCCGCGGGTGCCGCAGCCGAGGCCGCACGGGCGTTGGCATGGACCTTGGCGGGCAACCTGCCCACCGGGACGACAGGTGAAGATGCCGCCCGCCTGCTGGCTGCCAAGGCTGCATTGCTGCGATCCCGCCGGTCACTGTCGGTCTCCATCTGTCCTGGGCCGTCGGGATGGGACTTGGCCGCCGCATGGACGCCGATACCGGGCAGAGCAACGCTGCAAGGAAAGCGGCACATTCCGCAGCTTTTCGGTCTGCCCGCGCCGTCAGGCGCCTGCGGAGCCTCCTCTTGAATTGCTCGCGCAGTGCCGGTCACGCCACGTTTGCCCTGCTGGCTGCTGCCCTCATCGGATCGGTGTTTCTATTGGCGCTGGTCGACCGGACCGGCGATGATCTTGCCCGCATCCGCCTACGCAAGGCTGCCGACGAAACGGTACGTCGCGGGGCTCAAACGCAGGCGGCCGCTGCCGATTTCGTCGCGGCCACCAATCTGCTGACGATCGGACTGCATAGCGCCACAGCCGCACTGATGCTTGGCGGCGCAGGCACGGCCATTGCGTGGATGACC
>CAZUAB010000267.1:0-2343 GCA_964617795.1 uncultured bacterium
GCCGAATATGCGCCGGCGCAAACTACGCCGAGGTGCCGGGTTTTCCAATCGGCGCAAGTTTCCAATACGGGGACAGTGCGCTGCCGCGAGATCAGTCCGGGTTACGCCCGTAGTCGTCACCGGTTTCACCTACTTTTTTGGGACGGAAAATCCGCATCAGCAAATCATCTTCGGTCCAGCATTCGCGGTCGGGGCCGCAGCTACGCAGGATCGGCAGGTCGTCACGTTCATCGTAGTCGCCTACGTAGAGCTCTTCAAACGAATCTCGCCCGAGATCGCCGACACCGCCGGTGAAATTATCGCGCAGCCATTGCGGAAGGTCGTCCGGCCAGCGCATGAAGTTGTCGTTGAGATAGATGGCGACCGGGCTGCGAAAGGATTCCATCTCGATGTGCGTCTGCAGGATCGCGGGCAGGTTGATGACGAATGAGCCGTGCTTGCGCACAGCCGCCTGATGTTGCCAGACCAGACCGCCCAAAACGACGAGCGTGATGATCTTGCCGAGGCTCATTGGGACGACTCGTTTCGGCGGCTTTGGGCCAGCTCGGCCAGCCGATCACGCAAGCCGCCGCCCGCCAATTCTTTGTCCAGCCACTCCGGTTCCCAGCGCCACAAAAGGGTCGGTACCACCGCCACAAGATCGGCGTTACGAGGCGCGCGGGTGAGATAGGCCATCTCGCCGACTACGTTGTCAGCACCCAGTTTGGCCAGTTCCTGACTGCCCCGTCGGACGGCCATTTCCCCTTCGGCGATCAGGCCTAGCCAGCGGCTTTGCTCCCCTTCGCGCAGTACGGCCTCGCCGGTGTCGGCTTGCTGCGGGCGTCCGGCGGCAATCCAGCGTTCACGGCCGACCGGGTCGAGGCCCCAGAAAAGGTCGGCCCGCGACAAGGCCTGACCGGCCCGTACGACCTGGCGGAAGCGCTGTTCGAGCTCTGCCGTGCGTACGGCATCGAAGGCCGCGGCGGAAAGCTCGGCCACAATGAGCGGCTCGGCGGCAACCACGTCGGCGGTGCGTGGCTGCCCGTCGAGCAGGGCAATTTCACCGACGCCGCTGCCGGCGGACAAGGTGGCCACATGCAGCGGGTCGCCGGCCGTTGTGCGGATGATCACATCAGCGCTGCCGCGGGCGATCCAATAAAAACTGCGGTCGTCGGCGCCGTGCCTGATCAGTACCGAACCTGCCGGCACATTCCACCAACGCCATTCGAAGCGCGCCAGTTCGGGCACGTGTGCAACAAGGCCGCTGCGCGACCGCAGGTCTTCCTGCAATTCGGGGTCCGGTGCAAATGGCGAAGGGTTCGGAGCGGCCGCTAGGCGTCGCGCCTCGGCAAACAAACTGCCTAAGCGCCGCAGTAACCAGATGAGATAGGCGGCACCGCCAGCCAGTACACTGAGGCGCCAAAGCCCGCCGGCCAGGGTGCCCCCGGTGACCTGCTCGGACGTGAGTGCCGAGAAGACGAGCGCAACGGCGGCCACCCACGCCGCAACGACGAGCGCCGCAAGGCCCATGCCAAGGCTGCCGCCTTGGGTACGTGCCCCGGGCGCCAAGAAGCGTGAGATGAGGGTCCAGCGTAGTTGCAACGCGGGGTTGCTCACTCCCGTCGCCGCTTCAACTAGGCGCGCGGTGGGGGTCAGATCCAGCGGATACAGCCGCAACAGCCAGCCCAACGCACCCCCTGCTGCCAAGCCAACCGCGAACGCCGGCGCTACCTGCGCCAGACTGAGGGCGGCGGCCACGATGCATAGCGGCATCACGAGCACAGCGGCAGCCCGCCAGGGGGCCACGCCGAGCCGCCAGACGACCGGCTCCAATGTCGGCAACCCGCGGCGCAGCCCAAACCAACGGGTAGTACCGCCCAGCTCACCGGCGACCAGAGCGCGCTCGGCCAACGCAGTCAGCAGCAGCCCGGCCGCCGTTCCAGCGAGTGCGACACCGAAATCAGCAAGTGTGGCCAGTGGCGCCGCCGGCAGCCCCGACCATCCGGCCAGTACGCCGGCCAGCGCTGGAATCAGCGGCGCCGCCAGTACCGAGGCGGCCCCCGTCGCTCTGCCGGACGGCGCCCGAGCAGGACGCGTTGCATCGGCAAGGCGCACAGCCTCGACCGCCGGGTCGCCGCGGCGCTGTGCATCGGGGCGCGCCAGAACAATCTCCAGCCCCACGGACAGGCTCGCCCCGTCGGCCCGCGCCCGCGGCACGACCGTCCAAATCCGGCTGTCGTTATGCCGCAGCGCCGAATGCGAGGGGCCGTCAATCCGTCTGAACGAGTTCATTGCGGATTAGGCTACCACAAGGGAACGGTGCCGGGTTTTCCAATGGCGAGAGTTTCCAATAGCAGGTATTTC
>CAZUAB010000268.1:0-2323 GCA_964617795.1 uncultured bacterium
GGTGGCAGGGGCCAATGCGGAATGATACGCTGCCAAGAAGTGAAACCCAGAACCGTAGGCACCCGCACGGTGCAGCGTTGAGGTGGAATGACCACCCCTGATTACCAAGCCATCATGCTGCCTCTGCAAAGGTTTGCAGCGACCAGGGATTCAGAAGTTTGCCGGAGCGCTACAGGGGCAGCGTGCTCGAAAAGGTGTGTTCATCACTACCTCCAGATTTTCCCGTGAGGCGCGGGAATACGTGAATGCCATCGACGCCAAGATCGTGCTGATCGTCCGCCTTACCGACGGCCGCACCATCAGCGCGCCACTTGTCTGGTTTCCGCGCCTTCTCGGCGCGCCCGTTAGCCACCGTGCGAGATGGGAATTGCTTGACGACGGACAAAGCCTCCACTGGCCCGACGTAGACGAAGATTTTGGCGTCGACGGCCTCTTGCGCGGCACCCACGCACCCGGAGGCGCGCCCTAACAAGGCGCATGCGGAGGAACGGGCTTTCGCCTGCGCCAGCCCCGGGCTATACTGAGGTGTTGATGACCACGCAAACCCCAAAACACACAGCACGCGCGGCTGTTCGCGGATGCGTTGATTCGTTCAGCGGCCAGCCCGGATTTGGCGCCGGCTATTCTTTGACCAAAAGGAAATGAAATGAGCACATTGGTAAGCGCTTTGAGTTCTCGTCTATTGAGTGTCCTGCGGATTGTTACGGGCCTTCTCTTTATGCAGCATGGCGGTCAGAAAATGTTTGGGTTTCCCGCCCCGGCTCGCTCGGAGTTTGACTTCTTCTCAATGAGTGGAATAGCCGGTTCGCTAGAGCTGTTCGGCGGGTTCTTGATTGTCGTAGGGTTGTTTACCCGTCCGACTTCGTTCGTGCTTTCCGGGTTGATGGCCTTTGCATATTTTATCGCCCATGCACCCCGGGGTTTTTGGCCGATTCTCAATGGCGGCGAGTTGGCCGTGCTGTATTGCTTCGTGTTTCTATACGTATCGATAGCCGGTGGCGGCGAGTGGAGTATTGACAAAATGCGTGCAGGCAGACATTAGAGAGGCAACGCCGAGCAAGGCGCTCCAGCGCCCGTGGATTGGTCGTTGGCGGTTTTCCTAGGCGGGGGTAGGCCGTGCAACAAATCGTCTGTAGAATCCCTTGGGTCCCTGAGATGGTATCGGCTTCGTGCTGGGTATCGGGTTCCATGGTCAGGTAGGCTCGTCCGGTCTGCCAATCTTTGGCGGTCTCCATGAGGATTGCGGAGGCGAGGCGCAGGCAGGCGCCGTCGCTGGGAATGGCGCCGACGACGCGCGTACGGCGGCGGATTTCCTGTTGGCCGCGTTCGAGGGCGTTGGCTGTGCGGCGGCGCCGTTGATAGCCACGTGGAAAGCCGAGGACGGTCACGCCTTCGAGGGCGGCTACGATATTCGGCCGGGCCAAGAGCCGCTTGGCCATTCGGATGTGAAGACGACGAGACCTACACGCACCTACTCAATCGAGGGCCATCGGGCGTACGAGGACCGGCCGACGGGCTCCGACGGGGGGCTTATGCGGCCACGCCTACAACGTGCGCATAAGCGGACTGGCCGGTGCCAAGCCGTGGGCAGCAGGCGGGTTGGCGGGGAAGAAATCGGGCCCTGGACGGCGTGTTATGCTGCCGTATACGGGCAACCGGCAGCTTATCCGGATCCGGATACACATGGACTGACATTGTCATTTACACGGGAAAGGGAAAAGCAATCCATGGCTGGATCGACCTTTAAAACAAACCCAATCGACCTGATCGAACTGCTGGAAGATTGCCACCACGGCAAGCTGCAGCTTCCCGACTTTCAGCGTAGCTGGGTATGGGACGAAGATCGAATCAAAGGCCTGATTGCGTCGATCTCACGCTCTTTTCCAGTCGGTGCGCTGATGGCCCTAGACACGGGCGGCGAAGTGAACTTCAAGCCGCGTCCAGTGGAGGGTGCTCCGGCCGAAGCGAAGAACGCATCACCGCACTCCTTGCTTCTGGACGGTCAGCAGCGCATGACTTCGTTGTATCAGGTGACGCTGCGCAACAAGGTGGTCGAGACGGTCACGCCAAAACACAAAAAGGTGAAGCGTTGGTTCTACCTCGATATCCGCAAGGCGCTAGACCCGACGGTTGACCGAGAGGAGGCCATCGTTGGCGTGCCTGAGGACCGGATCGTGCGCACCGACTTCGGCCGCGAGGTAACACTGGACCTGTCCGCGCCTGCCAAAGAATACGCGACGCTGATGTATCCGCTGACGCAGGTGTTCGACTGGGATCGCTGGCAGGACGGCTTCGACCAGCATTGGCGCGGCGACGAGCATGA
>CAZUAB010000269.1:0-213 GCA_964617795.1 uncultured bacterium
CCAACGCGGCCTGGAATCTACTTGATCTGCGCGAGAAACGTCAGGCATGGCCTGAGGCCCTGCGTGTGCTCCGTGGCTTGCGGCTCTTGGAGCTGCAGGCGGCCGAACAACTCGAACTCGACGCACGTGAGGCGATTGCCTTGGCTGTCTTGGAGCCAAATGACGAGCGTCTGGAGCGCCTACGAACTCGCAAGGCGGAAGTCGCCGAGGCGA
>CAZUAB010000269.1:223-2296 GCA_964617795.1 uncultured bacterium
TTTGGGGCGTGCGCAGCGCGCGGGGCAGCAACTAGGTCGTGATGTGCAGGCACGCGTGTTCTGGACAATTGGCGAGATCTGGCTCGGCCGCAGTCAAGCCGTTGTGGTCGAACCGGATGGCAGTCAGCTCGAGCGGCAATTGGAGACCAAATCCGAATACTTGCTGAGAGCGCAGGATGGCTATTTGCGAACCATTCGCGCACTGGACCCACATTGGGCGACGGCGGCGGTGTTCCGCATCGGCTTCGCCTACGAGACATTCTATGGCGACCTCGTCAATGCCCCGGCCCCCAAGGCGCTCGGGGAGCGTGATCGCGCGATCTATTTTGAGGAAGTTCGGCGTGTACTCGTGCCCGTGCGGCGCAAGGCTGAGATGGCGTATGAACGCATTATCGGCTTCTCACGTCGCTACGCCTTCGAGTCCGCTTGGGTAACGCGCGCCGAGGAACACTTGGCGAGGTTGCGAAGGCTGCGCCTGCCCGGCGAGAGTTGAGGCGGACTCGGACTCCGAAGTTTGACGTCATGCGCCCTCTTTGGTACGATCAGGCGGGCCGGTCCCTGTCCTTTCTCATTCGGGCAGGTGGCGTCGGTTCCACGCACAGGGAGTGGATGATGCGCATACCGTCGATTCGACGTACCGTTCCGTTGATCCTCGGCCTCGCCATGGCGTGGGCTGTTCCCGTCCAGGGTCAAGACGACGTCGATCTCAATCAGTTCGAGGATTTTTCGCCCGAACTGCAGGAAGTGCAGCAGGCTCCGCAGCAGCCGGTGTTCCGCGAGGCGGCCCCCCGCGGCACACAAGAGAGTGGACCGCGTTTCGAAGAATATCGCCCGGAGATCCAGGAACTGGATGTGCCGCCGGCGTCGACGGGCACCGCGCCTGCTGCACCGTCGGCCTCACCGGCGCCCGCTGCAAGGCCCGGCGTCGCACCGGCCCCCGCGATGGCCCCCGCGGTGGCACCCGCGCCAGCGCCTGTTCCGCTGCCCCGCGCCGACGCGGCGCCGGCGCCCGCCGCCCCCGCCTTCGCCGCGCCTACGCCGGTGGTTGCCCCACCTGTACTTGAGCCCGCCCCAGTTGATGGCGGCGCCGTTCGCGTCCAGACGCGCACGGGGTTGCCCACCCAGGGTCTCACGCTCGACGGTGATTTCGAAGATCAACTACGCAGCCTCAATTCACAGATTGCCTTGCTGCGTGAGAAGGTCATCGAGGCCAAAAGTCGTCTGCTTAGCTATTCGCAGAAGGTGGCCCAGGGTTTCGCCTCGGGTACCCAGCTCTACATGAAAATCAACAATGGGCTCGGCAAGCGGTTCCGCATCGAAAAGCTGGTCTTTTTTCTTGATGGGCACCAGGTTTTCTCACGTGAATTTGCACCGGACGAAGATGTCGACGAGCTGCTGATCTACCGCGGCAGCGTTCTGCCGGGACGGCATCGCATCGACGTCGAGGCCGTGCTCGGCGCCGACAATGGCCTCTTCGACTTTGGCTATTCCAAGCGTCTCTCGCTTGAATCCGGCGAGTATTTCTCCGCCAACGAAGGCAAAATTGTCGACCTCAACTTGGTGATGTTCGATCAGGGACGTATGTTCACTGCTGTCGAAAAACGCCCTGGCCTCAAGTTCGAAATTGTCGAGCGGGATGTGTACTGAGCCGTCCGGTACGGAGACGCGTCCATGACTACACGCCGGCCGGCAGCAAGACCGTGGGTCCTTGTGGGTATCGCGTGCCTGATCGCGCTGACGCCCTTGCTGCTCGTGGGGCGAGCCGAGGCCGCCGTGTCGGAGACGCGGCTCAAGCGGTTGAATTTTTTCTACCGATTCCAACAGGGGCGCAACTACTGGAACGGTAACGCCTACCTTGAGGCGGCGTCGTTTTTCCAGAGCCTGATGACCCAATATCATGAGCTGCCGCGCCCCCTGCAACTGCAACTCGACTATTACTTGGGGTCGAGCCTGCACGAACTGGGGCTCGACTCGTGGGCCGAGGAGCATCTGATAGCACCCTCGCGGGAGCCGTTCATGCCGGAATTGGCGGGCGATGCACTGGCTCGACTGATTGCCATTCGTGCGCGTCGG
>CAZUAB010000270.1:0-2289 GCA_964617795.1 uncultured bacterium
ACACGACGGGCGGTTTCCCGCGTGGTACCCTGAACGCCTTTCGACCGGAGTTCCTGCCCGATGACGCGCCCCGTGATTTTGATCGCCAACGACGATGGTTTTCGTGCCCCCGGTATCCGCGCGCTCGCACGCGTCGCCCGCAAACTCGGGCGGCCATGTATCGTAGCGCCCGACCAAGAGCAAAGCGCCACAAGCCATTCGCTGACACTGCGGCGCCCCTTGCGTGTGCTGCCCGATTCGACGGATGTCTGGTCGGTGGACGGCACCCCCACGGACTGCGTCAACCTTGCACTCAACGGCGGTTTCCTGCCCGACCGCCCGGCCATTGTACTGTCTGGAATCAATCACGGCGCCAACCTCGGCGACGATGTTACCTACTCGGGCACCGTGGCCGCCGCCATGGAAGGCACGCTGCACGGCTTGCCATCGATCGCGTTTTCCTGCGAGTCCCGCGACCCCGAGCACGAGGAGCTCGACATTCTCGGCCCGTGGATATTGCACTTGGTCGGCTTGGTCCTCGCCAAAGGCCTGCCTGCGGGTACGCTCCTCAATGTCAATTTCCCCGATCCCAGGCGTGGGCCGGTGCGCGGCATACGGACAGCCCGGCAGGGCAAGCGCCAATATGGCGCCGAAGCCGTCGAGAAGACCGACCCTCGCAATCTCAAGTACTACTGGATCGGCGGCGAGGATGTAAAATCTCTGCACATCCCCGATTCGGACATCGATGTCGTCTCGCAGGGTTTGGCGGCCGTCACGCCCATCCAACTGGACCTGACGGATGAGCGTTTTATGGCACAGCTCGCGGCGTGGCCACTGACCCCGCCGCTGGCACCTGTCGGCTGAGGCGCACCGACAATCGTCACAAGCCCGGTTATCTGTTCAAGACGAATCGGCGACCCCCAAATGGCGCTGCGGCGCCAGGCAGGGTTATCATTTTTAGATAGATACGTTTGCGCACCGAGCTGGCCGCTGCACGCGCGATGGGGAGCCTCCTGCACAACATGACGTCGCCGAAACCCGCCGCCGGACCGCTGGCCCTTCCTCTGCTGTGGGCGCGCGGACTCTATTCGTGGGTCGAACGGCTCTCGGCCCGGCCTGCGGCCGTCTGGTTGCTGGCGCTCGTCGCGTTCATCGAGTCGGTGTTCTTTCCGGTGCCGCCCGACGCCATGTTGATCCCCATGGGCGTGGCCCGCCCGCGCCGCGCTCTACTGTACGCATCTGTCGCCCTCCTGGCCTCGGTCGGCGGGGGCATCGTCGGGTACTACATCGGCGCTTATGCCTGGGACACGCTGGGACGCCCCATCGTCGAGTTTTACGGGCAAACCGGGCGTATCGACAAGCTCTTTGCCTGGTACCGCGATTATGATGCGTGGATCGTGCTGATCGCTGGCTTTACGCCGATCCCCTATAAACTGTTTACACTGACAAGCGGTGCGGCGGGGGTCAACCTCGGTGTCTTTCTTGTCGCCAGCTTGGCTGGGCGAGGAGCACGTTTTTTTCTCGTTTCCTCGCTGCTCTACGTCTTCGGCGCCCGGGCGGGAGCATGGATCGACCGCCATTTCGACCGGTTGACGATTGTCTTCGTATTGCTGATCTTGCTGGCGACCCTCGGGCTGGCGCTCTAGACCGTCCCGGTCGGGCCCTTGCTCGGCACCATCGACCCCTGTATGCTGAACACCAGCGGTTCGCAGCCGCGACCCGGGTTGGCCCCGGTGCGCGACTGCGGGCCGATTTGGTTTTTTGATGCAGGGAGATGCCCGATGTCACGTACGCCCATGACCCCCCGCGGACACGCGGCCCTCAAGGAAGAGCTGCACCAGCTCAAGACCATCGAGCGTCCGCGGATCATCCAGGACATCGCAGAGGCCCGGGCGCACGGCGACATTTCGGAAAATGCCGAATACGATGCGGCGAAAGAACGACAGTCATTCATCGAAGGACGCATCCGCGAGGTTGAGTCCAAGCTGGCCCGCTGTGAAATCATCGATCCAGCAGCGCAAGAGACCGATCGCATCGTCTTTGGGGCAACGGTCGTGCTCGGCGAGATCGACGATGAACGCCAGGTGACCTGGCAGATTGTCGGCGACGACGAAGCCGATACCAAGGCCGGACGCATCAGCGTATCGAGTCCCGTCGCTCGTGCGCTGATCGGGCGGCAGGCCGGCGACGAGGTCGAGGTGCGGGCGCCCGGCGGCACGCGCACCTATGAGGTCATTTCAATCCGCTACGAATGACGGCACGGCAGGCATCGGCCCAACCTCAGCGCGTGGCGAGCACGATCTTGCCGAA
>CAZUAB010000271.1:0-2123 GCA_964617795.1 uncultured bacterium
CGGAAATACCTGATCGATCGCGGGGCGTAGTTCCTTGGCGGCCACATGCGCCAGCATGGCGGCAAACTCCCCGCCGTGACCCATGGTCGTGCCGCGAATGTCGATTTGTCGCCAAAACACGCGCCGCAAGTCGAAACCAGTCGGATTGCCGGTGGTCGCGCCGTAATGCACAAGGCGACTGCCGTAATCTGCCACGTCGATGAGTGTAGCGAAGCCTTCGCCGCCAGCGCCGTCGACGATCAAATCGAACTCGCTGCCGGCCGCGGCGACCAGTTGCCGACCCCAGTCGGCGTCTCGGTACGATACACCGCCAGCAGCGCCCTGCTCGCGCGCTCGCTCAATCTTCGCCGGATCACCGCTGGTCACCCACACCTCGGCACCCAGTGACCGTGCCCAGAGCAGCGCGAAGGCGGCCACGCCGCCGCCGATACCGGTCACGAGAACGCGGCTGCCGGAGCGCAATTCGCCGCGGCTAACGACGGCGCGCCAAGCCGTCAAGCCCGCCAGCGGTAAGGCCGCAGCCTCGGTATCACTGAGGTGGGCCGGACAATCGTGGACCTGTGCCGCCGGCACGACAACGGCCTCGGCATACGTGCCGTCACGGGGCATGCCGAGGATGCCGTAAGCCGCCGGATCCTGTACGCGTGGATTGTCGCCCCACGCCAGCGATGGATCGATGACGACCCGCCGGCCCACCAGATCCGTGCTGACGCCCTCGCCAACGGCATCAATCTGACCAGCGCCGTCGGAGCCCAGAATAACCGGTAGACGAATGCGGGCATAGCGCCCCCGGCGAATCCATACATCGCGGTGATTGAGTGCGGCCGCGGCCAGCCGCACCCTCACCTCCCCCGGACCGGGTTCGGGGTCCGCCACAGTTTCGAGCAGAAGGCGATCGGGGTCGCCGAGTTCGCGGAGAATGACAGCCTGCATATCTTCGGAGTGTATCAGCGGTGCGCGGCGGATGCCAAAAGCGCCTGGTAGAACGCCGCGGTGGCCGCACCGATCGGCGCCCAATCCCAGGGCGTAAGGTCGGCGACTTCGCCCTCTGGCCGGCCCGAGGCCCAGGCAAGCGCTGGGGCAAGCAGCGCCGCATCGAGGTCGCCTTCGTAGGGTCGGACCCAGTGCGGGCCCGCCCGCTCGGCCAAATCGATCAATGAGCCGAGCCGCGGCACGAGCACCGGCCGGTCGTGGCTGAGAGCCATCAGCGCGCTGCCGGAATTGAGGACTTCGGCAAAGGGAAGCGCCACGAGGTCGGCCGCTGCGTATAGTGCGGCAAGATCCTCGGCCGGTACGAAGCGGAAGTCAAAGCGGATCCGGGAATCGCCCGCCGCCAAGTCGCGCAGCTGCGACGGCAGCGGCTCATTGGGAACACCAGCGACGATCAGCCGAAGATCAGGATCCGGCAGTGCGCGCACTGCACGAACCAGTGCGTCGACGTTCTTGTAAGGCCGTACGGTCCCTGCAAACAGCACGACCCGTAGCCTGTCTTCCAAGCCCAAGCGCTGGCGGGCGGCCATGCGCAACGGACGCGGTGGCAGCACGGGACGGTAGTGGCCGTGGGGAATCACCGCGTACGGGACCTGTTCGGCGGCCGGAAAGCGTTCAACAACTGCCATGCGGGCCGCTGCCGAGAGCGCAACAAAGCCGTCGAGGCGGCGCCACAGCGCCCCGTAGAACCGCCCTGCAAGACGCGGGTGCGCCGCCTCGTGCGCCGCCAGATTGTGAACCGTCCAGACGATGTGCGCGCCGCGACTACGGGCCACATCCAAAACCGCAAACAGGCCGGCCAACGTACTCAGCGCATCAAAAGCCCGCGGGCGGTTGAGCGCCGCCTCGGGCCAGTGCAGATGCACGATATCCCAACGCTGCCGAAGAGCGCGCGCCACCGACCATTCCTCGACCTTGGCCGCGCCGCTTGCCTCGACCGCATCCGCCAATAGCGCGTTGTAGGGGTTGCCGTGCGCGTTGCTGCGAGCAGGACGGGCCAAGATCCTGAGCTTGTCTTGCGATTGCGCCATCGCCGGCATGGTAGCAGGCGGACGACATGGTTGACGACGCCCCACCGGGCCGGGGTGCATCTGCCTATTTGGCGCTTTCAAACAGAGCGCCGAGCGCACGCG
>CAZUAB010000272.1:0-2058 GCA_964617795.1 uncultured bacterium
GGCGCCCCCGCAGTGAGCGGTCGGCCGAGCCGGCACCGAGTGCCACACCGGGCGAAACGCCGTCGGTTGAGGCCGCCGGCATACGCGTCTGCAGGTGGATGACGCCGCCGAGCGCATCACTGCCATACAGCACCGAGCCGGGCCCGCGCAGCACTTCAATCCGCTCGACCAACCACGGGTCGACGGTGTTGAGATACTGGTGGGGCCCCGCTCGATACAGCGCGTTGTTGAGTCGAATGCCGTCGACAACTAGCACAATCTGTTTACCGGTTAGACCGCGAATGAACGGTGAACCGCCGCCGGGGTTGGTCTTCTGTACGAGCACGCCGGGGGTTCCTGCAAGCACGTCGGGAAGCTGGTCGCGCCCGGCACGGGTGATCTCGTCCCGCTCGACCACGCTCAATGCGCGCGGCAGCAGCCGGATATCGCTGGGGTGGCGGGTCGCGGTGACGACCAATTCGGGTAATGCGGCAACGCCCGAAACTTCGGCTGCTGGCCCGGCGTCTTCATTTGTAACGGGGGTCGCGGCGGGGGTCGTTGTGTCTACCGCCGCCGTGCTTGCTGCGGCAGATTCGGCTGGCCCGACCGCCGCTTGCCCGTACGCGGGGCCACCCAGCAGTAGACTTGCAGTCAGGATCGTCGTGGTCACGGCACAGCGCATCGGCACACCTCGGGGGTGGGTGGTGTCGGTATCAGGGCACTCTACCATGCGTCGCTAGGCGCCTCAACGAACGTAGATTCGCCTGCCTTGCTATGCTGCGGTACGATGACGGCAGCCATCGGTCGGGAGGTTGCCGTGTCTTTGCGTACCGTACTCGTGGTCTGCGCTCTGCCTGTCTTGGTGGCGGCCTGTCCACGCACTTCCCCCGAAGCGCTCTCCGGTGATTGCGAGTTGGGCTCACCCTCGGCCGTTGCCAAGGCCAAGGCCGGGCCTCAGCCCGACGGCAGCGTCGTGTTGATCAATGGACGGCGTATCCGTCCGGCCGGAGAGGTGCAGGAGGTCGGAACCTTCCCGATCGGTGCGGCATTGTCGGCCCAAGGTGTTTTGGCCGTCTCGGCCACCGGCAAAGAAGACCGCACGCTGCCCGAACGCATCGGGCGCAGCGATATTACAGCGGACTGGCAGGCGATTGACCTGTTCGACACGGTGACGGGGCGTCGCCTGACGACGCTGCCTGTGGAGTCCAACTTCGTCGGCTTGGCCTGGCATCCATCGGGGACCACGCTGTATGTGGCGGGCGGCGGCCGCGACCTTGTGCGCCGAATCCAAATGGACGCAGCCCACCCTACGACGCCGGCTGTTGAAGGCCCTTCGCTGCCGGTCTTTGGGTATCCGGCGGGACTGGCGCTTGACGCGACGGCCAGCACGCTCTATGTGGCCCTTATGCATCGCCACGCCGTTGTCGCGATCGATCCGGCAACCGGCGCCGAGCGGCGGCGCTGGAAGGTCGAGGCGGCGCCATATCAGGTCGAATTGTCGCCCGACGGCCGGCGCGCCTTCGTCAGCAATTGGTCCAGCGATACGCTGAGCGTACTCGATCTGGTCGGCAGTGAGCCGGTGCGCCACCTCAAGGTCGGCAAAAACCCGACCGGAATCGCCGTCAGCGCCGATGGTAAAAAAGTTTTTGTGGCCGCCAGCGATGCCGATGTGGTGGCGGTGATTGACACCGCAACGTGGGCGGTACGCCCATGGAGCGTCAAGGTGTCGCCTGACGATCCTGAGGGTGTCAGCCCTACGGACCTTCGCCTGTCGCCAGATGGCCGGCGGCTTTATGTCGTCGCGGCATCTGAAAACGCGGTACTCGTCCTTGACACATCCACTGGGCAACGCATCGGAGCCATCCCGACGGCCCAGTATCCGACCGAGGTCGAAGTGGATCCGGGCGATGGCCGCCTGCACATTGTCAGCGCGAAAGGATTCGGGGCTGGCCCCAATCTGGCCAACGAATTTGTCGGCGCGATCATCCGCGGTACGGTGCAGTCGCTGGCGGCTCCGAGCGACACCGAATTGCTCGCCATGGATGCCGAAGTACGGGCGCTCGGAGACGTGATGGCCAA
>CAZUAB010000273.1:0-2048 GCA_964617795.1 uncultured bacterium
GCCCGCACAGACCGCCGCAGTTGCCGCGTTTTTGCGGCGCAATGCGGCGGATGTCGGCCAGAACCGACTGTCGCGCAAATTGGCCGCCAGTGCGTCTGGCGCAGCGGCGCCGGTCCGGATTTCGACCCTGCCCTACGTTCGGCGCGAGCACGACGAGATTTCGGCGGCAACGTTCGCGCGTCCGGAAGTCGGTGGCCGTGCCAATTGTGTGGCCTGCCATCGCGGCGCCGAGCGCGGCGATTTTTCTGAGGACGACGTGGACATTCCCACAAAAGGAGAACGTAAATGAGCGACACCTCAACTCTATGCAACAAGTCGACCCTGAGCCCGGCAGCGACCCAGACCTATCCGGTCTACGGAATGATTCAGCGCAGCCTGCATTGGCTGATCGCCTTGACCATCTTCGGCCTCATCGGCACGGCGTGGCTTGAAGATGCTGCAGAATGGGCCGGTTTTGCCGAGGATGACATCTGGCGGCTGCATGCGCAGATCGGCTATGCGTTGATCGCTTCTCTTGCGGCTCGTTTTGTTTGGGGCATCCTCGGGCCCAAGCATGCGCGCTGGTCCGACATGTGGCATCCGGGCACGTGGGCGGCGGCCTGGAGAACCCGGCGTCTTCCGCACGGGCAGCGTGTGGGCCACGATCCGATCGCCAGCTTGACATATCTGGCGCTGTACTTCGTCTTGGCCGGGGTGGCCCTGACGGGGTTGGTGCTGGCGGCGGTCGAACTCAATATGGGGCCGCTGGCAGGCGCTCTCAGCGAAGGCAGCGGGCATGGCCCGGCCGAGGACATCCACGAAATGGGCGCGACGATGATCTTGGGCTTTTTTGTCATCCACATGGCGGGCATGGGGCTTTATCGCATCCGCCATCGTGTGCCGGTGTTCGGCGCCATGTGGCACGGTCGACAGACGCGGAAGGTCGACACGGCGTCCCCGACACCTTCCGCCCGGGGTCACAAAGCCGACGCGCTGGTCGGGATTGTGTTTCTGCTGGGTGCTTCGCTCGTCGCGATCCCGGCGATCGCCGATGAGCCGGCGGATTTTCTGGCCCGCTACGCAGCCGAAGCCGCGAAGGAGGATGCGGGGTTCGCGGGCTTCGATGCATCTCGCGGGCGGGCACTCTACTCCGCCCAGCGGGTCAACGCGCGGGACCGCCTAACCAGCTGCGCTGAGTGCCACAGTGCCGATCCGCAAGCACCCGGCCGGACCCGCGCCGGCAAGGCGATCACCGCATTGTCGCCACTGGCCGATCCGGCGCGATTCACCGACCCTGCTCAGGTGGAGAAATGGTTCGGCCGTAACTGCACGGATGTCCTCGACCGGGTTTGCACAGCGACGGAAAAAGGCGATGTTCTCACGTTTCTCCTCGGTGGGCGTCCGTGAACACGGTCATCCGCCCGTGCTAGGCTGAAGCCATGCGTGTGCTGCTGGCCGAAGATGATCCACTCGTTGGCGAAGCCGTCCGGGTTGCCTTGCGGCACGAGGGCTACAACGTCGACTGGACCCGGGACGGCGACGAGGCGGCGCTTGCCGCCGAACTACACGAATACGGACTGGTCGTGCTCGATCTCGGTTTGCCGGGCCGGGACGGGTTGTCGGTGCTCCGCGAGTTGCGGCGTCGGCGGCAGACCGTTCCTGTGCTGATTCTTACCGCCCGCGACGATCTTGCATCCCGTGTGGACGGCCTTGATGCGGGCGCCGACGACTATCTGGTCAAGCCGTTCGATATCGCAGAACTGCTTGCGCGCCTGCGGGCCTTGCGCCGTCGCAGCGTCGGGGAGGCGGGGCCGATGCTGCAGGTCGGCGACATCGAAATCGAGCCCGCGGCCCGTGCCGTACGGGTCGGCGGTACACCCGTCGACCTCTCGCCGCGGGAGTATGCGTTGCTGCTAAATCTGGCTGAGCACGCCGGCCGTGTTCGTACGCGGAGCCAACTCGAATCGGCGCTTTACGGGTGGAATGACGAACTCGGGAGCAATGCGATCGAGGTCCATATTCATCACCTGCGTCGGAAGATCGGGCGCGCGCATGTTCAGACCGTGCGC
>CAZUAB010000274.1:0-2028 GCA_964617795.1 uncultured bacterium
CCAGTCGGCCGGCCAGCGGCAGCCGCCGGGCAGTTCGCAACAATCCCCACGTCAGCAGCCCGGCGGCCATAGCCGGCAAAATCTCGTAGATTTCGGACGATAAGCCAAGGCGGCGCCAGCCCAGGAATACGGCGACGCCGACGGCCATCACCGTCAGTGCCTCGCCTTGACGTGGTGCGCCGCCACGGCCCAGAATCAAGATCAACGGAGCAAACGCGGCGCCCAGCAGCCCCCAGGCGATCAGGACAAGCCGGAACACCGTCTGCTGATCGGTCAGGGCAATGGCCAGTGCGAGGGCGACGACGCCGGCTGTGGCTGCCTTGGCGATACGAAGGCTCGGCCGCCGCGCAGTCAGATCGGCACTCAAGGCGGCGGAGCAGGCCAGCACTAGGGAGTCCGCTGTCGAAATGGTTGCAGCAAACAGCCCGGCAAGGATGGTTCCGACGGCGATTTCCGGCAGCAGCGCCATGGCCATGCGAGGCAGCGCAAGCTCCGGGTCGAAGCCGTCCGGCGGCAAGATCAGCCGTGTCAACAGACCGACGCTGATCGTGGACCCGTAGAACAACGTGAACCACCCGTAGTACCAAAGTCGAACGCGCGTCATGCTGCGTTCATCGTCTACAGCCATGAATCGAATGACGATATGCGGCTGTCCGACGACGGCGAGCCCGGCTGCCAACCAGCCGGAAACGATGGCCAGCGCCGGACCCCAAGTATCGGCTGGTCGCCAGTCACGCCAGCCCGGTGCAACATCGGCAAAGGCCGACCAGGCAGCACTCGGCCCACCGGCCGCGTCCAGCCCGGCCCACAGCAAGAGCCCCATGGCCGCAATCATGACGAAGGATTGGGCGGCGTCGGTCCAGATTGAGGCGCGAATGCCGCCAGCCATGCTGTAGACTAGAACGATCATCGCCCCGAGCATGGCGCCGCTCGATAGGTCCCACCCGAAGACCGCATACAGGGCCTTGCCCCCGGCCTTGAGCTGCGCGGCCGCGTAGGCACCAAGGAACGCCAGAATCAATAGTGCCGAAACGCGCTGCAGGATGGGCATCGCACCCCCGTGCCAGCGAGACAGCAGTTGCGGAAATGTCTCAATACTGCCGCGCCCAGCCGCATGGCGGACCGCCCGGAAGGCCAGTAGCGAGCCGATCAGGTCGCCGGCAATCCAACCGATCATAAGCCAGATTGAGCGAAGCCCCTCGCTCCAAGTGAGCCCGATCATGCCGATGAACATGTAGCCGCTGTTGTTGGTGGCGACCGCCGAGAGTGCGGACAGCCAGGGCGGTACGCTTTTGGATGCAGTGTAGTAATCCGCGGTAGTGCCTCGGTTGCGGCGCATTGCCGCTGCGCCGATAGCGACGAACAGCAACATGAAGGCAAGGAAACTGGCGAGGGTCATGGGGACCTTTCGGCAAAGAGGACTTGAGATGGATCGGGGTGGATGTAGGGTAACGCAGGGAGGGCGAGGGGTCAAGACGCGCCGCTGCGTTCGGGTTGCTGTGGCGTGCGGTAGGAGCTACCGTGAAACGGCTTGTGGGAGGCGATGCCATGCGAGATGGGTTTGTTCCGACACCAGAGACAATCTGGCGCAATAAGGTTGTCTTGATCACGGGTGCGTCCAGCGGGCTGGGGGCCGAGATGGCCCGGCAGTTGGCCGCGGGTGGTGCAAAGGTGGCGCTCGTGGCGCGGCGCGCAGATACACTCGACGCACTCGTTGCCGAGATTACCAAAGCGGGTGGTACGGCGCAGGCGTGGCCCGCCGATGTCGCCGATGCTGCGGCGGTGTCCACGGTCGCAAGCGCTGTGGAATCCGAACTTGGGCCGATTGACGTGGCCGTCGCCAATGCCGGCATCGGCGACCTGATGCGCAGCCACCAATTTGACGCGGCACTCGTCTCCCGCGTGATGCGGATCAACGTCGAAGGCGCCGCCAATACATTCGGCGCCGTACTGCCGTCCATGGTCACCCGGCGCCAGGGGCAGATCGTCGGCGTGTCGAGTCTTGCGGCGTGGCGGGGTTTGCCGACA
>CAZUAB010000275.1:0-2011 GCA_964617795.1 uncultured bacterium
GTGCCGGACACCAGTTGCAATTGCAACTGGTGTCCGGCACCACTTCGGCCGCGTGGCACCTATTCCAGCAGAAGCTCAGCGAGCGGGCCTCCGGCGAGATCGTCCAGATCGCTCCAGACGAGCGCCGCGGTCGACAGCGACAGCAGTCCCAGCAAATCGCCCTCCTCGAACACCCGGGCGCGCCGGGCCCAGGCTTGATCGGGGTGTGACACGAGGCCGAGTTCGCGTATGCCGTGCGTCACGTCGACCGCGTAAACGCCAAAGCCGCTGAAGGGCCCACGGTTGGTTTCGCCGGCCAGCGGCAGGACGAGCAGCCCCGACAGCGGATCGAACGTGAAGGCGCGCGGTTCGTCGAGCGCCTCGCTCCATGCCCAGCTCACCGAGGGTTCCAGCCAATCGACGCGCGTCGGCTGCGCCATGTCGGAGACGTTAAAGAGCTGCACCTGCAGGCCGCCGGTCAGGCCGTCGCCTGTGCCAGCAAACCCAACCGTGACCAGATGATCGGCGCCAATCGGGTGCAGATAGGTACTGAACCCGGGGATTTCCAGCTCACCGACAAGTCGCGGCGTGCGCGGATCGGCCAGGTCGAAGGCGAACAGCGGGTCGGTCTGCCGAAAGGTCACCGCAAACGCACGATCGCCGAGGAAACGAACCCCATAGAGCGTCTCGCCCGGCGCGATGTCTCTGACCTCGCCCAACAGCGGCAAGTCGCCGGTCGAGCGTGCATCGACAACCGAAAGGCGCGTGGCGTGGCCGTCGTGCGAGAACACACGCATGGCCTCACCGTATTCGCCCATGTGCATGCGGCTGGGAATCCAGCCCTCAACGATACCGCCAGCGACCACCGTCGGCGCGGTCGCGTCGAGTGGCACACGCCACAGTGCTGAACCGGCACCACGGCTATCGTCCCACCACCAATTTTCACCCGACTGGGCCAGCCAGAGGTTGTCAGGCGACACGTAAACGCGATCGCCTGCCTGCTGAATCACCGTCTGCGTGACCGTACCAGCCACCACATCGACAAACCAGACAGCCGTAAAGAGCGCCGGCGGCGTACCATCGGGATGCAGCATATCGGCGCAGGCAAGCGTGGCCGGCTCGGCGGTACCGGCAGCAACGCCGGGCGCCAATCCGGTATGCCCTGCCTCGGCCAACCGCGCCGCAATTCGGCTGCGGAAGGTCGCCAGATCTAGCGACCCGGCCTGCACGGCGACCGCATCCGATTGCACGGCCGCATCGGCGACCACCGCGGCCACAGCCGGCGGCAAAAAGCGCGTTACGACAACCAGGCGGCCGTCGGGCAGGCGACGGCTGGTCAGGTATTCGCCATCCAATTGAAGATCGACGAGTACCTCACCCGTTGCCGGCTGCGCAAAATCGATCAGCAAAATACGCGTCTCGGCAGGGCCGTCGTCGCCGCCGGCGACGCTAGGCTCGCTGCGCCCCATGTCCTCGGCCGGCAGCGGCTCGGGCAGACCGACAAAGTCCCCGCCCCAACCGGGCTGCACAAGTTGCAACGGACCGGCGAAGCCACGCCCGGCCACGGCAATTACGGTGTCCGTGGCCGCGCCAAGAAACATCTCGAACGCCGGTGCGGGCAGCGTCAGCCGGCCGAGTTCGGCCGCAGCCGTTGCCGGTGTTCCGGCAAACACGCGCAGCTCCCCGGCGTGCGCCACGTACACCCTGCCGCCGGCCGTGACCTGCAAGATATCGGCCTCATCGACACTCTCTTCCTGCTGGTTGACGCCGGTGCGTACCCCAAAGTCGCTGCTCTCGGCCATGTCCGCATCGCCGGGCGTCGCCCGATCCGGAGCGGCGTCCGTGGCATACATCTGTCCGCCCGGCAACCCGCCGCCATCCTTGATGCCCCAGCACCAGCCCAGTTCAGATTCAGATTCAGATTCAGGCCAACGCGCTTGTGCCGGTGTCGCGGGTGCCAGCGCTACGGCCAGCGTTTGCGCCACGTCGTCGCAGCCCTCAAAGGCCGTGAGATCCGCTGCGGTCGGTACAA
>CAZUAB010000276.1:0-2007 GCA_964617795.1 uncultured bacterium
GCCCAGAACCCGGCCTGTCAGGTGGGTGCCGTATCACATCGTTCGTCTTCCTGACTAGAGGCGTGACGGCGGACGTGAGGATCGGGCTCCCTTGTTTCATTGGTATAGGTTTCGGGACTACACCCCCCACGACCCTGCGGGCAAACGTAATCAGGCTTCTTCCAGGGCGCGGTGGATCCGGTCGGTCATGTCTTCGATCCGTCGGGCGAGCGGCTCGGTCCACTCATTGCGCATATCTTTGGTCATGTCGATCTCCCTTCCGAGGTGCAGGAGCGCCAGCGCAAACAGTCGGGCGGTATCGACCACCCCGGTCTTCGATCGCATTTCGACCAAGAGGTCGTTGAGTCGATCGACGTTGCGCGTAAGCGCTTCTTCGTTTTCGGTCGTGCGTACCGTCAGTCGGTGGCCGAGGAGCTCGACGGTGACGGTGCGCTTGCTGTCCACGATTCCATTTCTTCCAGTACTCGATCCAGGCGTCCGATCGCTTCATCACGGCGTTGGTCCCGTGCTGCCAGCGCATCTTCCAGTTCTCGCACGCGCGCTTCGAGGCGCCGGATCACGGTCCGGCTGCGCCGCAGCTCGGCCGGGATGGTCAGCAGCCCCTCAAAGGCCTGCTCGAAGCGGTCCAGTGCCGCCGCCAGCGGGCCACCGTTGCCGTCCACAGGGGCGTCGCCGCCTCCCGCGGGCGTCCGGCCCCACGGATCGGTCCCCAGTGTGGGGTCCTGGTTCGTGGGTTCACGCATGCGCGTTCAGTGTACTCCTGTCGATGACTCAGCGTCAAGAAGTGGCGACGCGGTACTCGTCAGCGGGTGATCGCGCCGCAGGCGATCCGTCCGCCGGCGTTGCCCGCCGGCTGCGAGGCATAGTCGTCGGCTCCGGCGTGCAGAACGATCGCCGTGCCGCCGTTTTTGAACAGGCCGCGCATCGAGCTGTCGAGCAGGATGCGTTCGACGACCACCTCGACTTCACCGCGGCCGTCGGCGCCGACGATCAGATTCGGCATGTCGCCGGCGTGCGGGCCTTTGGCCGAATGCCAGCCGTGGTCGCGGGCATCGGGATTGAAGTGGCCGCCGGCCGAACTGAAGTCCGGTGCGGTGCATTGGCCGGTTTCGTGGATGTGAAAGGCCTTGGGGCCGGGCGGCAGGCCCTCGACCTTGAGGTGCACGAGCACGCCGCTGGGCAGGGCCGTCAGCGCGGCGTCCCCGACAACTTGGCCGTTGCCGTTCTTGAGCTCGGCGCGCGCCGCCGTCTGGGCGGTCGCATGGGAGGGCAGGGCGGCAAGGGTGAGCGCCAGCAGCGCGGCAAAGACAACAGGCATGAGGAACCTCCGTGACGAACAACGCGTAGCGGCGCGGGGTGGCCCCGGGCCTTACGTCATCGTAACGCGGGCGGCTGCGAATCCGCAGGCGAGGCCGACCCCAGCTCGAGCAGGGCAATCTCGTTGGGGATGCCGATCCGCACCGGAAAGCCGTAGAACCCCGCGCCGCGGCTGACGTAGAGGGTGCGGCCGATCAATTGCATCAGCCCGAAATCGCGCATCCGCAGGGGGCGCAGCAGTGACCAATGCCGCTGCCCGCGGCTCCAGCCCACCTGCCCGCCGTGCAGGTGCCCCGCGACGGCCACCGTGCCCGACGGCACGACGCCGGGATCCCACGCCGCGGGATCGTGGACCAGCAGCAGCCGGGTGACGGCGGGATCGTCGCTCCAGGTCAGGGACTCCAGGTTTTCGCGCCGCCGCCGCGGGCGCCAGGTCCACGGCACACCGCCGACTTCGACGCTGCGCCCACCTGCGGTGAGGCGGACGACCTCGCCTTCGACGACGCGAATGCCCCAGTCCGCAAGCTGCTGCCGCAGCGGATCGGCGGCGTGACGGTCGTGGTTGCCCAGCACGGCAAAGGTCGGCACGCGCGCCGCCAGCGCGGCCAGCGGCTCGAGCGCCGGTCGCCAGGCATGTGCCGGCACGGCTTCGCAGAGAAAATCGCCGGGCAGGAGGACGAGGTCGGGCGC
>CAZUAB010000277.1:0-1992 GCA_964617795.1 uncultured bacterium
ACCCGGTGATCAGGGGACGCGACGGACAAGGAGGAACGATGACCTTTCTCTACTGGACATTCGGCTTCTCGGCGCTGGCCGGAGCCATCTACGGCATCTGGCATAACTGGGACTACTCCGACGGGTCGAGCCGCATCGGCCTGATCTCCGAACGCGCCTGCAAGATGGGCATCGATCTCGGCCGCGCCGGCGACCGGGCGACTGTCGATGAAATCGAGCGGCAAGTGCGGGCGGGCGAAAGGAGTGAGGTATGATTCACGCCGTCATCATTGCGCATGCGGTGGTGTTCTTCATCGGCTACCTGGTCTGGCCGGTGCCGGTCTGCCTGCGCTACCTCAACCGCAAGATCAAGATCGAAAGCGAACGGGATGTCGAGACCTTCATCGACAGCCTTTGGGACGGCTATGCCTTCGGCGTCGACGCCGAGGAGAAAAGAAACAAAATCTTTGAGCGGATCGACAGCGGCGAGGCGCTCGAGGATTTCTCCTTCGACTGGCTCCCCAAGTCGGCGCGCCGGCGCGGAATCTGGGACGGGTACGATTGAGCGGGGGGGCGTGCCGTCAGGCGAGGCTGGCCTGAGCGAGGGCGCGCTCCAGCAGTTCGCCGGTACCGTCGGCGCGAGCCTCGGTCCGCAGCCAGGCCAGATCGAGCCCCTCGTGTGCCCCTTTGAGCACGCCTAGAATGTCTCGCCACTGCCGGTCCGAGGCGCCGTCCTGCTTCTGGAACCAGCGCAGCTTTTCGATGACGATCAACGCGGGGCCGGCGACCCAGATCGACTCGGCCGCGTCGGGCGCCAGGCGGACACTCGTGCGGTGCGTGAAGGCGCGTGCGGCCGATCGTCCGCGCGGCACGAAGATGTCGATCTTGACGCCGCTGTCGAAATGCACCACGTTGAACGAACCCCCGTCTCGTGCGACCGCGCGCATGCGATCCTCGTCGTGGTAGTAGTCGTCGCCGAGCATGGCGATGAGTCGAGGGACCGCGGCGGGCGTGAGATCGACGACGATATCGATGTCATTGGTCATCCGGGGATCGCCGTACACGGAACTGGCGAACGATCCGCCGATGACGTAGGTGAAACCGAGTTCCTCCAGCTTGCGGCCGAACACGACGGCAAGGCGGGCGACATCGCCTGTCGGATCGGCGCCGCCCGTCAATCGAACTCGATATCCGGGTAGACGCGGGCGGCGAGTTCGGGGCCGAGCCAGCGGGCGACGACGCGGATGCGAAGCTCGCGTTCACCGATGTCGGGGCGCCGGGCCCGGATGCCCGCGGCGGCCAAGGCGAAGGCCGCCTCGCGCAGTTCGTCGATGCGGCGCGCGCGCCCGGCCGGACCCATGCGCCGATAGGCCGCGAACTGCGCCGCTTCGGCTTCGGGGTCGGTGTCGGGCGACTGTGTGACCATGCCGATATTGTAGCAGGCGGCCATGGGTCCGCACCCCCTCAGCGCAGCCAGAGGGTGGCGATGATGCCGCCGGCGCCGGCGATGATCGCGCCCATGCCGCCGAGGGCGGCCCAGAGGACAGGGACGAGACGGTCGTCGAGGCGGTCGAGGCGCTCCTCGATTCGACCGAGGCGGCGGTCCACGTCTTGAAACCGCAGTTGCGTGGCCTCGGCGAAGGCCTCCAGGCGGGCGAGGCGGGCCGTGTGGTCGGCGAGGGTGGCTTCGGTTCGGTCCTGGCGGGCCTCAAGACGGTCCAAGCGTGTTTCGAACTGATTGAACCGGATTTCGAGGTGGTCAAACCGGCTTTCGAGGTGGTCGAATCGGACTTCAAGCTGGTCGGCACGCGCTTCGAGCTGACCGGATCGGCCGGCGAGCGAACGAATCTCGTCGGCCAGGATGTCGATTCGCGCCTCGATGCGGGCGAACGGGCTGTCGGTGGCGGGCGGCGGCTGGGTCATGGGTTTCATGCTATTGCAACTTGTCTTGAATGTCAAGATGCTGCGCACGGGGGCTGCGCCGCCCCCGGCACCCCTGCGGGGACATCCGGT
>CAZUAB010000278.1:0-1969 GCA_964617795.1 uncultured bacterium
AGAACGGCTTGTGACGGCCGCCTTCGTCCTTGGTCAATACGTACACTTCACACTCGAACTTGGTGTGCGGCTTGATCGAACCCGGCTTGGCAAGCACCATGCCGCGCTCGATTTCCTCGCGCTTGAGGCCACGAACCAGCGCCCCAACGTTATCGCCGGCCAAGCCCTCTTCGAGTTCCTTGCGGAACATCTCGACGCCGGTCACTACGGTCTTGCGGGTGTCGCCGAAGCCAATGACTTCGATTTCGTCGCCGACCTTGACGCGCCCACGCTCGATACGGCCAGTCACAACGGTGCCACGACCAGAAATCGTAAAGACGTCTTCGACGGGCATGATGAACGGCTTGTCGATTTCGCGGGTCGGCTCGGGGATCGAGTCGTCGCAGGCCTTGACCAGCTCATAGATCTTGCCGGCCCATTCATCGTCGGGGCTGGTCGCGTTGAGGGCCTTGAGCGCCGAACCACGAACGACGGGCGCATCATCGCCCGGGAATTCGTACTTCGAGAGCAATTCGCGAACTTCCAGCTCGACCAGGTCGAGGAGTTCGGCGTCGTCGACCATGTCGACCTTGTTGAGAAACACGACGATATAGGGCACGCCGACCTGACGGGCGAGCAGGATGTGCTCACGCGTCTGCGGCATCGGGCCGTCCGCCGCGCTGCAGACCAAGATCGCGCCGTCCATCTGGGCCGCGCCGGTGATCATGTTCTTCACATAGTCCGCGTGACCGGGGCAGTCAACGTGCGCGTAGTGCCGGGTCTCCGACTCGTACTCGACGTGCGAGGTCGAAATCGTAATCCCGCGTTCGCGCTCTTCGGGCGCCTTGTCGATATTGTCAAACGCAACCTGTTCCGCCAGCCCCTTCAAGGAAAGGCAGTGGGTGATTGCCGCGGTAAGGGTGGTCTTGCCGTGGTCAACGTGGCCGATTGTGCCGATGTTGACGTGCGGCTTGTTCCGCTCAAACTTCTTCTTGCCCATCGGGGTCCTCCTTGATACCTTGGTCTGACGTGAATCCGGGTTTGATTGTCGTTCGCCTTCGTGTTTCTGCCCGAAATCCCCGGCGGTCCGGCACATGCGACCGGGCACCGAGCGGCAGATTTACACGAATCCGTAGAGTCTATCATAGCGCGCCGCCCGCCGCAACCCAGAATCTTGGGCATGCGGCCTGCGGAGTACGTGTGAATCTGGAGCCCACGGGCAGGATTGAACTGCCGACCTCTTCCTTACCAAGGAAGTGCTCTGCCACTGAGCTACGTGGGCGCCGGAAAACTCATGATTCTGGCACAGGTCAGCGCCCGGCGCAACCCGGCGGCATCGCTTTGAGGTCATTTCGGCGGCGCAATACGGCGCAGCGCGACACGCAACCAAAGCCATGTCAGGGCGCCGCCGCAAAGGAGAGCCGCACCGAGCCCGAGGAAGGTGCCCTGCTGCTCGAACAATCGCCCACCCAGCCACACCCCGGGCACAACCAGCAGCGCAACTCGCGCCACAACCATCATCAGCGCCGACCAGCTACGCCGCATACCCTGCAGAAATGCGGCGCCAACCAGGCCGTAGCCGACGGCGGCAAGCGCCGGGGTCACAATGCGGGCGTAGGCGATGATGCCCTTCTGCACCGCAGCTTCGTCACTAAACAGCTGCGACCACCAGGGGACGGTGGTCGCCAAAATGACCGCCGCCGCTCCACCCCAAGCCAGGCAGAAGCGCAAGCCGAATGCGTGGCCACGGTGCAGCCGATCCGACCGGCCGGCACCGAGGTTTTGCGCGGCGAACGTAACAGCGGCCGTTGCCATGGCCGCCATCCCAACCGAGGCCAACGAATCCACGCGTGCGCCGACGCCAAAAGCCGCGACGGCGACAGGTCCTTCGGCGGCGACAAATCGCGTCACGATGCCCTGGGTAACCGGCTGCAGCGTACTCGATGCGGCCGCGGGCAGACCGACGGCGAGAATCGCCCTCCACGATCCG
>CAZUAB010000279.1:0-1939 GCA_964617795.1 uncultured bacterium
CTGGCAGGATCGTGTCGACGATCCAGGTGTGGCTGGCGGGTGTCGGGTCGGGTTTGCCGTCGCGAACACCGCGCGCGGCAAAGGTATGCGAACCGTCGGCCAAGCCGACGAGCTCCACCGGACTGGTGCAGACGGCGAACGAAGCGCCGTCGAGCTTGCATTCCAAGCTGGTCGAATCGGGGCTCGAGATCGCGAAGGTCGTCGCCGCCGCCGAGTAGGCACCTGGACGCGCGGTGAACGTGGTGTCAACCCGCTCCGCCTCAATGGTGATCAGGATCGGCTTGGTCACCGTGCCGTCGCCGTCGACGCTGTCGTCGTCCGACACGACCACGTTCAGCGCGTACGAACCAGCGGCGACGTCGGTCAGGTCGCAGGTGACGTTCGAGGGGCCGAGGTCTTCTTCGTCGGGACCCGCAATGACGCCGTCAAGGTTGCAGTCATACCCGTAGGTCAGGGTGTCGATCGGGTCCGAGGCCGAGACCGAGTTGATCTTGAACCGCGCGTCGGCTGAACCCGCCGGGAATGTCCGCTTGCTCGTCTTGATGTCCGCTACCACCGGCGGAATGTTGCGGACGACGAAGGTTGCGTTGACGACTTCCGTCTTTTCTTGATCGTTAACGATCTTTGATCGAATTCGGATGGGAACGGTACGGACGCCGCTGTCGATCCCTTGGTACTCGCAAGTATGGCCTGATGATGCCAATGCGACCTCGAAGCTGCCATCGTGGTCGCAGTCGAACGCAAATTCAAAATCACCCGCAAGCGGGGATACGGCAATCGTAATGGCCACCGGAGACAGCGTTTCGTCGACCGAATCGGGCGACACCTCTGCCGAGACTCGCTCACCGAAGCTGCCATTCATGACAGTTACGGGGGTGCTGGATTCAGGGTCCGGTGTAATCGCACCGAGTTGTTTCGAGTAGTTGCTGCCCCAGCAGCGCGCCTCGCCGCTGGCCAGCAGCGCACAACTATGACTGTCGCCGGAATCGACCTGTATCACATTGCTGAGCGTCCCGACCGGCTCGCCCGGCGTCGACAACTGGGCCACCCGATCCTTGGGGAGGCCCAAGTTCCCATACGAGTTCTTTCCCCAGCACTTCACGATACCGGCGCTGGTTAAGGCGCAGGTCGAATACTCGCCGCTGGCGATCGACGCGGCCCCGCTGAGGCCGACGACCGGTTTTGGGCCGAAGCTGAGGGCCGCCTTGGTCAGGTCCGCGCCCGTCCCCGTTTCGCCGTAAAGGTCCACGCCCCAACAGCTGGCGGCCCCGGATCGGCCGACCGCGCATGCAAAGTGATTACCGGCTGAGACGTCGATCACCGGTTCGGCCAACCCGGACACCACGACCGCTCCGGGCTCCGCCGCATAGGCCTGATACTTGAAGCTTCTGTCCCGACGGTCTCCGACGTACTTGCCGCCGAGGCCGTTGCCGAGTTGGGCATCCAAGTTGTCGCCCCAGCACTGAACGCCTCCATCTTCCAGCCGCGCACAGACGAAGCCATTGACTTCCAGATCGTGCCGCTTCACACCGTACAAATCAACATAATGGCCGCGGCCGTGGGCCGTCAAAGATACCGCCTTGGCACGCAGCCCCTTGACCTTGGCCGGTTTCATATTCTCTTCGCCGAACGCGCCGCCGCCTAACGCCCCCCCGGAGCCGTCGCCCCAGCAATACGCTTCGCCATTGTCGAGCAGGGCGCATCCGAAGTAATAGCCGGCAACTGCCTGCTTGGCGGTGCCGGGCAGCGTCACCGTAACCGCTTCGCCTCCACTGGATCCACTTCCGTCCCCAAGGGCGCCCCAAAGGTTGCTGCCCCAGCATTGCACGGCGCCATCTTCCATGGCGGCACACGCGTGAGAGTTTCCGACCCCTACCTGCTTCGCGCGGCCGTTCAGCGCCGGTGGATCAGCAACGATGTTGCCCCCCGTGCCGCTCCT
>CAZUAB010000280.1:0-1933 GCA_964617795.1 uncultured bacterium
CCATCGTCCTCGAATGCGTGCCTACCGAACTTGCGGCGCGGATTGGCGAGGCCGTCGATGTGCCGACGATCGGCATTGGCGCCGGACCGGTCTGCGACGGACAGATCCTCGTGTGGCACGATTTGCTCGGGCTTTTGCCGCGCAGCCCGTCATTCGTTCGCCGTTTTGCCGAGCTCGGTCAGGCCTCGCTTGACGCCGTCGGCGCCTATGTCCAGGCTGTGCGCAGCGGGGAATTCCCTGCGTGACCGAAATCCTTCGCGATACACAGACCATGCGGGCTTGGTCGGCCACGCAGCGCGCCAACGGTAAGCGCATCGGATTTGTGCCGACCATGGGCGCGCTGCACGAAGGGCATCTCGATCTCGTCCGCCGCGCCCGCGAGTCCTGCGACGTCATCTTGGCAAGCATCTTTGTCAACCCCACGCAGTTTGCGCCGGGCGAGGATTTTGACGCCTACCCGCGGACCTTTGACGCAGACCGGGCCAAGCTCGCAGCGCTCGACGTCGAGGCGATCTTTGTGCCGACCGTCGAGGCTATGTATCCGCTGGGAGCCGAAGAAACCTGGGTCGAGGTCCCGAAACTCGCACTGGCATGGTGCGGCAGTTCGCGTCCGACTTTTTTTCGCGGCGTGGCCACGGTCGTAACCAAGCTGCTGGCTGCCACGACGCCCGATGAGGCCTTTTTCGGGCAAAAAGACTGGCAGCAGTTGGCGGTCGTACGCCGCTTGGCCGCCGAACTGCTGCTGCCGGTGACGATCACCGGCGTGGCCACGCGCCGCGAACCTGACGGGCTGGCCATGTCCAGCCGCAACGTGTACCTGAGCCCCGCCGAACGGGCGGTGGCACCGGGCATCTATGCGGCATTGATGGCCACAAGGGCCGATTTCGAATCCGCTGAACGCGATGCGGCCGTGCTCACGCGCCGGCTCCGCGAGCGCCTAGCGGCCATTCCCGGCGCCGCGACGGACTATGCCGGCATCGCCGACCCCGCAAGCCTGACGCCGCTTGCGGAAGGGCCCTTGAAAGATGGACAATTGATGGTCGCGGTTCGTTTCGGCCGCGCTCGCTTGATCGACAACCTTGCGCTTGCACCCGAGACCCGGGGCGAGACGTGAGACGTCGGGTGCAGGAAGCCCGACGCCAACGGCGCCCGTGAGTACGGGCGGAAAGGGGATCCGATGAAGGTACGGCGAACCATGATGAAGTCGAAAATCCACCGCGCGGTGGTGACCGATGCGAACCTGCATTATCAGGGGTCGATCACGATCGATCGCGACTTGATGGATGCGGCCGACATGTTGCCCTACGAGAAGGTTGCCGTGCTCGATGTCGAGAGCGGCAGCCGCTTCGAAACTTACGTGATCGAAGGGGCGCCCGGTTCGGGCGTCATTTGCCTCAACGGCGCGGCCGCCCGTCTCGTGCAGAAAGGCGACCACGTCATTATTTTGACCTACGTGGAGGCCGAAGGCACCCGCGAGGAGCTGGCGGACTGGGACCCCCTGCTGGTCTTTGTCGACGAACATAACCGCATTCTCAACCGCGCCCCCGCGCCTCTGGAGGCCATCGCCTGAGCAACGCCGACATCCCACCGCCGAGCGAGAGCTCTTGGCAACGCGTCATTCTGCAGAACCTGATTGTCGGGCTGATCCTGATCGTCCCCGTGGCATTGACCGCGTGGGCCGTGTTGGCCCTACTCGACATCTCCGATCAGTTTCTGTTCAATTTCCTGCCCAAGAAGTGGCAGCCGGATACGCTGATCGGGTTTCGAATCCCGGGCTTGGGCATTCTGCTTACGCTGCTGATCATTTTTGTGACCGGCGCGATGGCCCGCAACTATGCGGGCAAGCGGATTCTCGCGACACTCGAGCGGGTCATGGCGTCGGTGCCGGTGCTGCGCGGCGTTCATTCCGCCCTGCGGCAGTTTCTGGAGAGCA
>CAZUAB010000281.1:0-1924 GCA_964617795.1 uncultured bacterium
GAGTACGCCAGCCCCGAGCAGGTCCGCGGCGAGGCCCTCACCGTCCGCACCGACATCTACTCCGCAGGCGTCCTTCTCTACGAACTCCTTGCTGGTGCCCTGCCCTACGACGTCGATCGGAAGGACACCGAGGCGCCCGCTCGCGCAACGGGGCTGGCTCTTGATGCGATGATCAAGGCGGCACAAGCGCTGATCAAGCAGCAGGATCCCGACGTGCGCGACGACGGTGAAACCGTGCTTCAAGAGTTTCAGCGGCGCTTCCATGACACGGGGCTTTTTCATGATCGCTACATGGGAGGCAAATTCGCACAATTCCTGTTTGCCGCTTGGGAAGAACGCCACGAGCGTCCGGAAGCCGACGCCGCGGGTCGGCGGATCGAAGAGGCCACGCTCTTTCTGGAAGCAGCCCACGCGTGCCACGCCCGCCTGCTGGCTGGTGACGGTACACCTGGCGGCGGCACGTTGAAAATCCGCCACTGACAATCTGTGAAACGGACCCCGGATGACCCTTCACCGTATCGGTATCAAGATTCCACTCAGCCGCGACCTGCAAGACGACGCGCGGCTGATCCCGGTTTTTCACGCCTGGATTCGTGACCAGCGCCTGCCCGAGGCCATCCTTGACGTCGCGGATTACCGCCACGTACCCGAGAGTCCTTCGCTCATGCTGATCGGTTTCGACTGCGACATTACACTGGACCGCGAAGGCGGCGAGCCAACATTGTACGTACAGCGCAAGCAGCCGCTCAACGGCGATCTTTCGGCACGGGTACTTGCGGTTGCGGCCACCGCCTACCGCGTCGCCGACGCACTACTCGCCGAGCCGGGCTTGGCGGGCCTTGCCTTCGATGAGCGCCGCATCACGGTCTTGTCCAACGACCGCCTGCATGTGGCCAATGACGAAGCCGGTGAGGCCGTGCTGCATCCGGCCGCGGCAACCCTTGCCGAGCGACTGTGGGGCGATGCCCAAATCACTAGGGCGGCCGGGCACCCCCGCGATCGTTTGACGCTCCACGTCGTGGGGACCCACAACCTCAGCCCCGCGGATGCACTTGTGCGCTTGCAGGGCTGAGCGCCGCACCCACCGCGGCTGGCAGCGCCGTGTAGCCCCGTCGGCTACAATCATGTGAGTAAACACTCACCCGGGAGGCGGCGTGGCGGACCCTCGACGACGGATGCGGCGCGAAGACAGGCGCGATGAATTGCTTCGGCACGCCATCGACGTCTTCGGACGGCTTGGTTTCCGCAATGCGACGACGAGCGAACTGGCACGAGCAGCCGGCGTCAGTGAGGCTCTGCTATACCAGCATTTTCCCAGCAAGCAGTCGCTGCTGGTCGCCTGCATTGAGCGCATCGGCGATGAGTTTTATACGGCACTTGAAGCGCTATTGGCCGCCGGTCAGGACGATCCGGCCCGCACATTCGCCGGCATTGTGGCTCGGCTGGAGCGCTTCGTTGCCGCCCGTCCCGAAATCCAGCGGCTTAGCCTCGTGATTCTTGCTGAACTCGAAGACGACGAGATACGCACAGCGACCCGGACCATGATTGAACAGAACGTCGAGCTGTTGGCCCGCGCGATCCGCCGTGGTCAACAGCGCGGCGTTTTGCGCAGCGACCAAAACGCCGACGGCTTGGCCTGGCTGCTTGTCGGCATGTACCAGCTATTTGGCGTCATGCAGCGCCTCGGTAACCTCGATAAGCTAGGGGCCGAAGCACTGGCGCCGCTGGCCGCCGCGTTTTTGCCGCCCACGGAGGCCCGCCATGGCTGACCGTCGTGCACGCAGCCTCTCGGCCGGGCAATTGATCGGCGACACGCGCAGTTCGCTCGGTGTGCAGTTGGCCGCAATGCGCTCACTGCACGCCGCCTGGCCGGAAATCGCGGGACCCCATCTTGCCGAACATGCCTGGCCAGTCGCCATTGAAC
>CAZUAB010000282.1:0-1875 GCA_964617795.1 uncultured bacterium
CAATATCCGCTACATCATGTCGACGCGGCAGCAATGGTTGACAGAGCGCTTAGTGACGTGCCGCGATGCCGCGCCCAAGTGCCCGCCGCTGACCTGGACGATATCACCGCATCTACCGGATATCGCTCCCGACGTGCTTGAATGGTACTACCAAGCGGCCCATTCAACGGGTGCCGACTACTTCGCACTGCCCCCGAGCGGCTATCTGTACGCGTACCCATCGCTGATGGGTGAGGACGACCAGGCCCGCTTCGCTGCCGGCAGCGAGGCCACCGCCAGGATTTTGGGCACCCGCAGCGTGGTGCACTGGGAGTGGTTCGAGTCGTGGCGCGCTGCGCGTGAGGTGTTCCTGCCGCGCTATGCCCGCAAGGGCGGCCAAATCCAGGGGGTTTTTCCGGTCAATGTGCCGTACATGATTGAGGCGTTCCCGGGGTGGCCGGCCGACCAGATGGTCGATGTGCTCGACGGCAGTGACGGCGGCCGAATTGCCCTGTTCCGCTCGCAGTCTTGGCGCGGCGTCAACGGTGCTGACGAGTTCCACGTCACCCCGCAGGCCATGGCCGACCGTCTGGGGGCCTTCCCCCACGGAACCGTCACGTGGGTCTACATGACCAGCGATGGGGGCCTAACGCTGGCGAACTCATACCAGGAACTGACGAAGATTCTACCGGGCCACGTGCAACTGGTGTCGACCGATACGGCGGCCAGACTGGCGATCGAAGCGGACCGACGCTAGATCGCGAGCCTTGCCGGGGAGAGGATCCGCACTTCGCCCCCATTGCCGCCAGAAGGTCCCGCACCCGACAACTTGACACCGGTCGCGCCGACGCATCATGATGTCTATATGAGGACCACCTTGACGCTGGAGCCAGATGTCGAGAAGCGTCTTCGCGAAGAGGCGCATCGGCAGCGCAGGTCATTCAAGGATGTCGTCAACGACACCCTGCGGCGCGGCCTGACGATGGCCGGGCGCACGGAATCGCGCGGACGGTTTCGTGTTCGCCCCCATCGCACTACGCTGCTACCCGGTATAGACCCCGGGGCGATGAACCGGCTCGTCGATGACCTTGAGGACGAAGCGGTGACCCAACGCATGCACGGCGGTCAGTGATCATCCCCGATCTGAATCTGCTGCTCTAAGCCGAAATCACGGCCTTTTCGGATTATGCCGCTGCCCGTGATTGGCTTGAAGACGCGCTCAACGGTCGCGGCCAAGTCGGTTTTGCACCGGTTTGTGTGTTCGGCTTTATCCGCATGGCGACGAACCGTCGTGTGTTCGCCGAGCCGTTCACAGTCGAAGATGCCGTGCAGCGTGTTGAGCGGTGGCTTGCACGTCCCCACGCCTCGTTGCTTGTTGCGGGGTCCCGATATCTGGCACTCGCCTTCGGACTCCTGCGCACATTGGCGACGGGTGGCAATCTAACCACGGATGTCCAGATCGCCGCCCACGCGATCGAATATGGCGGCGAGGTCCATTCGAATGACCATGACTTTGCGCGATTCGACGGTCTGCGCTGGGTGAACCCGCTCACTCGGTAGACCGGTCGCTGCTGAACCGCGTCTACAACTGCGCCAAATCCCGTACCGCGCCCTTGTCGGCGCTGGTGGCCAGCTTGGCATAGGCCCGCAAGGCCGCCGAGACCTTGCGCGGGCGCTGCTCGGTCGGTTTCCAGCCAGCCGTGCCTTTTGCGTCCATCGCCGCCCGGCGACGGGCCAACTCGGCTGCCGGGATGTCGATGGCGATCGTGCGGCCTGGGATGTCGATCTTGATGTTGTCCCCGTGTTCGACGAGGGCAATCGCGCCACCGGCCGCGGCCTCGGGGGAGGCATGGCCGATCGACAGGCCCGAGGTGCCGCCCGAAAACCGGCCATCGG
>CAZUAB010000283.1:0-1859 GCA_964617795.1 uncultured bacterium
TGCGATCGCACCCCGGCGACGACGTCGCCTCCCCCAACGAAATCCTGAAGTGCGACTATCTTAGCATCTCCGACACGGCGAGTCAACTATCGCGCCGCCTGCCCAACATGCGAGGACACAGACCGATCCGACCGCCACAAAAAATGGCGGCGGACCGCCGGTCCCGGGCGTTCAGCCGAGGCGGTCGGCCACGATGCCGCGCAAGAACGCGTGGTACGCGCCCGGCTCCTGGCTGCCGGTCATGCCGACCCGGCCTTCGGCCAAAAAGAACGGAATGCTGCGCACGTCCCAGCGCTGCGCCAGTTCACGATCGGCACGGATCACATCGTCACCCGCCCCACCAAGAGCAGCGTCGACGAGCGCGTCGGCATCGCTCAGGCCGACCGCGCGGGCCGCCGCACGAAGCGTCTCGGGCTGCGACACATCTGCGCCGTCACGGAAGTTGGCGGCAAATAGCGCCTCCACGAGTGGGCCGGCATCGCGGCCGTCACGCTGCAGTGTCTGGATCAGGCGATGGGCGGGCCGGGTACTTACCGCCCGCTGCATGCGATCGAAACGCAGATCAAGGCCGACCGTTGCGGCCACGGATGCGGCGCGCTCAAAGATCTCGGCCACCCGCTCGGCCGACCCGAATTTGGCGATATAGAAAGCCTCGGCCGGGACGCCTTCAGGCGGCATGTCGGGCCGGAGTTCGAACGAACGGTAGCGGATACGCACCGGCTCGGGCAGCGCCAATTCCGTGATCGCCGCATGCAGACGGGTTTTGCCGACCCAGCACCACGGGCAGACCACGTCAAAAAAGATGTCGAGTTCCATGCGCACCTCCGAAACAGACCGCGAGAGGCGGTCACCGTTCCCGTCATTGTAAAGGATGCCGGCCCACCCCGGCATGCGGGGGGTGGGCCGGCACGCGGAGGGGCGCCGGGCGGAATGTCGGCAGTTCAGGCGATTTTTGGCGTATCCAAGCTATCGAGCGAGGCGCGGATATCGGCGTCGCTGAGCGCATGATCGACGAGCTCACCGGCGAAGTAGGCTTCATACGCGCCCAAGTCAAAATGACCATGGCCACAAAGGTTGAAGAGAATGACCTTCTCTTTGCCTTCTGCGCGGGCCTGCATGGCCTCCTGAATCACCGTGGCAATGCCGTGGTTGGCCTCGGGTGCCGGGATAATGCCTTCGGTACGAGCAAAGCGGACGCCAGCTTCGAAACATTCGAGCTGGTTGTGCGAACGCGCTTCGATCAAATTGTCGTGCCGCAGCTGGCTGATGACGGCACCGGCGCCGTGGTAGCGCAGGCCGCCGGCGTGGATCGGGGCCGGCACAAAATCGTGGCCAAGCGTATACATCGGAATGAGCGGCGTCATGCCAGCGGTGTCGCCGAAGTCATAACGGAACTCGCCCCGTGTCAACTTGGGGCAGCTTGCTGGCTCACTAGCAATGCAACGGATCTTCTTGCCTTCGGTGAAGTTGAGGTGCAGGAATGGGAAAGCAAGTCCGGCGAAGTTGGAGCCGCCGCCGAACGGTGCGACAACCACGTCGGGCAGATCATCGGCCTTCTGAAGTTGCAGGAGTGCCTCCTGGCCAAAAACGGTCTGGTGCAACAGCACGTGGTTGAGCACACTGCCGAGCGCGTACTTGGTGTCGTCGCGCTGCGCCGCCACCTCGACGGCTTCCGAGATCGCGATACCAAGGCTGCCGGGCGAGTTCGGGTCGGCGGCAAGAATCTTGCGGCCCGCTTCGGTGAGCGTGCTCGGTGAGGGGTGAACCTTTGCGCCCCAGGTATTCATCATTACCTTGCGGTAGGGTTTGCCCTCGAACGAGACCCTCACCATGAAGACCTCACACTCAATGCCAAACAG
>CAZUAB010000284.1:0-1799 GCA_964617795.1 uncultured bacterium
GCTGCTGGCCCAGGCGGAAGACATCGATGAACTGGAGGATCAGGGCAAGGCCATGCGTGCGCCCCATGGTCGACACGGGACAGCGGCGGATACGGTGATGGCCTTCCGCGTTCTTGACGAACGCGGGCGCGAGGTCTTTCGGTCGGCGGCCGATTTCCGCCCACCGGCGGCCCCGTTTGCCGCCGCCGGGTTTGCCGACGTACGGATCGCTGGCCAGGAATGGCGAATGTACAGGCTGATCGATGACGATGACGAGCTGAAGGTCGAAGTGGGGCAGCCGCATGCGCGCCGGACCGCCTTGGCGGGAGCCCTTGCGGGCCGCTTGACGACGCCGATGTTGGTCGCGCTGCCGCTGCTTTTAGCCCTTGTCTGGTGGGCTGCCGGCCGGGGACTGCGGCCGTTGGATACGATTGCCCGCGACCTGCGGGACCGGCGGGCCGACCAACTCGATCTGTTGTCCGAAAACGTCCCCGCCGAGGTGCGACCCTTGGTCCGGGCGCTCAATGCGCTGTTCCGCCGCGTGGACGACACGCTACACCGCGAGCGCCGGTTCACGGCCGATGCCGCGCACGAGTTGCGGACGCCGCTCGCCGGGATTCGCGCCAATGCGCAGGTGGCGGCGGCGGTCGCTGATGGCGAGGAGCGCAAACAGGCCTTGGGCCGTGTGATCCAAGGCGTCGACAGGGCGACCCATCTTGTCAGCGAATTACTGGCGCTGGCGCGCGCGGACGCCGCGTCAGCGCTCTCCGAGGCGGCGCGCGTCGATTTGCTCGAGCTGGCAGCGGAGGTCGTCGACGAGCTTCGTCCGCTTGCGGCGGCCCGGGAAGTCGATCTTCACGATCCGGCGGTGTCCGGCGAGATACCGGCCGTGCAGGGGGACGAAGCGCTGCTTCACGCCGCAATTCGCAATCTGATCGACAACGCGGTTCGCCACGGCGGCGCGGGCGGTGAGATTGCGGTTCGCCTTGCCGCCGAGGCCGGGCAGCTGACGCTGTCCGTGCTCGACCGCGGTCCGGGCATGCCGGAGGAGCTGATCGATCGGGCCGGCGAGCGGTTCTTTCGCGTGCCCGGGGCGAGTGCCGATGGGGCCGGGCTCGGCCTCTCGCTTGCCCGACGTATCGCCGAACTTCACGGCGGTGCATTGACGGTTGCCAATCGGCAGGATGGGGCGGGCCTGCAGGCGACGATTCATCTGCCGTCGGCGCGCCCATGATGCAGGTACGCCATCGGTGAAACGGGCGTCGGACGGTTGTCGGGCTCAGTACGGCGATACTGGCGGGCTGGTTGCCATGCTGCTGAATGAATCGTACTCGATGCACTCGGAGCCCATCCACGTCGACGCATTTTTGGCGAACCAGGGCTCGTAGTATGCACGATTGCCCGCGCCGGAAATCGCCAGCTTGCCGTCGTAGTTTTTGATGATCGACCCCCATCCTCGGCCGACGTGTGCACTCCAAGAATCCGGTGAACTGCCGTCAATCAAGGCAAAGGAAGTCCAACCACAATCAAGGGCGGTAAAACTGGTCGAGGCATCGTTGTATTCAACCACGATCCAAGAGCGGTGGGAGTGGAACGGATGACCGAAAGGGGGATCGATCAACGGGTCTTCCAGCCAGTCAAAGCCGAAAAGCCAGTTGGTCGTGTTTCCCTCCTGCTTGGTGATCGTTCCGACCAGCGGCAATCCTCCGACGTTGAATTCCAGTAGGTTCGCGCCGACCTCGAGGCGCTCGGTGCGAATATGGAATGCACCCGTAGTGCCGTTGGGGTATTTGTAGGCAATATCCGGATCCGTGGCGGCG
>CAZUAB010000285.1:0-1791 GCA_964617795.1 uncultured bacterium
GGCTGGATCGCCAGTCAGAATGTTGCCCCAGTTGCCCTGCGTGTCAACCAACAGATCCTTTTGCCCGAGGTTGACCAGGGCTTCATAGATCGACGCATCGCCGTGCGGATGGAAGCGCATCGTGTTGCCGATGATGTTGGCCACCTTGTGGTATCGACCGTCGTCCATCAGCTTCATGGCGTGTACAATGCGCCGCTGTACGGGTTTGAGCCCGTCGTCGAGAGCGGGCACCGCACGATCGAGAATGACGTAGCTGGCGTACTCCAGAAACCAATCCCGGTACATGCGGTCGATGTGGGCGCCTTCGGTCAGGGCGTCGGTGGCTGCCGCCGGGTCCCCTTCGCCGGCGGCCTCGGCCGACGGTTCCGGCGCCTCGCCGTCCGGCAATTCGGATTCGGAATCGCCGTCATGCGACATCGGCGGTGGCCTCGATCAGGTCCTGCTCCACGCGCAGGTTTTCGATAATGAACTGCTGGCGCTCGGGAGAGTTCTTGCCCATGTAGTAGCGCAGCAGGTTCTGAATCCCGACATCACGACTGAGCAGTACCGGATCGAGCCGCATATCGGCGCCGATGAAGCGGGCAAACTCACCGGGGCTGATCTCGCCGAGGCCCTTGAATCGGGTGATCTCGGATTTGGCGCCCAGTTTGCGCACGGCCGCCTGCTTTTCGGTTTCGTCGTAGCAGTAGATTGTCTTATCCTTGTTGCGAACCCGAAACAGCGGTGTCTGCAGTACATAGACGTGACCACCGCGCACCAATTCGGGAAAGAACTGCAGGAAGAACGTGAGCAGCAAGAGCCGAATGTGCATGCCGTCGACGTCGGCATCGGTGGCCAGCACAATCTGGTTGTAGCGTAAGTTTTCAATGCCATCCTCGATGTCGAGGGCGTGCTGCAGGAGGTTGAACTCCTCGTTCTCGTAGACGACCTTTTTGGTCAACCCAAACGCATTGAGCGGCTTGCCGCGCAGGCTGAAGACGGCCTGCGTCTGCGGATCGCGCGTCTTGGTGATCGAACCTGAGGCCGAGTCGCCCTCGCACATAAATAGCGTCGACTCGGCGGCGCGCTCGTGGTTCGAGTTGCGATGGACCTTGCAGTCGCGCAGCTTCTTGTTGAAGACGGCCGCCTTTTTGGCCCGCTCGGTGGCCAGCTTGCGGATTCCCGCCATCTCTTTGCGCTCGCGCTCGGCCTGCTGAATGCGGCGCTGGACGGCGTCGGCGGCGTCGGGGTTCTTGTGCAGGTAGTTGTCGAGATGTGTCTTGACAAAGTCGTTGATATACGAGCGCAGCGTCGGCCCCTCGGGCCCCATATTCTGCGAGCCGAGCTTGGTCTTGGTCTGGCTCTCGAACACCGGATCTTGCACCCGCACGGAAATGGCGGCAATCAGGCCACTGCGGATATCGGCGGCGTCATAGTCCTTCTTGAAGAAGTCGCGCAGCGTCTTGACCACAGCCTCACGCAGGGACGCCAAGTGGGTGCCGCCCATGGTCGTGTGTTGACCGTTGACGAAACTCCAGTGCTCTTCGCCGTACTGGTCGCCGTGCGTGAGCGCAAGTTCAACGTCGTTGCCTTTGAGGTGGATGATCGGATAACGGGTTTCCTGGTCCAATTTGCGGGTCAAGAGGTCGTGCAAGCCGCGTTCAGAGCGGATTTTTTGACCGTTGAATTCGAGCGTCAGGCCCGTATTTAGGAACGCATAGTTCCAAATCATCTCTTCGAGGAATTCGGGCCGATAGCGCAAATTGCGGAAGATCGACTCATCCGGCTCGAAGACGACCAGCGTACCGTTGC
>CAZUAB010000286.1:0-1774 GCA_964617795.1 uncultured bacterium
TGACGCTGTCAGCCGTGACCGGGGGCGAGTTCGACCCCGCCGCCTTCAAGACGAACGTGGCCGACCTGCGTGACGGCGGGATCTTGATCGTCAACAGTGACGCCTTCGATACCCGCGGGATCGACAAGGCGGGCTATCCAAGCGGTGCGGACCCCCTCGCCGACCCGCAATTGCGCGCCCGTGTCAAGGTGCTCGCGGCCGATATTTCGACGCAGGTCAAACGTGCCCTCGAATCCACCGGTTTGTCAGCCAAAGACAAAGACCGGGCCAAGAATTTCTGGGCACTTGGGCTGGCCAGTTGGCTGTACCATCGACCCCTTGAGGCAACCGTCGACTGGATCGCACGCAAATTCGCCAACGCACCCGCCGTTGCCGAAGGCAATCGCCTGGCACTGCAAGCCGGTTGGTCGTATGGCGAAACCACCGAACTGGCGCACGAAAGCCGGACGGTAGAACCCGCGAACTTGGCGCCCGGCCTCTACCGCAACGCAACCGGTAACCAAGCCTTGGCTTGGGGTCTCATTGCCGCCGCCCAACGCGCGGACAAGCCGTTGACCTACGCCACTTACCCGATCACGCCGGCCACTGACATCCTGCACGAATTGGCCCGCCACAAGAACTTCCGTGTTCGGACCATGCAGATGGAGGACGAAATTGCCGCCGTGGCCGCCGCAATCGGCGTGTCCTACGGCGGTGGTCTGGGCGTCACCGGCACCAGCGGCCCGGGTCTGGCGCTCAAGGGCGAGGCGATCAACCTGGCGGTGATGACCGAGCTCCCGCTTGTCGTCGTCAACGTGCAGCGCGGCGGCCCTTCCACCGGCCTGCCGACCAAAACCGAGCAGACCGACTTGCTGCAGTCGCTCTTTGGTCGCAACGGCGAAAGCCCCGTTGTCGTGCTGGCTATTCCTACCCCCGGCGAAGCCTTTGCCTATGCATACGAAGCCGTGCGTTTGGCCGTCAAATACATGGTACCGGTGATTTTGCTGTCCGATGCCTACGTAGCGAACGGCAGTGAGCCGTGGCGCATCCCTGACGTGGATTCGTTGCCGCCGATCGACATCCAGCACCCCACAGGCGACGGTGCATCCTTCCAGCCGTACAGCCGCGACGAAGGCACGTTGGCGCGCCCATGGGCGATTCCTGGCACCCCTGGGTACACCCATCGTATCGGCGGCATCGAAAAGCAGAACATCACCGGCAACGTCAGCTACGAGCCGGACAACCACCACCTCATGGTCGAGCTGCGACGCGCCAAGGTCGAGCGAGTGCGTCAGGAGATTCCGCCGCTTGCGGCGTGGGGGCAGCCATCAGGCGGCCTGCTCGTGGTCGGCTGGGGCAGCACCTTCGGTTCGATCCGCGCCGCTGTGCAACGGGCACGTGCCGCCGGCAGGCCGGTCAGCCATTTGCATCTGACGCACCTGAATCCTCTACCCGGCGATCTGGGCACAGTTCTCGCTGGCTACGACCGCGTTTTGGTGCCCGAAATCAACAGCGGGCAACTCCGCATGCTGCTGCGTGCCGAGTACCTGATCGATGCCGTCGGCTTCAACCGTGTGCGTGGCCTGCCGCTGGCCGTCGATGAACTTGTCGCCGCGATCGACGCGGAACTGGAGGTCTTGTGATGAGTACGCCCGCCGCTGTACTGACCAAAGACGATTTCGCCTCCGATCAAGATGTCCGCTGGTGCCCTGGCTGCGGAGACTATGCGATTCTATCGGCCATGCAAAAGGTGCTGCCGGAGTTGGGCAGGCAACCACACGACGTAGCCTTCATC
>CAZUAB010000287.1:0-1767 GCA_964617795.1 uncultured bacterium
AATCTCGGCAAAGCTGTTGGTCGACATGTGCCGACGGCTGGGCGTATACGGATTGTATTTTTTTACAGCCACGGCTTACTGTCCTTCGAAAACCGGGAGCGTTTGCCCCGGCTTGAGCTGAATGTACGCCTTCTTCCAATTCGGACGCTTGCCAAGGCGGCGCCCGAAGCGCTTTGACTTGCCGCGCACGACGAGGGTTCGCACGTCCGTGACGTTCACATCAAACAGCTTCTCGACGGCCAACCGCACATCGTCCTTGGTCGCCCTTAGGTGGACCTCAAACATGTAGGTGTTGGTGGAAGACTGCTCGGCAAACGATTTCTCGGTTACAAGCGGACGCCGCAGGATATCGTAAACAGTCGGCTTCACGCGGCGACTCCCTTCGCACCCGCAAGACGCGACCACAGTCGCGGCAACGCGGATTCCTCAACCAGTACAGCGTCGGCGCCCAAGATATCTTTGACGTTGGCGCCTTCAATCTGCAGCACTTTGACATTCGGCAGGTTGCGGAAAGCCCGCTCGGTCGCCGACGCGTGACCTGCAACAGCACGCCCATCCCCAACCAGCACCAAAGTACGACGGCCTCCGAGCGCATTCAAAACATCACGCGCGGCCGATGTGCGAGGAATGTCAAAACGCAGATCGCGGACAATTTTGAGGGCTTCGCCAGCCGCGCGGTCGGCTAGTGCCATCCGCAAGCCGAGACGCCGCACAGCCTTGGGCAGCTCGTGCGAAACGGTGCGGCTACGCGGCCCGTGCGCGATACCGCCACCGACCCACTGAACGGCCGTCGTCGACCCCTGCCGGGCGCGACCGGTCCCCTTTTGCTTCCAGGGCTTGCGGCCGCCGCCACGGACTTCGCCGCGGGTCTTGGTGTGTGCGGTGTGCGCGCGCCGGTTGGCCTGCTGCCAAACGACCACAGCGTGCAACACATCGCGCCGCGGGGTGACGTCGAGAAGGCCCTCTGGTACCGCGGTGGTGCCAGCCTTCGCCCCGTCAGTTTTGTATACGTGTAGTTCCATGATCGTTCGTCCTCAGGCCTTGACGATGCGGAGAATCGTACCGCGGGCTCCGGGAACGCCACCCTCAACGAGGAGCAGGTTCTCTTCCGGAAGGACGCGGACAACACGGAGATTCTGAATGGTGCGCTCGACGTTGCCCATTTGGCCGGGCATCTTCTTACGCGGGAACGTACGCCCGGGGAAGGTGTTCTGGCCAATCGAACCAGGCGCCCGATGGAACCCGGAACCGTGCGTCGCACGGCCGCCCCTCATGCCGTGGCGCTTCTGGGCCCCGGCAAAGCCGCGCCCTTTTGTGCGCCCGCGCACTTGGATCAAGTCCCCGGGGGCGAACATCTCCACGGTTAGGGTCTGACCTACTTCAGGCACGTCACCGTCGAGGCGAAACTCGGCCAGATGACGGAACGCATCGGTCCCGAGGAGTTGGAACTCACCACGCTGCGGCTTCTTTACAAGCTTATTCACACGCTCGGGCGCAACCACGTCGAAGCCGATTTGGGCGGCAGAATAGCCATGCACGTCGGGCGTACGCAGCCGCAGTACGGGGCAGGGACCAGCCGCGATGACCGTGACGGGACGAATGATGCCCTGATCGTCGAAGACCCGGGTCATGCCCACCTTTTTGCCAAGAATCCCGAGGGACATGTCAGGACTCCTTCGCCTTGAGCTGCTTGACTTCGACATTTACGCCGGCCGCCAAGCTGAGCTTCATGAGTGCGTCAATGGTCGTATTCGTCGGCTCGATGAT
>CAZUAB010000288.1:0-1710 GCA_964617795.1 uncultured bacterium
GCGCCGTCGGCTGCGAGAATCGGAACAACAGGGGGCGGCCGTCGCTGCGCTCCTTGACGTGATAGCCGCCCTCGTTGAGGAAGTCCCACATGCGGTCGAAGAAGGCCGTCGAGAGCACGTCGATGAACAGCACCACGTCGAGGTCGCGGGTGGCGCGAAAGGTCAAGCCTTGCTGCTCGAAGAAGACCATGCAGGCCGTGCCGCCGATCAGCACGAAACCGTCAAGGTCGTCGGCGAAGTGCGCGACGAAACGATCCAGCCCTTCTACCACGCGCCCTCGATGTCGCGCTCAAGTTCGAGAAGCGCCCCCTCGACTCGGGGGTCGGCGGCCGGATCGATGCTTGCGTACAAGGACAGCCGATCCACCCGCTCGCCCCGCTCAAGGAGGGACGGCGGGTAGTGCCAGATCTGCAGTTCGCAGGCCGCTTCGACCTCGTCGTCGACGATGCGCAGACGGCCGGCCTGCTGCCAGGCGCGCATCGCCGCCCGTTCGACGGCGAGTTGAGGGAGCGCGGGCCGCGTCAACGAGGTACGGTCCGCCAGGGCGCTCAGACCGGCGATCTTGGCCGCCCGCCGGTCGGGCAACGCCGCCACGAACACGCTACTCGCGACCGGCGTTCGGATCACGGCCTTGGCCCGCACCCAAAGGCCCGCGGCGTCGCCCCGCAGCCGCAACCTGCGCTCCCGGCCCGTCGCCGTGGTCTCGACGAGTTCCAAAGCCACCAGTTCATCGACCGCCCGCTTGACCGACATCGGCGTCAGCCCGAGTCGATGCGCGATCTCGGTCAGCGATCGACCGTCGAGGCGATCGACCAGCAGGTGGTAGAACAGAAGCAACTGCGCCGACGGCCGCAGCCGATCAGCGACCGGCCGCCGGGCGCCGAACCGTTCGCGCAGGTCGATCAGCAGATCGGGCAGGTACATCTGCGTGTGAGGCACCACGAACGGGATCCGCTCCTCGATCAGCCGTCGTCGCTGCCGGGCCGTGATCTGTCCGAGCGCGACGACCACCGGACGCCCGCCCGCGTGTTCGAGCAGGCCGATTTGCTTGCGCAGCGATGCCGGCGGCAGCCCACGCAGGTCGGCGGTTGCCGCGACGGTGAACGTGCGATCGGCGAAGCGCCATTCGGCCAGCGAAAAGCGGTCGCGCAGATGATGCGGCACGGCCCGTCGCGCCGCGGCGGCCAGTGGGCGCATCTCCCCCGGCCGGCCGAGGGTGGCGGTCAAGTATGCCTGCATCGCCTGATGGAGATCGGCCACGGCGTCATTCTCACTTCTGTATTGCATTTTAACTTATCATAGGTGATGATGCAATTCATGGGTTACGATGCAATTCCACGATCGCCGTCGCGCCCCTACCCAAGCCGGGCGGCCAGCCAGGTGGCGACGTCGGGTTCCATGGTCAGGCGACCGCCGCCGCCGGCGCCGCGGGCTTCGTAGAGCAGGCTGCGGCGATGGCTCCCGTCGGCGCGGTCGAAGGCGACCCAGGCGCGGACGTCGAGCGGCTCGGCGATGAGTTCGTGATGGATGCCGTAATCAAGGTCGTCGCGCAGGCGCCGCGCCCCGTCGCTGTCGGCGCTGCCGGTGACGAAGGTGAGGATGTCGTCGAGCGTGGTTTCGTCGGGCGCGAAGTGCAAATCGCCGTCGACGAGCACACGCGCCACCGCGTCGACGACGACCCATTCGGCCGGCCCGTAGCCCGTCGGCGTC
>CAZUAB010000289.1:0-1708 GCA_964617795.1 uncultured bacterium
AGCTTCGCCGCGTCGGGCCCCGGCTATGATCTTAAGGGACGTATCGACAGCCTTAGCCCCAAGGCGGATGTGGATGTCCTCGGTGCCCTGTCGTGGCTTACCCGCAGCGTCGTCAAAACCTTCTATGCCAAGCCTTGGCAGCACTGGTCGTCGGGCTCAATGACCGTCGAAGGCACTCTGCGTGGCCGCGAAGTCAAGTTCACGGCCCCGACTCTGGTCAGCGCCCAGTATTACGACTGAGGCGGGCGCTCAAAAGCCCCGGCTGTACTCGGCGACGATCCCGCGGCCAGCGGCGAGAACGCCTGAGCCGTGGGTTTTGTAGGCCTTGTCGAGAAGGTTTTCGAGTCCCACCGTCAGGCGGTCATGGGCGCCCAAGTCGGCGCCGGCCCGCAGGTTGGCTACGGCATAGCCCGGTGTGCCGCCAGGGCCGACCCGCAGGTCGCCGATGTCGCCGGGTGACAGGCGGTCCTGGCGGTCGGCCCAGAGCAGTTCAGGCATCAGCCACAGGTCATGTGGCAGATCCATGCGAAGCTGCACCAGCCCTTGCAGCGGGGGCACACGTCGCAAGGGCTCGAACGCCGACCAGCCATCCGGCCCCTCGCGGAGTACGTCGCCTTTTGTATACGATACGACGCTGCGTAGCTCAAGGCCATCGAGCGGCAGGATCCGCAGGTCGGCTTCGCCGCCAACCATACGGGCCCGACCGATATTTTGCCGCTGCACCTGATCGGGCGTGCCGTCACCATCCGCATCGGCGCCCACGGCCACGCGATCGATCAGGTCCCGGTAGTCGGAGTGGAAGCCCGCCGCATCGAGACGGATGTGCGAAAAACGTAAACGCAGGCCGGCCTCGAAGTCGAGCGAGGTCTCGGGGTCGAGGTCGGGGTTGGCGATTTCGCTAGCAAAGTCGATCTTACCGAAGAAATCTTCCATATTTGGCGCCCGGAAGCCCCGCCCGACATGGCCGTAGAGGATTAGGCCAGCGAGTGGTTCACCGGCCACGCCGAGTTGGCCGGCCAAATTGCGTGTGGCAAAATCAAGGTCAATCGGCGTCCCGCTCGGGTCGGGCAAGCGGCCCGAGGCGCGGACCTCGGTGGCCCGAATGGCGCCATCGACCCGCAGACGCTCGATCGGCTGCCAGTTGTCCTGCAAGTACGCACCGAACTGCAGCACCGAGGCATCGTCGGGGAAGGCGGGGCGCAGGCCCTGCCACGTGCCGTCGGGCCGGGCTTCGGCGCGATGACTCGAGACGATTTCGAAGTTGCCGTCGACGCCCCAGCCCAACGTATGGCCGCCCGGCAGGCTGCGCGCCAGATGCATAAATGAGCCGACGGAGCGAGCGTCGTTGCGCTCGCGCACCTCGGGGCGGCCGGGGCCCGCGACCACCGACTCGCCTTCGCCGTGAAATTGCGTGTGAGCGCTGGCGTGGACGCGGTCGACGACGGGATTGCCAATGTCTTCGCCGACGAGTTGAACATAGGCCAAGCCACGAATCTGCGGGTCGTATTCGTAGTGCGATTTGCCGCCAAGGGTGACTTCGCTGGTCTTGGGTACGCCCTGCGCCCGGTGAATCTGCGCGGCGCCAATGAGGTGCAGGCGCCCACCGTCGAGCGCCCGGACGATCTTGAGATCGGCGGCGGCTTCGTCGTAGCCGGTGGGGGACTGCCGGTTCCCGTCGCCACCCTTGAGGTCGCCGAAGTGCTTGGCG
>CAZUAB010000290.1:0-1670 GCA_964617795.1 uncultured bacterium
CCCGCGCCAGAACCTTGCCCCCAGAGCGGCTGGCACTTATCACGCGCTATCTATAGCCTCCCCCCCCGCACTTGTCCCGCACCCCGTGCCCGCTGTACACTGCAAACACGGCCCACAACCCCTTCCGAGCGCAGGATTGCCCATGCCCACCTATCGTTCCCGCACATCGACCGCCGGCCGCAACATGGCGGGCGCCCGCGCGCTTTGGCGCGCCACCGGCATGAAAGATGCCGACTTCAAGAAGCCGATCATCGCCGTCGCCAACTCGTTTACGCAGTTCGTGCCGGGCCACGTGCACCTCAAGGACATGGGCCAGCTCGTCTGCCGCGAAATCGAGGCGGCGGGCGGCGTCGGCAAAGAATTCAACACGATTGCCGTCGACGACGGCATCGCCATGGGCCACGACGGGATGCTCTACAGCCTGCCCTCGCGCGATATCATCGCCGATTCCGTCGAGTACATGGTCAACGCCCACACCGCCGATGCGCTCGTCTGCATCAGCAACTGCGACAAGATCACGCCGGGCATGCTCATGGCCGCCATGCGCCTCAACATCCCGACGATCTTCGTCTCGGGCGGCCCCATGGAAGCCGGCAAGGCCGCAGGCATCGACCACAAGCTCGACCTCGTCGACGCCATGGTCGCCGCCGTCGACGCCAGTGTCTCTGACGAGACGCTGCTCGCCTACGAGCAGTCCGCCTGCCCGACCTGCGGCTCGTGCTCCGGGATGTTTACGGCCAACTCCATGAACTGCCTGACCGAAGCGCTCGGGCTATCGCTGCCCGGCAACGGCTCGCTGCTGGCGACCCACGCCGGCCGCAAAGAGCTCTTTCTCGAAGCCGCCCGCCGCATCGTCGTCAACGCCCGCCGTTATTACGACGACGGCGACGAGCGTGTGCTGCCGCGAAGCGTTGCTTCGAAAAAAGCCTTCATGAATGCCATGTCGCTCGACATCGCCATGGGCGGCTCGACCAACACCATTCTCCACCTCTTGGCAGCGGCACAAGAAGCCGAAATCGACTTCACCCTGGCCGACATCGATCGGCTGTCACGCAAGGTACCCAACCTGAGCAAGGTCGCACCCAGCGACAACAGGTACCATATGGAGGACGTCCATCGCGCCGGCGGCGTCATGGCGATTTTGGGCGAGTTGCAGCGTGGGGGACTCTTTGACGACTCGCTGCCGACCGTGCACAGCGCCACCTTTGCCGAAGCCCTGGCCAAGTGGGACCTCGGCCAAACCGACGATGAAGCCGTGCGGCGCTTCTGGTCTGCCGCACCGGGCGGCGTGCCGACCCAGACCGCGTTTAGTCAAGACCGGTACTGGGCCTCGCTCGACACCGACCGCGAGCACGGCTGTATCCGCAGCGTCGAGCACGCCTACAGCCGCGAGGGCGGACTGGCCGTGCTTTACGGCAACATCGCGCGTGACGGCTGCGTGGTCAAAACGGCTGGGGTCGACGAAGAAATCTGGGTCTTTGAAGGTCCGGCCTACGTCTGCGAGAGTCAAGAGAGCGCCGTGGCGGCGGTCCTCGCCGATAAGGTGAAGCCCGGTGACGTCGTCGTGATCCGCTACGAGGGTCCCAAAGGTGGCCCCGGCATGCAGGAAATGCTCTACCCCACGAGCTACCTCAAAGCCAAGGGCCTCGGCAAGGTCTGTGCGCTGGTGA
>CAZUAB010000291.1:0-1669 GCA_964617795.1 uncultured bacterium
CGTCGCGCAGACGCTGCAGTTCGGCCGCCATGGCTCGGCCTCGCTCGGCGATTTCGGCGGTTCGGGCCCGCAACTCGGGAGACACGGCGAGGGCATCCCACCGTGCCGCCTGGGCCAACGCCCGCGTCTGCGGCCGCGCACCTTGGCCGCGATCGAACACGGGAATCGGAATCCCGATTTGAGCGACGATCGCCGAATCTTTGGTTTCGCGGTACGTCCTCCCACCGATCGCGACGTTGATGTCCGGGATCGCCGTGGCTTTGGCGCGTTGCTCGGACGCCACTGCCGCCTCGCGGGCGGCGAACGCGCGGCGGGCCGCCGGCGCTTCGGCAATTTGTTGCGCCAGGGCTGTCTCGCCGGGAATTACAGGCGCAACCAGGGGCGCAAGGCTCACTTCGAGTTCGAGTGGCAGCTTGAGGATCGCCCGTAACCGCGCCAGCGCGGCCGCCCCGGTGCTTTCCGCACGAACCGTGGCGAGATCGATCTGCGCCGCCTCAATGCGAATGCGGGCGACGTCGGCGTCGCTCGCCGATCCCGCCGCCGCGCGTCGCTCGACCGACGCAATTCCTTGGTTGACGGCGCCTCTGAGTTGCGCCAGCGCTGCGACCTGCGATTGCGCCGACCAGGCGTCGGCAAAGGCCAACACCGCATCCTGACGCGCGCGCAGGCGTACTTCCGACTGCGTCGCCAGGGCGACCTGCTGCTCGGCCCGCGCCTGGTCCACGGCCGCGCCAAGATCGCCGCCGAGCGGAATCTGCTGGCTGAGTGACAGGGTCCATTGCGAGGCACCAAGACCGCGGTAGCCGCCGCTGCCAGCCATGTCTTCGCTTTCGAGTTGCAGTTCCGGGTTGGGAAACAGGCCGGCTTGGGTTACGGCCCCGGCGGCCCCGCTCGCCGCGGCCCGGGCCGAAGCGATAGCCGGATGACGGGCGTCGACAATCGCCAATAACCCACCGAGGGTGAGGCGATGTTCGTCTTGTCCGGCCGACGGGGGCGGGGTTCCAAAAATGATGAGAGCGACGGCCAGCGTGGCCGCCACGCGATGTCGGTGCATGTTTTTCGTCCTTCGACTTCTAGAGGTCCAGGTTGCGCGTACGCTGTCGCACGCGCGTCAAGAAACCGGAACCGCTCTAGATTCGAAGGACGATCGTCTCGTGGATTTGCTGGCTGGTGGGAAGCGAGAAGGAAGTCTGACTTGGCTCGATCGACGAGCCACAGGGATCGGCAACAATACCGGCAATCTCGAAGGCCGGCGATACGTGACCAGAATGCAAGTCGAAGTCGCGATCAGATCGCGTCGTAAAGGACTGGACAATGGCGATATCGTCGCACGCGCCACACGCTTCAAAGCAGTCAGCATGAGACACGACTTGAGCGCCGCCCGGCGCCATGTCCACGTGATCATGGACCGCCGTGCGATCGAAGCAATTTCCCGCGGGTCCCGCCGGCTCTAACTGAACGCTGCCGTTCAATTCCCAGCAAAGAGTCCAAGGCCCGGAAATCCCGGTCACTATGAACAAGGCCGCTCCGAAAAGCGCCCGGCCAATGCTCGACTTCGCCAATCTCACGCGATCAGCATAACACGATCTGCTTCCTCGATCGCAACGCGCTGAAACGCGACCAAGACACGAATCACGTCGCGGAGCAGTCAATTTGCCCGTGCGGGTGG
>CAZUAB010000292.1:0-1636 GCA_964617795.1 uncultured bacterium
GTTGGTGACGCCGCGCAGGCGGCCTTTCGCGCCGACTGCGCGGTCCTGTTAGCGTGTCTTGATGCGTATTTTGCTGCTGCTTGCCCTTGCTCTTGCTGCCTGCGCGCCGCGGGGTGTGTCTGCGCCACGGGCCGACGACCCGTCCCGGCGGGCCGATCCGGCGCTTGTTGAGCGTGGCCGCTATTTGGCCGAACACGTGGCTGCCTGCGCCTCTTGCCACACCAATCGCAGCCCGCTCGACCACGCCGTCGAAACGGGTCCTCGCTGGGCAGGAGGGCTGCATTTTGACGACGAGATGCGGGGGGTTCCCGGCACCGTTGTGTCGACCGACCTCGGCTCCCATCCAACGCAGGGCCTCGGTGCCTGGCGCGACGACGAAATCGTGCGGGCGCTGCGCGAGGGGCGTTCGCGCGATGGCCGCGCGCTTGTGCCGGTGATGCCCTACCGCAATTATCGTGCGCTCAGCGACCGTGACGCGGCCGCGATCGTTGCGTTTTTGCGCACGCTGCCGCCCGTTGAACAGCATCGGCCCGCCGACAGCCGTTTGCGCTTTCCGTGGAGCCTCGGCGCCCGCATGTTGGCGGGCCCAGGCCCAGGGCCCATGCCGGTCGATACGCAGGACCCGGTTGCCCGCGGCGCCTATTTGGCCACGCTGATGGGCTGCGCCGACTGCCACACGGCCAGCCGCCGTGGTCGCCCGCGTGCGGGGCGCGAGCAGGCGGGCGGCGTTGTGCTGACTTTTGCTGACGGCAGCCGCCTCGTGACGCCCAACATCACGCCCGATCCCGACACGGGGCTGGCCGAGTACAGCCTCGAAGACTGGCTGCGGCTGGCGCGCGAGGGCCTGCGCCGCGGCGGCATTCCGATTGCCTACAACATCATGCCGTGGACGGCTTGGCGCGGCATGAGCGACGCCGATCTGGCCGATGTCTATTCCTGGCTGCGCGCGCTCAAACCGGTGCGCCTCGATGTCTATGACCGGCGCAAGCAGGTGCCGATGGGGCGCTGATCTGTACCCGTGTTGCACTGAATCCGTGTAGCACGGGCCGTCGCTCGTGCATGTCCAGGCAGGAGGGGCGGCATGGCCAATTTGACGATTTCGGGCGACGATGAGCTGGTTGTGACGTCCTGTACAGCGAAGATCTGCAGCCCAATCGCCGGTTCGACCGACTCCGGGTAATCAATCCTTACCGCTAAGAGGCGGTGGCTGCGGTCTGCTCACGCCGCGTCGGAATTCGGCGGGGTGGCGTCCGGATACGTGCGCCAGCGCTTGTCGATGATCAGGCGGGCGCCGCGGCGAAAGGTCAGGTAGGACCACGCCCAAGTAAATACGACGATCAGGCGGTTGCGAAAGCCCGTCAGGTAGTAGATGTGGATGACCAGCCAAGCCAGCCAGGCGACGAATCCGCCGAAGCGCAGCCTGCCCGTTTGGGCCACGGCGCGGCTGCGGCCGATGGTCGCCATCTGGCCTTTGTCGCGGTACACGAACGGTGTCGGGGCGCCACCGCCCAGCATGCGCAGAGTATCGCGGGCCGCGTGCTGGCCCTGCTGCAGCGCTACCGGCGCCAGGCCCGGCAGCGGTCGTCCGTCGGCGCCGGGCACGGCCGCGGCGTCGCCGATCACCGCCACGTTGGGC
>CAZUAB010000293.1:0-664 GCA_964617795.1 uncultured bacterium
ATGCAATGAACGTAGATGTACCGTCCGGGAAGCGGATGAAGGCCACAGGGACATCTTCGACATCCAAGAATGTAGTTCCCGACGGAAAGGGATCCTCGGCCGAGCGCGGAACGCTGTCCAACACTGCCGGCCGCCTGTCGGAAGCTGGTGAGCCCATCGAACCCTCCTTGTCTGGTACCGGTGGAGAAACAGCACTTGCGTTTAGCGTAATCGAGACGAGCACGAAAGGCAATGCAACAAGCACGTATTTCGCAAACCGCCGAACGGCTGGGGCTGCAAGTGCAGCGTGATTCAGATCTCGGAGGCCGAGGCCCGCCGTCGAGGCGGCCCGACCGAGGCGCCGCCGGACAACCCGCGCACCTACATCAACAAGCGCACTGGCGAGGAAACGGCCGTGCCGCGCGGCGTCGATCCGGCTTTCGCGGTGAATTGGGGTGCGGTGCCGCAGGAGCAGCGACGTGTGGAGACCGCCTTCAGCGTGCTGGATCGAATCGCCGCGGTGGTCGGAGCCTCGGCCTCAGCCGAGTGGCGAGAGCAACTGACCGGGGACCAGGTCAAGAATCTGCAGTCTGCGGTGGCGGGGTTTCGGGCGGTTCTGAAAACCGGCACGGAAACCAACAAGGCCAAGCCGATCACTACGGGGGCGTCGATATCCGTCGGCATG
>CAZUAB010000293.1:674-1607 GCA_964617795.1 uncultured bacterium
ATTGAACTACAAACCAGCGCGATCCGCATTACGGACTACTCGCTGGTCAGGATGATGCGTGACGCAAAAGCCGGCCGCCCAAACTCGCCGGGAATCCCCGATGAAGATCTCGCACTATTGCCGCGCCACTTGGCGGAGCCGCAGGCCATCCTGTGGGATTCCGGGGAGCCGGTGCTGCCGATTGAGAAACAGGCGCTGGTGTTCGTGTTCGCGCCTTCGACGAAGGGAAAGGGCGAGACACGCCTCGGCAAGTTTATCTTGCGGGTGGAGTTCGACACCAAGGCGCTTGGCGGCGGTGTGAGCAACTGGGTTCGCTCGGGCGGCCTCACAGCGCCCTCCCACCTTGGTGCAGGGCGGTACGAACTGATAAGAGGCAGCCTGTGACCGTCGAGGTGGTGCGCCACTCCCCACGTAGGCGATGCCGATCCGAAGATCGGAAACGCAACCGGACCGGCGACTTCCCGGTTGTCACGACGGCCACGGCCGCCTCAAGTCCCATGCTACACCCTCGCGCCGCCCTGGTCAAGACCCCGAATCAGCGACGCCCAGAATCGCCCCAGAATCGATTTGCCGAGGCCGACCCCGGGCGAGGTAGGGGGTCGATAGCGAAGCGAGGAGTTAAAGGGGACTTAAAGGGGTCTGGTGGCGCGCGCGTGTTGCGGGCTGCCCCCGCCCTTGGTATCCGCGCCCGCATGCGAGCCATGTCATTGGGCCGCAAAACTCCTGAAGCGCTTCAGTTAACCCCGGTGCGCCGGGCACGGAGAATGGACGCATGACGAAGACCCACGCCAAGAGCCTGGCCGCCGCCCCCGATGGGGCCATCACGCTGGAGATCCTGTTGCCCGAGGCGGGCGCGGCGCCCAAGCGCGTGCAGCTTTTGCCGGCGGGCAACGTGGTCGTCGGCCGCGACGGCGCCCGTTGGACCAAGGCCGA
>CAZUAB010000294.1:0-1568 GCA_964617795.1 uncultured bacterium
CTACGGCGTGCTGTGCGTGAGTACGCGGACCTGTGCTTTGCCAATGAACGTGAAGCCGCCGTGTATGCCGGGGTCCGCGATCCTGCGGAGGCCCTGACCGTCATCCGCCGCGACTGCCCGAACCTGTGCATCACGCTGGGTGCGGCCGGTTCGCTCGTCACTTGGCAGGGGGCCGAGGCCAAGGTTCCGGCCTTCCCGGCAACGCCCATCGACCTGACCGGCGCCGGCGACATGTACGCTGCCGGGGTCCTCTACGGGCTTACGCACGGTTTTGACATCCGCGACGCGGCCACGCTCGGCGCCAAGGCCGCGCATCGCGTCGTATTGCAGGTCGGCGCCCGCCTGCCCGGCGTGCTGCGCGACATCGTACTTGAGGTCCGTGGTGGCGGCTGAGGTGCTCAGACGTTGAAGCGGAACAGCAAAACGTCGCCCTCCTGGACCACGTAATCTTTGCCCTCGGAGCGGACCTTGCCCACCTCTTTGGCGCCGCTCCAGCCCTTGCAGGAGACGAAGTCGTCGTAGGACACCGTTTCCGCGCGGATGAATCCCCGTTCGAAATCTGAATGGATCACACCCGCTGCTTGCGGTGCCTTCATGCCCGCCTCAATGGTCCAAGCACGCGCCTCTTTGGGACCAACCGTAAAGTAGGTACGTAGCTGCAGAAGTTCGTAGCCAGCCCGGATCAGCTTGTCAAGGCCACGCTCTTTTAGGCCCAGCGCATCAAGAAACTCGGCCCGCTCCGCCGGATCAAGGGACGCGACCTCCGACTCGACCTTGGCACTGATCGGCAGGATCGTCAAGCCTTGCGCCGCCACCAAGTCACGTAGCGCCTGCGGTACAGCGTCCAGGCCGGCGCCGACCGCGTCCTCGGAGACGTTGGCGACAACCAACATCGGCTTGGCGGTGAGCAGGCCCAGCTCCACCGCCAATTCGTTGGCCTCTTTACTCACGTCGCGCCCACGCAGACCAACACCGTCCGCCAGCGGCGCCATCAGCTCATCGAGCGCGACAAGCTCAGCCTTCAGCCGGGCATCGCCGGACTTGGCTGACTTGGCCGTACGCTCACGGCGGCGCTCGACGACCTCGAGGTCCGCCAAGACCAATTCGGTCGTGATCAATTCAAAATCACGCACCGGATCAATGCCGCCTTCGACGTGAACAACATCGCCGTCGTCGAAACAGCGCACGACGTGTAGCACGGCGTCAACAGCCCGAATGTGACCAAGGAATTGGTTACCGAGCCCTTCACCTTTCGACGCGCCCCGCACAAGGCCCGCAATGTCGACCAAGTCAACAGTCGTCGGCACGATCTCGGCACTGCCACCGACCTCGCAGAGGGTCTGCAGGCGTGGATCCGGTACCGGCACGCGGGCGACATTGGGGTCGACGGTGGCAAACGGGTAGTTGGCCGCCAGTACGTCGGCCGCCGACAAGGCGTTAAACAAACTGGACTTGCCGACATTGGGCAGGCCGACGATTCCGGAGCGAAACGGCATGTGTTACCTCACGAGGGGCAAGAAGCAGTAGGAGCTGAATCGAGGAAGGGCGGCCCCAGGGGCGCCCATCGG
>CAZUAB010000295.1:0-1562 GCA_964617795.1 uncultured bacterium
CGTGCAATTGACCACGCAGCCTATCGACGTGGACGCCGTACACGCTGCGATCGCCGATCCCGCCGCCGGCGGACACACCGTGTTCGTGGGGCGCGTGCGCAACCATCACGACGGCCGCGATGTCGCACACTTGACCTACGAGGCCTACAAACCCATGGCGCAGCAGCAACTGCAGGACATCCTGGCGGCAGCGGCAGCCGCACATGGATTGACGGCGGTGGCGGTGGTGCATCGATTGGGCCGGCTCGACATCGGCGACGCCGCGATTGCACTGGCCGCGTCTGCGGCCCACCGCCAAGAAACATTCACGGCGGTCGCGGCCATGATGGATGCGATCAAGCACGACGTCCCTATTTTCAAGCGCGAGACTTACCGCGACGGAAGTTCCGACTGGGTTCGCTGCACGCATCAGCACACGGAGGTTTTATGATCGACATCAGCCACAAACGGCCCAGCCTACGGCGTGCCACAGCGCAGGCCAAGGTGTTCTGCGCGCCGGAAACCCTAGACCGCATCGCCAACCGTGAAGTGCCCAAGGGTGACGTTCTGGAAATCAGCCGCGCCACCGCGCTGCTCGGCGTCAAGCGTACTCCCGACCTCTTGCCCTTCTGCCATCCGATTCCGATCGAGCACGCAGAAGTTCTGTTTGCGACCGAATCTGACGGCATCCGTATCGACGTCACGGTGACGGCGATTGCGCGCACGGGTGTCGAAGTGGAAGCCATGACCGCTGCCAGTCTGGCCGCGCTCAACCTGTATGACATGCTCAAACCGATCGACGACAACCTGCGGATCGGCGACATCCATCTAACTCGCAAGAGCGGTGGCAAAAACGAATTCCGCGATCGCTTCAACCGCCGCCCGCGCGCCGGGGTCCTGGTCACCTCAGACAGCGTCGCCGCAGGCAAAAAACAAGACCACGCCGGGCTCGCCGTACGCGACTACCTGAGCCGGGAGGGCTTGGATGTCGTGGCCTACGAAGTGGTGCCCGACGTTGCCGAGACAATCGCCGCCCGTGTCTCTGCCTGGGTCGACGGCTTGGGTCTAGATCTGGTGCTGACCGTAGGCGGTACGGGCTTGGGGCCACGCGACGTCACGGTCGACGCCGTCGCGCCGCTGCTTGAACGTGACGTGCCGGGGATTGCCGAGGCCATGCGCAGCCACGGCATGGAGCGGACCCCGTATGCGGCGCTCAGCCGCGGCATCGCGGGTCAGCGTGGCCGCAGCCTGATTGTGACACTGCCAGGCTCCACCGGCGGCGCCCGGGAAAGCCTAGATGCACTACTACCTTGGGCCTTGCACGTGCTGCATGTATTTGAGCGTCTGTATCGCCACGATGCTTGAGTTCACTGATCTGCCCGGCGTCCTGCGTGATGCGGCAGCAAGGCTGCCCATAGTCACCCTGCCCCTGCACGACGGCTTGGGACGAGTATTGGCGGCGCCGAGTTTCGCGGCTTGGGATCTGCCGCGATTCGACTCCAGCGCCCTGGATGGTTACGCCGTCATACTGGCCGATACAAAAGGCGCCAGCGACCAAGCGCCGGCACGGTTGCGGCTGGTGG
>CAZUAB010000296.1:0-1555 GCA_964617795.1 uncultured bacterium
CGTGCAGCTCGGGCTTGGGCCGCGCGGCGGTGGCCGGCACGGCCCCATCACCACGCTCATAGGCGGCAAGATCGCGCACGCCACGCCGCGGCTGCGTAAATAGCTGCAGTTCGCCGACGACGAGGCTGGCCCCCAGGTGGATCAGCGCTTCGCGGGGATGATCATCGGGCCAGGCCTTCCAGATGGCCGCCGCCCCGGCGCCCGCCACGGCGATGGCCAGTGCGTGGTTGATCCAGGCAAAGCCCTCGCGCACCCGCTCGGCCACCTCGGCCAAAAGCCGCTCGGCCTCGACCAGCGCCGCCGGGTCTTCGGGATCCAGCCGGGCCGCCGCCTCGGCGTGGTCCAGTACGCGCCGAACCGGTGTAATTGCCATGCCAGCCAGCCCCAGCGTCGAGCCGAGCGCCCCGGCCGCCGCCTGTGCCCGCGGCCCTTCTTCGGTGGCGGTCTCGGCCATCACGATCTGTCCCAACGTCAGCCCGGCAAAGCCGAGGGTCCAGCCCCAGGTCCAGATGTCCAACCGACGATCGGCCGCCTGCAACCGCTCCTGAATCCAGCGTACGCGTACGGCCGCCTCGCTGAGCCCGATGGCGGGGGTGTCGGCAGCGACGTCGTCGGTGGGCTGGGTGACGGGGGCACTGAGCGCATCCGTGGTCGCGGACAGGGGCTGCTCGGCCGATTGGGCATGCGCCCCGACCGGCAGCGCGGCAGCCGCGACAGCGGCGGCGAGCAAGATGGACGACAGGCGACGCATGGGACCTCCAATGGCCGAGTATTTTCGCGTCTCAGCATAGCACGGCCCGCGGAGGGTTTCCCCGCGGGCCGCACGAAAAAGTATTTGGTCGAAAGCGGTCAGTGGCCAGTGGCGACCCGGCCAGTGCTGAGCGGCAGACCGTCGATATCAAGGGCGACGCCGACGTCGCCTTCGATGGTGGCACGCACGCCCTCCACAGTCACTTGCACGGTCGCCGCCGACGACAGGTCGTCCAACTCGTCTTCGGACCCACAACCAGCCAGACCACCGAGCCCGGCCACAAGGGCAATCGCCCAGATGGCGCGGCGGCGCCGCAGAGCCAAAAGACCGGCCATTGCGAAGGGCGCCAGGCCAAGCAGCATCGAGGCTTCGGCATCACGGCCAGCGTCCAACGCAGCCACCTGTGCGTCTGCCGGTTCGGCAACGAACAGGATGTGGGTGTCACCGCCGCCAGTGACGGCCAGGGGCGCATCGAAGACCAGACGGAAGACGCCGTCTACAGCGGTCACGCGGGCGCTGCCGAGGGTGCCGTCGCCAGCGCCGATATTGCCGTCACCGTTGGCATCGCGATAGGCCACCAAGGCGCCGCTCGCCGCAACGCCTTTGCGCAGGAACGAGGCCGTGCCGGTGACTTCACGCAGCGATGCCCCCTGTCCGGTCGAGGTCTCGAATGAAGCCACGAGGTGCGCAACGACCTTGCGACCACCATCGCTGCTGCCCAGCGCATCGCTAAGCGCAACGCTAAGTGGCGGTGGGGCCACATTGAACTTAAGGCTGTAGCTGTTGTTGCCCGGTATATGATCG
>CAZUAB010000297.1:0-1545 GCA_964617795.1 uncultured bacterium
CCGCGGGTGATGCCCGCTGGGCCGCGCACCTGTATCGGAAGCTCCTGACTGTTGGCGGTGAGGATGCGGCGGCGTGGGGGGGCAGTCTGGCGCAGGCGCTGGCCGCAAGCGCTGCGGGCGTCGCCAACTCCAACGGGCGTGCCTACTTGCTGGAGCGAGCCTATGAACTCGAGCACGAAGGCTACGACCGACCGCGGCAACCGCGCCTTGATGACGAACTGCTGCGCGAGATCCCGCTCGATGCTTTTTTCACGACGATGAGCATGCGGCTGATCCCCGAGCGGGCGATCGATGTGCACGAAAGCGTCGTCTTTAAGTTTCCCGATGAGGGGCGAAATTACGTGCTCACCGTACGCCGCGGTGTTGCCGAATTGAGCATCGGCGATGCCCTGCCGGGCACGCCCGCGCCCGTGGCGACAATCACGGCCGACGGCCTGCGTTGGCGGCGGCTGGCCCTGCAAATCGATGGACCTGCCGGTGCCTTGGCCCGTGGCGACCTGCGCATCGCTGGCAGCAAAATTGCCTTCCTGCGCTTTCTCGACCGCTTCGACCGCGAGCACTGAGGCCCAAATGGCGGAGTTCCAACCGTTGGCCAATCTTTATGCCCTCGACCTTTTTGGTACGGCCGTGTTTGCGGTCAGCGGGTGCCTGGCCGCAGCGCGGCGGCGGATGGATGTGTTCGGCGCCGTCGTGCTCGGAACCGTAACGGCGTTGGGCGGCGGGACGATCCGTGATCTGGTGCTCGGTGTCCGGCCCGTGTTTTGGATTGCGCAGCCGGTGTACCTATGGGTCGTGCTGGGTGCATCGATTGGGACGTTTGCCGCACTGCGCTTGGGGCGTGTGCCCAGACGTGCGCTCATGCTCAGTGATGCGCTGGGATTGGCCGTGTTCACGGTGATCGGCTGTGCCGTCGCCATGCCGCTTGTCGACTCGGCATTCGTCGTCATCCTGATGGGCATGCTTACCGGCGTAGCCGGCGGTATCACCCGCGACCTTCTTTCGGCCGAAGTGCCGCTGATCTTCCGGCGCGAAATCTACGCGACCGCGTCGCTGGTCGGGGGGGTACTCTACGTGGCTGCGATGCGCTTTGCGGTTCCACCGTCGGTTGCGATCACGATCGCTGTCGCTGGCACACTGGTCATTCGCTTGGCCGCTATGCACCGTGGATTGACGCTGCCACGCTTCGGCGTGGGTACACCGGGCGATTCTTCGCCACCCACGTAATGGCATGCGTCGCCACCCGTAAACGCCCGTATTCCGGCGATCCAGACCGGCGGCGGTTTACGGAGTTTTCCACAGATCTATCCACAGGCACAATGATAATTCGGCAATCGTGGTTTCGGCGCGGAGGGGTCGGGGTCTACCCGGTATTCGCCATCGTGCATGCAACGTGATGTTTCCTCTTGACAAGTGCGAAATTATGCGGGATACTCGGAGCAGGTCTCGATTGTTTCACGCAAACTGCACAGAAGACTGGAGCTCACGAATGGTGAAGAAGAAGAAGGCAACCGCCAAGCCCGCTGCGAAGGCCAAGCCCGCTGCGAA
>CAZUAB010000298.1:0-1527 GCA_964617795.1 uncultured bacterium
TCGTATCAACAAGCCCGGTTTGCAGGGCTGGCAACAGTTCGGGCACCGCAATCGGCGTACCCCGGATGTCGAGCGCCTTGTCGCTCAAGATATGGACGGGGTTGGCGTTCCACGTCCATACCTTGCGGGCGGCGTATTCTTTGAGATTATGAATCGGCTCGGTCGAGTAAAGCTCGATCATGCCCTGGTCCAGCAGGGCCAGCAGGTGCAGGCCTTTGGCATCGGCAATACGCTGGAAGGTCGGGAACAGCTTCTCGATGACGTGGTCAATCTCAGCGTAGTTCGCGAATAAAAACGGCAGCCCCAGCACGAGGATTTCGGGAATCAACTGGCTGATGCCGGCCACGGTGACGCCGACCGTCTGCAACTGGTCGAACTTGAGCTTGCGTACCATGTCCGGCTCGTCGCCCATCACGCCGCCTGGGTAAGACACGACCTTGACGGGCTGCGGGCTTTCGCGCTCGACGTACTCGACCACCTTGTACCACGTGTTGATCCAGCCGGAGCCCTCAGGCGCCAGTGTGGCGAACTTGATCTGAATCGGTGCGGCGGCGGCTGGCGCGGCCAATGCGACAGCCGATACGAGGGCAAACAGGCGGCGGAGGGTCATGCGGGCTCCTTGCACGTGTGGCGTCGGCTCCGGGGACACGTCTCGCCCGGCGGCGAAGCCGAGTGGGCGTGGAACCAATCTAGCAAGGTGCGGGGGCCCCGTCAAACCGTGTTCGGATGTCTCAGCGCCGCCAGAACGAGGGTAGGAAAAGGACGAGGACGGTGAACAGTTCGAGGCGGCCGAGCAGCATGAATCCCGACAGAATCAGCTTTGCCAGATCTGACAGGCCGGCGAAATTGTTGCTCGGGCCGACGGCGCCGAAGCCGGGGCCGACGTTTGCGAGCGCGGTCACCGTTGCCGATGATGCCGTCATGTAGTCGAGGCCAGTCGTCGACAAAAGCAGCGTACCGCCGACGAACATGCTGACGAAGATGGCGACGAACCCGAGTACGCCTTGCATGACGTCGTTGTCGACTGGCTTGCCGTCGAGCTTGAGGATGCGGATGCCGCGCGGATGAACGAGGCGGAAGACCTGATGGAAGGCATATTTGCCGGTCAGCAGCAGGCGGACGATCTTCATGCCGCCGGCGGTCGAACCGGCGCTGCCGCCGATAAACAGCAGGGAAAAGATCAGTGCCTGCGAAAACGCGGGCCAGCGCTCGTAGTCAGCTGTACCAAAGCCGGTCGTCGTGATGATTGAAACAGCCTGAAAGGCGGCCTCACGTACCGTGGTTCCGCTTGGACCGTGGTCGCGTATTGCGAGGTCAAGCGAAATTAGCGCGGCGGCGAGTGCGGCCACGCCGATGTAGAGCCGCAACTCGGTGCTCTTCCAGTAGCCGCGCAGGCTGCGCTTGCGGAGTGCGTACCAGTGAAGGTTGAAGTTGACGCCAGCGAGGAACATAAAGGCGATCGTAATCCACTGGATGCCGCCGCCCCAGGCGCCGATGCTGGCGTCGCGGGTCGAAAATCCGCCGGTC
>CAZUAB010000299.1:0-1527 GCA_964617795.1 uncultured bacterium
AGGTCTTTTTGGTCGATGCCGGGGTACAACTGATTCTCGGCGTGCTCAATTTGGCGCAAGCCATTGATCTTGAGGCCGACTATCTGGGTATTTACAACGAGTTTACCGAGTCTGATATCGAGCTAGATCTCGGCGACGGCGTCGAGGACGCAGTCAGCGCCATTGAGCGTCAAATGCCGAAGATCCAGAAGCTCCTCACGTACGTCCTCAATCGCAATCCCCGCTTTCTGGGCCTTGACGCCGACACCGGTGAAGAACAGATGCACCAAGCGGGCCTGCGGTTCGGCAATGCGGTCGACAGCCTTCGTAAAGGCTTGTACTTCGCCAGCCGCGACATTCTGCACGATGGGAACCAGGCCAACGACGTGATCGCTTTTGTTGGTCGCAGCAACGGCTCAAAGACGCCGATCGATCCGGACGCCGACCTCTGCGATATTCGCGACAACGGCAGCGAGGCCGATCAGCGTGCCTCGACGTTCGAGTTCCAGATCCGCCTCTTTACCAAGCAGGTCGGCGACGGCTGGGAGAAGGATCCGAGCACACTGGAGAGCGACCCCGGGACCGGCTGTGTGGTCGGCAAGCTCATGGACAGCTTGCTGCCGCCTGGCGACGTGCGCATCAACGACGTGAATGCACGTATCAATTTGGCCGAAGACGTGGTGCCGCTGCTCATTGATGTGCTGCGGGACCTCACAGGCCTCGGCAACATTATCAACGAAGACCTGATTATCGGGTTCATCGGCAATGCCATCGAACTCGATGCGGGCGAGTTTTTCTACTCCGGGCTCGGGCTTCGCGACTTGCTGCCGGCGTGGGACACCCCATCGATGGTGGCTGGCGACGAGCCTGAACTGTTGTGGTGGGAAACCGAGTGCTCTTTTGACCCGGTCCTCGACGCGGTCGTTTCGGAGCGCGCGACCGCGTATCCCGAGTTTGCGACGAAGGCGACGGCGCAGCCTTACCGCGTCATCGACCGTTTCTACTGCCGCGAAAGTCTGGATGACGCTACCGTTCTGCAAGAGTGCAGCGCTGGTTCGGACCCATTCTTCTGCGATTTGTTGCACTTCCCGGCCGAGAATACCAATCCGGCCGTACCTGGCTTGGCAGGCGGCAGCGGTCCCAGTCTAGGTGCTTTCGGTGTGTCGCAGATCGAGCGTGACGGCCTTTCCAGCGTTGTGCCGGCCCTTGCGTTCCGCGACCCCACCTTCGGCGGCGTGCTGTATCTTGATGTTTACGCCTTTGCCGATCAGGAAAACGTCGTAACCGACCATCTGCTCGCCATCGATGCCTCCGTCGGCTTTTCCCCGGCCGACCAAGCTTCGCTGAACGCATATTTGGCGCTGCTTGGCAGTCAGATCAAGGAGATTCTCGACCTCTTCTGAGGCGAACCTTGGCTGGTCAGCATTGAACGGCACGGCGCCACTCGGCGCCGTGCCGTTTTTCTTGGCAGCGCGTTGTGTATCGGTAGCGACTGACGGTACAATGTCGGCAATGTCCAGTGTACGAAAATTCAAAGACCGCGCCGAG
>CAZUAB010000300.1:0-1502 GCA_964617795.1 uncultured bacterium
GGTTGCAACGCGACGGTTGGCAAGTCGGGGTCGCACTGAGCCCCGCAGCGGCGAACTTCGTCAGTCCGCTTGCGCTGCGTACCGTCGCCGATTTTCTCGTGATGGACGATATCTTTGAAATCGAAACGACGGGCGTCGGCCACATCGATTTGGCGGACTGGGCGGATTTGATGCTGGTGGCGCCGGCGACGGCCCAGATGCTCGCCCGGCTCGCGGGCGGACACGCCGATGAGCCTGTATCGCTGAGTTTTTTGGCGACCAGGGCGCCCAAACTCGTATTTCCGGCAATGAATGTCAACATGTGGCAATCGGCTGCGGTACAACGCAACGTGGAGCAGCTTCGCAGGGACGGCGCCGTGGTGATTGAGCCCGCGTCCGGCGAACTGGCCTGCGGTTGGATTGGTGCGGGCCGCCTGCCCGATGTAGATGATATCGTCCAAATTGCGGCTAACCGCCGCGCGCCGCGCGACCTAGAAGGCCGTCACGTGTTAATTACGGCTGGCCCGACCCGCGAATATCTCGACCCCGTACGTTATCTGAGCAATCCGTCAACAGGGCGAATGGGCTTTGCCTTGGCCGCGCGCGCGGCCGCCCGCGGCGCCCGGGTCTCCTTGGTGGCAGGACCGGTCGAACAATCGACGCCACCGAACGTGTATCGCATCGATACCGTTTCGGCACAGGACATGCACGCGGCTGTTTGTGAGATTTTGCGCCGCGACCCCGCCGATGTACTGATCGCAACGGCCGCCGTGGCCGACTGGGCGCCCGCAGCGGTCCTCGCGCAAAAGCAGAAGAAGACCGCCGGCCCGCTGCAGCTTGATTTGGTGCGTACACCGGATATCTTGCATAAAGCCGTAACCGAATTCGCACCGAAGGTGGCCGTCGGTTTCGCCGCCGAGACCCACGATGTTCTAACGTATGCGCGTGAAAAACTCGCACAAAAGCGCCTCGACATCGTTGTCGCCAATCAAGTCGGTGGGAGTAGCGGCGGCTTTGCCGACACCCAGAACCATGTTTGGATCCTCGACCGCGACGGCGGAGAGACTGAAATCCCGCTACAAGCCAAGGATGCTGTCGCCACGCACATCCTTGATGCGATCGTCAGGCGCCTGGCCGCCCTGCCCGCCTGACACATACCGCAGCGCCACGAGATCAATCGAAACGAAGAAGGGGCGCCCCAGTGGGGCGCCCCTTCTTCGTGACATATCGGTCAAATCGGCGTCAAGGACCGATGCAGACGTTGGTGATAACCGCTTCGCGGGTATCGGGAAACTTCACTGTGATCGCTGCCGCACGGCGGAAGGTCGCCGACGAGCCGAAGCCGAGCCCGAAGACCGCCCGCAGCGGCGACGCGTAGTATTCGCCAGCGATCGTCTCGACACTGTTTGGCTGAGCTTCGACACCGGATGGCACGGTCAGCGCAACACGACCCGAGTTGAAGGGATAGACACCCTCCGAATCGCCAGCCCAGATTTCAAGGTAGGGGCCATTGTCGACGATGG